>JAZSLC010000142.1:0-83491 GCA_045535175.1 Faecousia sp. | reverse complement strand
TGTGGAATGCGCACTGTGATTTACTGTATTTTTCTCCATGTTTATAACCTCCTTTGATATCTGATAATGCGGTCGCCAAACCTTTACCATTCTATCATTGGAGGTTATTCTTTCATATACTAAAGTCTTTATTCCGCCCGGTAGAACCGGGGGTTTATTTGGCTTAAGCCGCCAATAAAAAGTCACAGCAGAGGGAATCTGCTGTGACTTTTTTATGATAATGTATGGCTCATTTCATCACTGACGGATGTAAAGAAATCACCCATAGACGCAGGAGTGCGCTCTGCGGAAGGATCCTGATCGATTACCCAGGGAAGTTCCATCAGTCCGATATGAAGCAAAATGGTATTCTGAGGCTCGCCGTCTTCCGCAGTGATAGGCACACCGTTGATTTGAATAGGAACGGAGCCATATCTCAGAATTTTACCTACGGCATAATAGGATGCCTGATACAGTGTGGGACGAAACGGGAGCAATGCTTCCGGCACACCGGGATCGATGTGAAATTTCCCAAGAAAATGCCGCAAATCCGGGTAGAACATATCCACCGTTGCAAAAAAATTCTTGCAGAAATTACATTCGCATCGGTTCTCAAATTCTTCAAAATAGAATTCCCGGGTTGCATCCGTATCCACATTGAATACCCAATCGGCGAATTCCAGAATCATTGGATCACTCCTTAATGGCACCCAAAATCATTTTTACAAGTTCGTCTTTTCCAATTCCCTTTTCTGCGGAGAAGGGAATTAAAACGCAATTTTCGGGAAGCTCCAGGTCCTGACGAATCGCCAGCAAATTAGGCTCGATTTCGCTCTTTTTCAGCTTGTCAAGCTTGTTGGCAACCACGACAAAGGGACAACCACTGTCAATAAACCAACGGGCCATGGTAATGTCGTTCATGGTGGGACGGTGACGGGAGTCAACAATCAGAATGCCCAGGTCAATCCGGTCGGAGGCGAAATAATCTTCCATCAGTTTACTCCAGCGGTCTTTTTCAGCCTGGGAAACCTTGGCGTATCCATAACCCGGAAGGTCCACAAAGTAGCACTTTTTGTCCACCACAAAGTAGTTAACATGGATGGTTTTACCCGGTTTGTCCCCGACCCGGGCAAAGTTTTTGCGGTTCAGAATCCGGTTGATGACAGAGGATTTACCCACATTGGACTTTCCGGCAAACGCAATTTCGGGGAGTCGGTTTCCCGGGAAGCTCTTGGGCGCGGCAGCAGAAATTAAGAATTCGACATTATTAAAGTTCATTGGGCACCTCACTGACGGATGCCAGGCTTTCTTCCCTGGGACTTCGTATCAACGGGAATGACAGGAACTTCCGGAGAAACCACTTCCGGTTTGCGGTTCAGAGCGGCTTCCAACACGGTTTCGATGGTCTCGGCCGTAATGAAGTTCAGGGATCTGCGAACCACGGGATCAATTTCGCTCAGATCCCGTTCATTGGCCTTGGGAATGATCACGGTGCGAACACCATGCCGAAGGGCGGCCATGGTCTTTTCTTTCAAACCGCCGATGGGAAGCACCCGTCCACGGATAGAGATTTCACCGGTCATGGCCACTTCCCTGCGAACCGTTGTACCGGTAAGCGCAGACACAATGGCAGTACAAACCGTCACACCGGCAGAGGGACCGTCCTTGGGGACTGCACCCTCAGGGAAGTGCACATGAATGTCTTTGGTCTTATAGAAATCAGCAGGGATTTCCAGACGAGCACAATTGGCTCTGATATAACTGAGGGCTGCATGGACGGATTCCTTCATTACATCGCCCAGATTGCCGGTCAGTTCCAGTTTTCCGGAGCCATCCATCACGGCAACTTCCACCTCGAGGGTTTCGCCACCCACGGAAGTCCAGGCAAGTCCGGTCACAAGGCCCACCTGGTCGGAACCAGGCAAACGATCGGGAAGATACTTACGCACACCCAGAAATTCTTCCAGATTCTTACCGCTGACGGTGATCTTTTCAGGTTCCTCAGCCCCAAGAATCATCACGTCTGCTTTTCTACAGATTTCAGAGATTCTCCGCTCCAATGTTCTGACACCGGATTCCCTGGTATAGCACTGAATTATTTCCCGAATGGCATCATCGGTAATGCGAATCTGCTTCTTTTTCAGGCCGTGCTTGCCAAGTTGCTTGGGAATCAGATGTTTTTTGGCGATCATCAGCTTTTCTTCGTCCGTATAAGACCCCAATTCGATGATTTCCATACGGTCCAGAAGCGGTCTGGGAATGGTGTCGGTGGTGTTGGCCGTGGTGATAAACAGCACATCACTGAGATCCACGGGAATTTCCAGGAAGTGATCCCGGTAGGTTTTGTTCTGCTCAGCATCCAAAACTTCCAGCAGCGCAGCACTGGGGTCACCGCGATAGTCAGAACCCAGCTTATCCACTTCGTCCAGAAGAAGCAGCGGATTCATGCTCTTGGCCTGAATAATGGCAGAAACAATCCGACCGGGCATGGCACCCACATAGGTCTTTCTGTGACCGCGGATTTCTGCCTCATCATGGACACCGCCAAGGGAAATCCGGGCCATGTTCCGGTTCAGACTCTTGGCGATGGAATAGGCAATGGAGGTTTTACCTACACCGGGAGGGCCAACCAGACACAGAATCTGAGGTGGCATTTCCGGTGCCATCTTGCGAATGGCGATGGTTTCCAGAATCCGCTCCTTGACTTTCTGCAGGCCGAAATGATCGCTTTCCAGAATCTTTCTGGCGGCTTCAATATCAACCCGCTCTTTGGTGGTCACGTTCCAGGGGACTTCCAGAACGGTATCCAGGTAATTTCTCAAAACGGAAGCTTCAGAAGATCCGAAGGGCTGCTTTTTCAGTCGGAGCAGATCCTTCATGAGCTTTTCTTTGACTTCCTCGGGAAGATTCAACTTGCGAATCTTCCGCTCAAACTCGGAATGTTCGGAGGGGTCCTCCCCTTCTCCCAGTTCTTCCCGAATAACCTTCATCTGCTGCCTGAGATAGTAATCTCTCTGATCCTGATCCAGCTGAGCTTTGGTCTTATCCTGAATCTCTGCCTCCATCTGAATCATAAGAAGCTCTTCCTGCAGAAGATGAATCACCAGTTCCAGGCGGCGCATAGGATTCAAAACAGCCAGCAGCTTCGCCTTTTCTTTATAGTCGATGCCGGAGTGCTGGGCAACAGTATCTGCCACATAGCTGCAGCTTTCGGAGGACATGATCTTCAGCTGAACAGCCTGGGAGGGGCGTTCCGCAAATTCCAGATAAGAAGAGTACAGACTGGTTGCTTCTCTTCTCAAAGCCCGACCTTTCAGGGTGTCAGATACAGCGGTTTCGGGAACTTTTTCAACGGTACCGCAGAGAAAAGGCTCGGTCTGAGCCATTTCTGTGATTTTCGCTCTGTAAAGACCGGTCACGAGGACCCGGATATTCTCGCCCTGAGATTTCAGGATTTGCTTCACCTTGGCTACGGTGCCGATTTTGCAAAGGCGGGAAAGATCAGGGTCATCGTCGTTGATGTCCTTTTGGGGCACCAGGTAGAGAATCTGATCATTCTTCATGGCCCGTTCCAGCGCCAAAGCGGATTTGACGCGGCCAATATCAAAATGAACGGTCTGGTCCGGGAAGACGGTCATGCCTCTCAGGGCCAGAATCGGCATTTTCGTTGTAACATAGATTTCGCTCATAGGGTCTCCTTTGGGCAAAGAAGGGGGTAGTTAAACTACCCCCTTCTGCATGACTAGTTATTACTGCCCGGCTTAGGGCGGGGATTCGAGGGGTCACGAATGATGATGGGTTCAGCACCGTTGACGCAGTCCCGGGTGACCACTACTTTTTTAATGGTCAGATCAGAAGGAATCACAAACATGATCTTGGTCATAATTTGCTCCATTACTGCACGCAAACCTCGGGCACCAATCTGGCGATCAATGGCCTTCTGGGCTACTGCATCCAAAGCAAGGGATTCGAATTCCAGTTCCACATGATCCATTTCAAAAAGTGCCTGATACTGACGGGTAAGAGCATTCTTAGGCTCCACAAGAATCCGGATCAGGTCTTCCTTCTTCAAATCCTGAAGGGATGTGATCACGGGCATACGGCCTACCAGTTCGGGAATAATACCGTATTTCATCAGGTCGTCAGGCTCCACCATAGCAAACAGCTTGCCTAGATCCCTCATTTTCTTGCTCTGAACCGGTGCATCAAAACCGATTGCAGAACGGTCGGTTCTGGCTTCGATAATCTTATCCAAACCGTCGAAAGCGCCGCCGCAAATAAAGAGGATGTTGGTGGTGTTGATGGGGATGGTTTCCTGCTGAGGGTGCTTGCGTCCACCCTGGGGAGGAACGCCCGCAACAGTGCCTTCCAGAATCTTAAGCAGTGCCTGCTGAACGCCTTCGCCGGATACATCTCTGGTGATGGAGGTGTTTTCGCTCTTTCTGGCGATCTTATCCATCTCATCGATGTAGATAATACCGTGTTCGGCAAGTTCCACATCATAGTTGGCTGCCTGCAGGAGCCGCAGGAGAATGTTCTCCACATCGTCACCCACATAACCTGCTTCTGTCAAAGTGGTGGCATCGGCAATGGCAAAAGGCACATTCAGGATCCGGGCCAGAGTCTGCGCAAAAAGTGTTTTACCGGAACCGGTGGGGCCAATCAAAAGAATATTGCTCTTCTGAAGCTCCACATCGCTCTGCTCGGAGAAGTAAATTCTCTTGTAGTGATTGTAGACCGCAACGGCGAGGGCAATTTTGGCATCTTCCTGACCGATAATATAGGTGTCCATGTACTTTTTAATGTCCATGGGGGTCGGGATGTGGTCCGGTGCTGTGATGGAGCCGTCTTCCTCAAAAGACATCTCCTCGCGAAGGATTTCATTACAGGCCTGAACGCAATCAAAACAGATATATGCGTCGGGTCCGGCAATGAGACGAGCCTGATTTTCGCGCTTACCGCAAAAGCTGCAGCGAATCGGCATCTCATCTTTGTTTGCCATGAACCTTTACCGCCTTTCTGTTAATGACGATCCAGTACGCGGTCCACAAGGCCAAAGGCAAGGGTTTCTTCCGCGGTCATGAAGTTGTCGCGCTCACAGGCGGCAGTAACCTCTTCCACCGTCTTACCGGTATTCTCAGCCATAATCCGGTTCATGCGGGCCTTGATGGTTTCCAGACGCTTCATATGAATGGCCATGTCAGTAATCTGACCCTGGGTGCCGGCAGAAGGCTGATGAATCATAATCTCAGCATTGGGAAGAGCCATTCTCTTGCCCTTGGTGCCGGCGCTCAGCAAAAATGCACCCATAGAAGCAGCCATACCGACACAGATGGTAGCCACATCGCACTTAATGTACTGCATGGTGTCGTAAATGGCCATACCGGCAGTCACACTGCCACCGGGGCTGTTGATATAAAACTGAATATCCTTATCCGGGTCCTGTGCCTCCAGGTACAGCAGCTGTGCCACGATGAGGCTTGCAGTGGTGTCGTTAACTTCCTCGGACAGGAAAATGATTCGGTCATTCAGCAGACGGGAAAAAATGTCATAGCTGCGTTCGCCGCGGCTGGTCTGCTCAACAACATAGGGAATAAAACTCATGGTCAGATCTCCTTTCTGGGTCTAAAACATTCTAACCATTCGGAAGGAAGGTTATTCCTCTTCTGCCTCAGCCTTCTTGGGGGCAACTGCAACAGCAGAATCAACAATGACCTTCACAGCCTTACGGGTCTCCAGGCTGCTCTTGATTTCTTCCACGGGAACCATGGACTTGATCTTGTCCACTTCCATGGAGTAGGACTTGGCAAGTTCTTCGTACTCGGCAGCAATCTCTTCGTCGCTGACAGTGATGCCTTCCACCTCGATGATCTTGGCCAGGGTCACATTGACACGGGCCTGCTTCTCAGCAGCGGGACGGAATGCATTACGCAGGGTGTTCATGTCGCCACCCATCATCTGAGCGTACTGCTCCACGGAGTAGCCACTCATCTGCAGCTGATAAGCGAAGCGCTCCATCTGATTGTCAAGCTCAGACTCGATCAGAGCAGCAGGCATTTCAACGGTGGTGTTCTGAGCAGCCTTTTCCACGGCGGCGTTCTCAAAAGCGGTGTTGATCTGCTTCTGAGCCTTCTCCATGGCCTTGGCACGGATGTCGGCCTTCAGCTCTTCCAGAGTCTCGAACTCGGAAACATCCTTGGCAAACTCGTCATCCAGAGCGGGAACCTTGGTAACGTTCACGGCATGAAGCTTCACATGGAACACAACAGCCTTGCCTGCCAGATCAGCAGCATGGTAATCCTCGGGGAAGGTCAGTTCGATATCCTTCTCCTCGCCTGCACTCATGCCAACAACCTGCTCCTCAAAGCCGGGGATGAAGCTGCCGGAGCCCAGAACCAGGTTATGGTTCTCGCCCTTGCCGCCGTCAAAGGGAACGCCGTTCTCAAAGCCTTCGAAATCGATCACAGCAGTGTCGCCCATTTCAGCGGCACGCTCAACGGTCTCGGTAACAGCAACGTTCTGAGCCATGCGATCCAGCTCAGCCTGCACTTCGGCATCGGTAACAACGGCCTCAGCCTTTTCCACTTCCAGGCCCTTGTACTCGCCCAGAGTGACCTCGGGGTAAACCTCGGTGGTCAGGGTCAGAGTAACAATGTTGTTGTCGTCAATGTTCATGTCGGTGAGGCTGGGACGGCCGATGGCCTTGAAGCCTTCCTGAGAAGCAATGGCGAACTGGTAGATCTCGGGGAAGATCTCCTCAAGACCATCTTCGTAAAACACATGGGCGCCGTACATAGCCTCGATCATCTTTCGGGGAGCCTTGCCCTTACGGAAGCCGGGGATCATGATGCTCTTGCGGGCCTTCATGTAAGCCTTGTTGTTGCCGGACTCCATCAGTTCCTTGTCGATTTCAACGACAACAGTGGCCTGATTGCCCTTTCTCTCAACGCTCTTAACAGTCATAGTTTATATCCTCCTAAATTCGGGCCGGATGGTCCGGCACCTGATAATAAAAATTTCCAACCGCTATATTCTAGCAGAAAACCCTTGGTTTGTCCACTCTTTTTATTAAAAAACTTTATGAAATTACACAATAAGGTCGAAAATCCAACCGATCTGACGACACCAAACGGTATTCGATCCCATCCCATAGACCTTCTACCGCCAAGGCATGGCTGGCACTGTGCAAATGGCCGTAGAAGCACTGCCGAACACCATAGCGATGCAGCAGCTCCACAATTGGCTCACAGATGTATCCTTTATATCTGGGCGGATAATGTAAGAAAACGATTTTAGACAAGTCCCCTGCGGACTGCAAGGAGGTTTCCAGACGGATCAGTTCCCGTTTGAATACCTTTTCGTCGTGCTGACCGCTTTTCTCTTCTTCAAAAAACCAACCCCGTGTTCCGCAAATAGCAAAGCCTTCATATTCAAAATGGTTGTTATTCAAAATGAACTGATTGCTAAAACCGTTCTGATTGCAAAACTGATTAAACTTCGAAACGGTGCTCCACCAATAATCATGGTTGCCTTTAAGAATGATCTTTTTTCCGGGAATCCGGTCGATCCAGGCAAAATCCGCCTTTGCATTCTGAAGATCCAACGCCCAGGAAAGATCCCCCAGCAACACAGTGGTATCATTTTCACCGATGCAGGAAATGCCCTGCTCCAGCTTTTCCATATATCCGGTCCAGGCACCACCGAACACATCCATTGGTTTCGGTGCCCCAAGACACAGGTGTAAATCACCGATGGCATATAAAGACATAAGAGAACCTCCGATGATTGTTTATCGTTTGCTGACTCGCTCTTTCAGATCCTGAACGGTAATTCCAAGGGATTTTGCAACAGTGGCAGCGGAACAAATCGGTCCACGCTCCGTCAGAATCATGGCTGTTCTGCTCTCCCCTACTCCGGTCCGGAAGTCCTGCAGGGCACCGTAAGCCAGAGCCGAATAAGGTCCCAGCAAATAGGTACTGCTGCGGTATACGTTAAAAATGATGGATTCCATACGACTGCTGCTGACAACGGCGGAATAGATCCCCTTGCGGAGTTTGATGACACATTCCTCCGCGGGCGTATACGCGCGCCCTTCTTCGCAGCAATGATGAAAACGAATGGCCTCATTGTGCCCCAGAACGCCGCAGATCAGCCGCTCCAGATTCACAGGGATGCTGACATCGTTTTCAGGAGTATTGGTACTGACAGCCAGAGTGTCGGTTCTGAGGGATCCGTGGTAAAGAAGATCCCAAACAGCACTGTTTTCGTTACAGGCGCAGATAATCGTTCCAATGGGTAGACCCATTTCTCTGGCATACCAAAGGGAAATAGGTGCACCGAAATCACCAGCATTGACGGATACATCCAGCTTCTTATCAGGATCTGTCATGCCTTGGCGCATCAGTTCCCCATAGAGGCCAAAAAGCGTCGCAATCCGGATGGCGATCCAGGCCCAGTTGCTGGGGACACCTTCTGTATCATCGTTGCCCCGAATCCGCCCTGCCAGATTCCGAACCATTCTGGCAAAGTCCCAATCAGGATTGTGCCAGATTTCTCCGATGATCATTTTGTGATTCATAGGAACCAGCTTGGAAGGATATCGTCCAATGGAGAAATCAACGTCCCATCCGTCCAATCTGGCGGAGAAAAAAAGGTTCAGAATATCTGCTACACACTGGCCGAAGGTCTTATCCTTCAAGCCGTAAATATCCTCACTGCTCAGCTGAGGAAGCTGGAATGGGACGAACAGACCTCCGTCAGCGCCACGGTCCCGGGTCAGGGTATTGTGGGCAGTATAGGCATCACTTTTGTTTCTGGTGGTTACATACAGCACTGCTGCATCACTCCTAATGCGTTATTCCAGAAAATATTCATTACCATCTGCTGAGAAAGGCCCCGTTCCAGAAGCTTTTCAGCCAACTTGGGATAATCCTGAATACCGTTAAAGCCCTCAGGAAGCTTGTCCACGCCGTCCAAATCTCCGCCGAGGGAGATATGCTTCGCTTCGGGATCCAGCTCCACCCAGTGAAGCACATGGTCGCAGACGGTATCCAGGGTACAATTATCCCCCAGGAAGTACGTGGCAAGATTCAGTCCCGCAACACCGCCGGTTTCGCAAATGGCCCGGAACATATCATCCGTTAGATTTCTGCTGTGATCGCACACCGCACGGCTGTTGGAGTGAGAGGCAATCACAGGTGCCTGTGTTATTTTCATAATATCCCAGAATCCCTCGTCGCTGATGTGGCTCACGTCCACGATCATGCCGTTGCTCTGGGCGGCTTTCACATAAGCGCGACCTCTGTCGGTCAAGCCACCACCGGTTTTATGGGAGCCGGTCAGAGGGTTCTGTTCATTCCAGCCAAGGGTGGTCATACGGAAGCCAATTTGGGACAGATTCTCCAGAAGCTCCGGATCAAACCCAAAACCCGCAGGACCTTCAATGGTTAAAATTGCAGACATGGTACCGGTATTCCGGTTTGCCACAATATCATCACAGGTAAAGGCCTGGCGAATCACATCGGCGTATGCGTTTAGTTCCCGCATCAGTACAGACATTTCTCTTTCAAACATATCTTCCACAGTGAATCTTCCGGGAAGTTTTTCCAATGGCGTGGTAAAACAGGCAAAACACTGGGCATAACCAGGGAGCGTACCGGCCCGTTCCAGGTCAATATGGAAGTTATTCTTTTTCAGGCTGCCATCGGCGTAAAAATTCTTACCCAGAATGGCCAGTGCAGTATCACAATGCAGGTCAAATACAGGAAAATTCATTGAAATGCATCCTCCAAATGATTGATAATGGGTTTCGCAGTGGCTACGCCATCAGGCGCATAGATTTCAATAACATCAAAACGACAAGGCAGCTCCGTGGGGTTTTGGGCCAAATAGATTCCTGCAGTAGAACGGAGACGTTGTTGCTTCCTGCTGTCCACAAACTCCATAGCCTGGGCAAAACGGTCGCTCTTGCGAAGCTTCACTTCCACAAAAATAAGGTGTTTTCGATCGGTGACGATCAGGTCGATTTCCCCCACCCGGCTTCTGTACCCCGCAGCCAGAACAGTATAGCGCTTCCTACGCAGATACTCCGCTGCGATTTGTTCGCCCCAGGCGCCCGCCAGATTATTTCTCCCCATAGAACTTCTTCAGAAAGGTTTTGCGGTGAATGGCACAGGCGCCCTGGATACGAAGGGCTTCGTAATGGGCCTTGGTACCATATCCCTTATGTATCTCAAATCCGTATCCGGGGTATTCCAGAGCCATGGCTTCCATAATATCATCACGGGTCACCTTTGCCAGAATAGATGCAGCGGCAATGCTGGCGCTGAGGCTGTCACCGTGAACAACGGTTTGAACGGGAATTCCGAAGTCTGTGCTTCGGTTTCCGTCCACCAGCGCAAGAATGGGTTTTATTTTAAGTTGTTCGATGGCACGCTGCATGGCGAGAAAGGTTGCCTGCAGAATATTGATTTCATCAATTTCTTCATGGGAAGCAAGGCCAATGCCGAAAGCAAGGGCTTTTTCTTTAATTACGGGAAAAAGTTCCCGTCTTTTCTTGTCGGAAAGCTTCTTACTGTCGTTGAGACCGGGAATATCCGCATCAGCAGGCAGAATCACTGCCGCTGCGCACACAGGGCCGGCCAAGGGGCCTCTACCTGCTTCGTCCACGCCGCAGATCACAGTATAACCCTTTTCAAAGAAAGACTGCTCAATTTCCCACATATTTACTTCACTCATACCATATCCTCCGGCATTTCCAAAGTAAATTCTCCGAGTTTACCGCTGCGGTATTCATCAAGAAGCACTTTTGCCATACGTTCCGTATGAATTTCGCCACGGGCGAGAAGAAATCCTCTCTTCTTTCCGGCGCCTTCCAGGATTTCATAACCGGGTGTGCCCGCAGGGAACTCAATTCCGTAACGGTCCAAAAGGGTTTTGGGGTAATACAGATTAAGAAGCTCCATCAGATGGCAGGCCAGTTCTTCAATGTCAATAACGCCCTCTTTGACGGCACCGGTGTAAGCAAGCTTCATGCCTACATCCGGGTCATCAAACTTGGGCCACAAAATACCGGGAGTATCCAATAACAGAAGTCCGCTGTCCACTGTCACCCACTGCTTGCCGCGGGTAACGCCGGGGCGGTTTTCGGCTTTTGCGCCCTTTCTTCCGGATATCTGATTGATAAGGGTGGACTTGCCCACATTGGGAATCCCTACAATCATCACGCGAATGGGGCGATGCATTCCCTTGGCAGCGTCCCGTTCCAGGCGCTCTTTCAGAAGCAGACGAACAGCGGGCTGAAAATCACCAATACCACGGCGACTCTTGCAATCCGTTGCCACCACTGCCATACCCTTGGACCGGAAATACGCTGCCCATCGCTTGGTAGCTTCCGGGTCGGCAAGGTCCATTCTGTTAAGCACAATGATCCGGGGCTTGTTGCCAAAAATAGAGTCAATATCCGGGTTTCTGCTGGAAACAGGGATACGGGCATCCACAATTTCGCAGACCGCATCCACCTGCTTCAGATCCGCTTCAATCTGACGGCGGGTCTTGGTCATATGGCCGGGGTACCACTGAATATTCATTTTGTCCTGCATCAGTGAAGCCCTCCGATTCTTGTAAAATCTCTTGTATTGGTATAATCTTCGCCGGGAAGGAACAGGAAGAAGGCTTTACCAAGTATTTCACGGCGATCAAGCTGTCCTACCAGGGGATTTCTGCTGTCCATAGATACTTCCCGATTGTCACCCATAACAAAGACAAATCCTTCTTTCACCGTCAGAGGAAATACGGTGCCGGCATTCTGTCTGGTAATACCCATGGCGTAAGGCTCATCCATGGCAATTCCGTCCACATAAACAATGCCGTCAACAATGTCAACGGTTTGCCCTTCTGTCGCTATTACACGTTTCACGATTGGAATTCCATCTTCAAAGGAATCCTTGCTGGCAACAATAATATCGCCCTGTTTTGGCTCAGAATACAATGTACTGCTTACCAAAAGGAGATAATCTCCATTGATCAGTGTGTTATTCATGGAAGGACCTGAAACCACGACCACCCGGAAAAAAACCAGGAACAGAATCATCATGGCAGCAACCAGATAACTCAAATCATGCAAGTAAGCAACAATGTTTATTGTGATGTTACGAAAAGAAACAGAACGGCTCTCCTGATTCTTCTGCTGTTCTTCAAATGATGCCACCGGATAAATCCCCCTCCTCGTATTTCATAACATTATACACAATTTTACCACTAAAGAAAAGTACCAAACGGAAAATTGGCAAATAAAAAAAGAGGGTTTCCCCTCTTTTTTTATGGTAAAATTGATTAGACCTTTTCCTTGATCTTGGCAGCCTTGCCGAAGCGACCACGCAGGTAGTACAGCTTAGCGCGGCGAACTTTGCCCTTACGAACAGTCTCCACGTCAGCTACGCGGGGAGAATGCACGGGGAAAACCTTCTCACAGCCAACGCCATAGCTTACGCGGCGAACAGTGATGGTCTCACCGATGCCACCGTGCTTGCGGGCGATGATGGTACCCTCGAACACCTGGATTCTCTCACGGGAACCTTCCTTGATGCGAACGTGAACGCGCACGGTGTCACCCACACGCATTTCGGGCAGTTCAGCCTTCATGTACTGGCTGGACAGAGCCTTAACCAAATCCATATCTATATCCTCCTTAATCTTGGGCGTTCATGCGTCGTTTTCCCCGGGGATATGGATCCCGGCCGCCGCAGAGGACTCACCTTTTTTAAGCCGATTAATTCTAACACAACTATCCCTGTTAGTCAATAGTTTTTTCCATAAAAATATGATTTTTCAGGAAAAAGAAAAGCGAAACCGGCGGTTGTATGACTTGAAAAGAACTTGAAGGACTCTCAGGAATATGCTATAATAAACAAAAAACAGCAAAGGAGAACAACTATGCTGCATACCATTCAAAACGATCTGTTTACCGTTACTGCCAGCGAGAAAGGTGCAGAACTCCAATCCATTTTGGGGACAAACGGCACTGAATACATTTGGACTGCAGACCCCGCTTTTTGGGGACGGCACTCCCCTGTTCTCTTTCCTTTTGTGGGACGCACCGTTAATCAGGAATATGAGTATTGCGGTAAAACTTATCCCATGCCAAAACACGGCTTTGCACCTGCGTCCATCTTTATGCTGATTCAAAAAAGCGAGACGAGCATGACCTTTGCACTTCAAAGTGATGAAGAAACCTTCTCAATGTTTCCTCGTTCCTTTGAGTTCCGTGTCACCTACCAGCTTTCCGGAAACCGTTTGAATGTGGAATACTGGGTTCAGAATCAGGATGATAAGTCCATGATATTCGGAATCGGCGCCCACCCCGGATTTCTTCTTCCCGGCACATTTGAGGACTACAGCCTGCACTTCGCAAACAAGTGTGATGCCGAGCAAATTACTTTCTCTGATAAAGGTTTTGTAAACGGAACCGTTCCCCACTACCCTCTTGAAAACGGTACCACCATCCGGCTGTACCGTGATTTGTTTTTGAATGACGCCATTGTACTGAAAAATACCGGCAGCAAGGTTGTTTTGGAGAATCTCAAAGAAAACCACCGAATCACCGTTTACTATCCGGATATGCCCTATATTGGTTTCTGGCAAGTCATTCATAAGGATGCGCCTTTCCTCTGTATTGAACCCTGGGCAACCCTTCCTTCTTTAGATGGCGATAAGACAGTGTTCGAAAATCAGCCCAGCTTGCTGAAGCTTAATCCCGGAGAAGAATACACAAATAATTGGGCCATTGAAATAGGCTAAAAATACGGATCCGCCAAACAGCGGATCCGTACTTTTGTTTTCAGGAACGGCGATAGCGCAGAACAGGGGTTCTGGCAGCACGCACTTCATCGGGACGTCCGATGGGGGCATTGTGAGGAGATCCGTGCATATACTCGGGATCCTCACGGCCCAAAGCATAGAGTTTTCTGAAGATTTCAGCAGCCTTGTCCAGGGTTTCGGGACTTTCCGTCTCTGTAGGCTCCAGCATCAATGCCTCATGGACGATCAGCGGGAAGTACATCGTGGGAGGGTGCATTCCGTAATCGATCAGAGTCTTTGCCACATCCAAAGCAGAAACACCCGTTTCCTTCTTAAATTTGCTCAGGTCAAGAACGAACTCATGCATGCAGATTCTGTCAAAGGCAGGCTCAAAGGTACCCTTGATCTTACTGAGCAGATAGTTTGCATTCAGAACCGCATTCTGAGCTGCTTCGGGAATACCTTCCTTACCCAACGTAAGAATATAGGTCATAGCCTTCACAACTACTAGGAAGTTACCAGCAAAGGAGCGAACCTGGATGGCATCACTGTGATCCATGGACGCGGACCTCGGCAGGAACTTGGCAAGATGTGCCTTGCAGCCCACGGCGCCGCTGCCGGGACCACCGCCGCCGTGAGGCGTAGAGAAGGTCTTGTGCAGATTCAGGTGGATGCAGTCGAAACCCATATCGCCAGGCCGAACCACGCCCATAACGGCATTCAGGTTGGCACCGTCATAGTAGCAAAGACCGCCTGCTTCATGGACAAGCCGGGTGATCTCCAGAATGTTCTCATCAAAGATACCCACAGTATTGGGATTCGTCAGCATCAGACCGGCGGAATCATCACCCAAAACAGCCTTCAGCGCATCCAGGTCCACGCAGCCGTTGGGTGCAGAAGGAATATTTACAATCTTATATCCGCACATTGCCGCAGTGGCAGGGTTGGTGCCGTGGGCAGAGTCCGGAACAATGATCTTGTCGCGTTTGCTGTCACCGCGGGCATCATGGTACTGCTTAATGAGAAGTACACCGGTGAATTCGCCATGGGCACCGGCAGCAGGCTGGAAGGTCATATCGTCCATACCGGTAATCTCGCACAGCAGCTTGCCGGCGGTCGCCAGCACTTCACGGCAGCCTTCGGTGGTGTGAGCTGGAGCAAGCGGATGGATGCCGGTAAATCCGGGCAGGGCTGCCATTTCCTCATTGATACGGGGATTATACTTCATGGTGCAGGAGCCTAGAGGATAGAAACCGGAGTTGACACCGTGAACCTGCTTGCAAAGCTCGGTGTAGTGCCTGGATACATCGGTTTCACTCATCTCAGGAAGGTCGGGCGCCACAGTTCTGGCCAGGCTTTCGGGTAGAGATACTTCTTCCACATCACACTCGGGCAGGTACTTCATGCCGCGTCCAGGAACACTTTTTTCAAATATAAGCTTCATCCGCACAGCACCTCCTTCACGATGGCTACCGCTTTGTCAATCTGTTCTTTGGATACTTTCTCGGTGGTGCACCAGAGAATGCCGTCTTCCACCGGAAGACCACCCAGGATGTCGGCCTTTTCAAGCGCGACGAGCACTTCGTCTACTTTGGGCAGAACGGTAAGGAACTCATGGAAATAAACGCCGGAATATTTCATGAAAACACCGGGGATCTTACAAAGTTCACCGGCAAAGTAATGGGCCTTGGACATGGAGAGTTTTGCAGCCTGTGCCATACCGCCGGGACCCATTGCAGCCATATAGACAGACGCGGTGAGGGCGCAAAGCGCCTGGTTGGAGCAAATATTGGAGCTGGCCTTTTCCCGGCGGATATGCTGCTCACGGGCCTGCAGGGACAGCACATAGGCCTTATTACCTCTGTTGTCAAGGGTTTCGCCCACGATTCTGCCGGGCAACTTTCTCATATGCTTGTCTGTGGTGGCCATATAGCCCAGGTAAGGTCCGCCATAACTAAGAGGCATGCCCAAAGGCTGCGCTTCGCCTACGGCCACATCGGCGCCGCACTCCCTGGGAGTCTTGGTGATGGCA
Organism: Faecousia sp.; assembly: GCA_045535175.1. Lineage (GTDB taxonomy): Bacteria > Bacillota > Clostridia > Oscillospirales > Oscillospiraceae > Faecousia. Next base: position 67,683 of record JAZSLC010000142.1, on the reverse strand, counting down.
AGCGAAATGGGATTGCAGCCCATGACATACATGGCGCCTGCCTGATGGGTCAAAACACCGATTTCTTCGGCTTCTTCAAATAGGCCGTAGTAGTTGGGCTGCTGAATGTAAACGCAGGCCACATCGGGACCCAGAGATGCCTTAAGCTGTTCCATATCCGTTTTGCCATCCTTGGCAGGAACGATCCGCAGCTCGTCACCGGTACCGTAGCAGTAGGTTTTCACCGTCTGGATGGTATCGGGATGGGCCGCACCGGAAATCACGGTTACACGGCGCTTCCGGTCACGGCACATGGCGGCAGCCTCTGCAGCAGCAGTGGCGCCGTCATATACAGACGCATTGGAAACATCCATTCCGGTCAGTTCACAGATCATGGTCTGATACTCGAAAATAGAACGCAGAATGCCCTGGCTCATTTCAGCCTGGTAAGGGGTATAGGCGGTAAGGAATTCTTCCTTTGCGGGGATATACTTTACAATAGAGGGGATATAGTGATCATAAGCACCGGCACCCCGAAGGACGGTTGAGAAAACACGGTTTTTCGCAGCCATAGCGCTGACTTTCTGATGAACCTCAAATTCACTGAGGCCAGCAGGAATATTCAGCCCATTCCGGAGCAGCATCTGCTCAGGAACATCGGCGTAAAGATCTTCATAAGAAGCAAGGCCCAGGCTGCGCAGCATTTCCAACCGTTCCTCAGGAGTGGAAGGAATATAGCTGCCCATGATTAGCCCTCCTCAGCGCAGAAAGCAGCGTAAGCCGCGGCGTCGAGCAGTTCTTCTTCACCGGTGATGTTTTCAACCTTGATGATCCAGGCACCATAGGGGTCGCTGTTCAGTTCTTCGGGGGTATCCTCCAGACCGTCATTGACTTCGCAAATGACACCGGACACGGGGGAAATCAGCTCAGAAACTGCCTTAACGGATTCCACATCGCCAAAACGTTCGCCGGCTTCCACCAGATCGCCGGGAGCGGGCAGTTCGATGAACACCACATCACCCAGAGCATCCTGCGCAAAATCAGAAATACCGATGTATGCAACATCACCGTCCATACGGATCCACTCATGGGACTTGGTATACTTCAATTCATTGGGATAATTCATAATCATTTCCTCCGATATATTTATATTTTCCCCATTGGGGTGAATTACAAAAGATGAATTATACTTCTGCTCTGCCGTAAGGAGGCAGGTCCTGACGCATATGACGCTGAACAACTGCAGCCTTCAGCCGCTTGCCGCGCACATCGATCTGTACAGTGTCACCAACGGAAATGTCAGACTTCACATAGGCAAAACCAATGGAACGTTTCCCGGTTTTATCGGTCGGTTCCTCACCGTCAAACTCATAGTAAGGCACCATAGTACCACTGGTGATCCAGCCAATATGTTCGTCACCCCGATAGACTTCCATGCCGGCACGCATTACGCCCCGGTCTGCAAGACGAATGGCTACGATCTTCTTCTCTACGAAAGCCTTCTGAGTTTCCAGGGCAGCCTTTCCCACAAACTCACCCTTCTGCTCTGCGAAATTCACAGCAAAACGAGCCAGAGAAACAGCAAAAATGGGCATATCTGCGCCGGATGCATCCAGCCCCATTTCGTGACCGTAAAGAGGCAGACCGGCTTCCAAACGGAGGGTATCCCGGGCACCCAGGGCAATGGGATGGGCACCCAATTCAATCAGGCGGTTCCACAGCCAATTCACTTCCGTTGCCGGAATGAACAACTCATAACCGATGGGCTCACCGGTATAACCGGTACGGGAAGCCTGGACAGTGTGACCTTCCAGAATTACCGTACCCAGATCGTTCTTCTTGGGACCAGTAATGGGTGCGCCACCGGACATAGTCATCAGAATCTTGTCGGTATCGGGTCCTTGAACAGCGATGGAAGAGTAAACATCCGTAACATTAGTGATCTTGCAGTCATATTGCGGAAGGTACCGGTCAAAATGTGCCAGGTCCTTATCGGTATTGGAGGCGTTGACGATCAGAAGATACTTGTCTTCCACGAACATATAGAGGTATGCATCATCAACGGCATAACCATTCTCATCGGAAATGATGCAGTACTGGGCACGGCCAGGAACAAGCTTCTCCACATTACTGGTCAGAACCTTCTGCAGGAACTTCACACGGTCAGGACCTTCCACAATCAGGCGACCCATGTGGGAAACATCAAAAATGCCACATCCCTTTCTGGTTTGCAGATGCTCGCCTACAATGCCGGTGGGATACTGGATGGGCATTTCCCAGCCTCCAAAATCCACCATGGTGCCGCCTGCGGCCACATGGGCATCAAAAAGCGGGGTTCGTTTCAGCTGACTCATAACAACAGCTCCTTTTTTGATAATAAAAAAACGAAGGCACAACACGCAAAGCGTCTTGTGCCTCCGCTAATACACCTGAGAGATTCCCCGGAATCCCGGGTTGCACCTTCGGCGCAGGCTGAGCCTGCTCTACGGAGTATCGTCCCACACCGGTTCTTTTGCCTGAGAGTTTACGCATTCCCCTTCGGCGCCCTGTACGGATCTCTCCCGGCGTGTTCATCCGATCCTGTTCGGTTCGTGCTCAGCATAACACAACCAAACCGAAAATGCAAGGACTTTTGTGGATAAGTTACATTATCACATGATTAAGTTACATTATTTTATGCACGATGAATAACCGATTCTTGAAATTATATCCAGTAATTAACATCTCATCATAACATTCATAATCATTAGAGTGTCTCTGTATTCCAGACGATGGTCCGAGTGTCGAGATTCGTTTGCATTCCTTCTTTCTGCCGGAAAGAAGGAATAGTGGTGTCGCCGGGGCCCTACCCGGCGAGAAACAGTCCACCGGACTGTTTCATTAAATCATTCGAATCTCGACACATATAAAAAATGGGAAACTACACAAGTAGTTTCCCATTTTTTGGTCCGAGTGTCGAGATTCGAACTCGAGGCCTCTTGAACCCCATTCAAGCGCGATACCAAACTTCGCCACACCCGGATTTTTGCTTACGTTCCTCAACGCCTGAGTATATTAACACACCTTGCTGAAAAATGCAAGCATTATTTTTAGTTTTTTTGAAAAATTTTATTCGCCCGCGTCGGACTTGATTACTTTACCCATATTCCAGAGTCTTGCCACGGTTTTTTCGGCCTCGGCGCGCTCCACATCACCGGAATAATCCACATAAACGGTGTGTGCACTGCAATCATTGCACTCCACCTGGACGGACCAGCCGCCTTCATGCACCAGCATTCCGGCCCCTCTGCAAATGGGGCACTCTTCCAATTCGATCAGTTCGTTAACATTCATACTATTTCTCCTTATCGAAATATGACTTTACTCGCATCAAAGATTTCAACCCGGTGACACACGGAATGCACCGGCTTATCGCAGGAAGCATATCGCTGTACCGCAGCTGCGATTTGCATGGGATTCATGGAAGGATTCTGGCAACAGATCACTGCCCGAACGGTAATCACGCAGTCCTCTGCCGTCACTTCCAAAGCTTTGATCATGGGGATAATGTCCTGCTCCACAAAGGCGCCTTTGCTCTTCTTTTCCACCAATAGACTGTCCCGGGAAAAGAGTTCCCGGATTTCCTGTACCTGATCCTCCCCTACCGGTTTTTCGTAGATCATACGCACAAGGCATTCCAGCAATGCAATATCCCGGATCTTCCGGCCACTTTCATATACCTTCAGTACCTTCACCCCAGAAATGAGTGCCCCATTCAACTTTTCCACCAATTTCTCCGATGCAGGCATGGGACATTCCAATTCAAAGTCCAGCAGCTCACAACCACTGCTGACGCCCACAGACAAAGGCAGTGCAATGGAAACGGAAGGTTTGGGATTGTATCCCTGGGTGTGCTTCAAAGGAAATCCGGCCCTCTTAAAGGCCCGCTGGAAAAGGCGCATCAGATCCAAATGAGAAATCCATATGGCGTTTCCGGTCTTTTCAAAAAGCAATCTAGCCATCGCACTTCGCCTCCTTCAGCAAACAGTTGGCACCGCAGCCGGCGCAGGCCTGGCGGCAATCGGGAGTCACTACCGCTTCATAAGCTCTGTGCCGTTCACGAAGCAGGAACCGCTTGGTAACACCCACATCAATCATATCCCAGGGAAGAATTTCATCTTCTCCATATCCGCGAACGGTATAAAAGTCGGGATCGATTCCGCAGGCTTCAAAGGCATCCAGCCAGGTACTGTAGGAGAAATGTTCATCCCAGCCGTCCAGATGGGCTCCACGCTTCATAGCCTCTTCAATCACAGCACCGACCCTGCGGTCACCTCGGGCAAATACGGCCTCCAGGCGGCTCAGGAAGGGCTCGTGATAGTTGTATTCGATGGACTTGGAATAGAAATGGCTCTTCAGCAGCTTACATCTGCGCAGGTACTCCTCAGGGGCAATCTGCTGCTCCCACTGGAAGGGTGTGTGGGGCTTCGGCACGAAGAAGGCCGTTGCCACATGGACCCGGAGGCCACGCTTTTTATTCGATGCATTGGCTTTCCAGCAGTTGATAATCTTGAAGACCAGATCCGCAATACCCAAAACGTCTTCATCGGTTTCTGTAGGAAGACCCAGCATGAAATAGAGTTTAACATTGTTCCAGCCGCCGGAGAAGGCAATGGCGCAGCTTTCCAGGATCTCCTCTTCCGTCAGGTTCTTGTTAATCACATCCCGAAGCCGCTGAGTGCCCGCTTCCGGAGCGAAAGTCAGGCCGCTTTTGCGAAGGGTCTGAAGCTTGTGCATCAAAGCCCGGGAGAAGTTGTCGGCCCGTAAAGACGGAACAGACAAGTTGATCTTCTGTTCAGCGCAGTAAGGAATCAGCGCATCCGTTAGTTCAGGAAGCTCCCGATAGTCGGATGTAGAAAGGCTGGAGAGTGTGATTTCGTTGTGGCCGGAGTCTTCCAGGGTTTCGGTTGCCTGCCGGTAAAGCACTTCGGCGCTCTTTCTGCGGACCGGTCTGCAGGAAAAACCGGCCTGGCAGAAGCGGCAGCCCCGAATGCACCCGCGAAACACTTCCAAATTGGCCCGGTCATGGACAATTTCCGTGGAGGGAACGATCATTTTCGTGGGCCAATAGGCATTGTCCAGATCTTCTACAATACGCTTCGTAATGATTTCAGGGGCATGATCCCGCCGTTCGATCCGGGAGATGGTGCCATCCTGGTGATAGCAGGGCTCATAGAAGGAAGGAACATAGACACCGGGGATCTTAGATACTTCCAGAAGGAACTGCTCTTTAGTCCATCCTTCGGCCTTTGCCCGGTCGTACAGAGATACAATCTCCACCGTGCTTTCTTCCCCTTCACCCAGAGAGAAAAAGTCCACAAAGTCAGCAAGAGGCTCCGGGTTAAATGCACAAACACCTCCGGCAAAAACAATGTTCTTCAGGCCCTGACGGTCCTTGGAACGGAGGGGAACACCGGACAGACGCAGCATATTGAGGATATTGGTATAGCTCATTTCATAGCCGATGGTAAAGGCAATCATATCAAAGTCCCGCACAGGGTCCTGGCTTTCCAGCGCCCACAGGGGGATATTGTGATCCACCATAGCCTGTTCCATATCGGACCAGGGTGCGAAGACCCGCTCACACCAAACGCCGTCCATCTCATTCATGACGCCATAGAGGATCCGCATACCCACATTGGACATACCGATCTCGTAAGTATCCGGGAAGCAGAATGCAACACGCACCCGCACATCAGAAAGTTCTTTTTGGATTTCATTATATTCTCCGCCGGTATAACGGGCTGGTTTTTGCACCGTTGGCAGGATTCTTTGCAGCAGTTCGTTCATAGCCAAACCTCTTTGTTGAGTGATCCTATATATATTACCCTGTTTCAAATAGGTTTGCAAGCAGTATTTCAATTTGTTTGCCGATCTGCCACAGTTCTGAATATTATAAGGGCAACAATTGCAATGCCGGCCACTCCAACGATCGGAATAAACAAAAGCGCCAGGATGATAAGAATGATACCACTCCCCCACCGGATCCATTTATCTGCTGCAAATGCACCATGCTCACCACAGAACATACAGATGATTCCCTGCAGAATGCGCCCTCCGTCGAAGGGGTAAATGGGAAGCAGATTAAATACCGAATGTACCAAACACACGAAGGCTGTCTTCGGTAAAACGGGCCCCAAAAGCAGTATCATCAATCCCCCGATTGGTCCGGCTGCGGCACAAAGAATCTCCTGAACAGGAGTCATGGTTCCTGTTTCCAGATAAGCTCCGGTACACCGTATCCGCAATTTATAAACCGGGATCCGCAGAATCCACAGTGCGGCAATATGCCCGAGTTCATGGATCGAAGCCCCCAGAATCATGGCAATCACCCACGGAACAGGCAAAACAAGCAGCAAAAAGGCCAGCAGCACAAAAAAGCCTGGCATCATCGTGACCTTACTGGGATACATCTGCCATTACTTCCTGGATAAACACCTGCACCGCTTCTTTCATGCCCCCCTGGGCTTTCATGTGCTCCTGAAATGCCTCTACCATCTGCATTCCCTCTTCCGAAAACAACGGCAGCAGTTCTTCCCGGAAGGACTTCATCCACTCCGGCCACAGGAGCTGGGCTGTTAATACCGCAATCGGCAGAAATAACGCGGCAATCCATACCCATTTCCGGGGCATTCTCTTTGATAACTTATCCACCCGCGAAAAACCGTATTGAATCCGATAGCCCATTTTAATCCCTCCCAGAGGATTATATTCTGCCTACGGGGTCATAATGCGAAAAGAACGCCTGCATAAGCAGGCGCCCTTGCGTTTTACCAAATATAAGGTATCAGACGATATTTTACCTTCTGTCGATACTCCCGATAACCCTTCAGTTCCTTCTCAAGAAATGCTTCTTCACTCTTGAGCCGCTTGACAATGATAAGGGGATATGCCAGGAAAATGATAAAGGCATAAATGGAACCCAGCACCAGCGGCATAGAAAGAAACAGCAGCAGCGTAGCGCTGTACATGGGATGCCGCACAATGCCGTAAAGCCCGGTATCAATAACCTTCTGATCTTCCTGGACTTCAATGGTGCGGCTGAGATATGTATTTTCCCTTAAAACCTCTGCATACAGGGCATATGCAGCAAGAAACAGGGCCGTTCCGACCCAAACCACCGTATCCGGCAAAGTATACCATCCAAACCGGACCCCAAGACCGGACACAATGAATCCTGCCAGGAACATGAGGCCGCTGAGCTTCACAACCACGCTCTGATCTTTTTGGGTTTCTTTGGCGTTCAGACGGCTCTTCAGCAGATCAGGATTCTTAATCATCATCACAATTCCGGCCACAAACATGGGCACAAACAGGATTCCCATCAAGAGCCAGCCGTTGAAGTAACGAAAAGTTCCAGCAGGCCAGAATATCAATGCCCCGACCAAAAGGACCCCCAACAGGAACTTCATAATCGCCTGAAGAAATAGCTTTGTAGACAAGTTAACCCCTCCTATCTCTAAGATATAGGTTTTGCAAAAAAGAACACCGGTCCCGATACTCAGGGTATCAGAATCGGTGTCCGGTATGGTCGGAGTGTCGGGATTCGAACCCGAGGCCTCTTGGACCCGAACCAAGCGCGATACCAAACTTCGCCACACCCCGTTAGCTATGGTATTATAATGTCAAAAGCCAAAAAAGTCAAGGGTAACGGGACAAACTTCTTATGAAACCGTTAATCTTCACCGAATACACAAAGATTTTTTGAAGCGTGGGCTATCGAGAGAATCGCGGGCTACCCCCAGGGCCAGACCCAATTCCCAAATACTCCTGTCAACAAAAAACTGCGTCATCCTGAACACCGCGAAGCGGAATCGAAGGATCTTCCACGCCTCGGCAAAGAATCACGTACAAGATCCTTCGGCACGCGCCTGGCGGCGCGGCTCAGGATGACGCTCTGGGAGGTGTTCGGGGATGACCGGGGGTGGTGGGTGGCGTTGGGTGGGGATGGGGTAGGGCCCAGCGCCAGCCGCACCTTTTTGAACATTTTAACGCGAATTTCTGTCAATCAGTTGCATTATCGGACATTTCCGCAACTATTCAGCTCAAGACAGAGAACTGTCCCCCGTCTATTTTCGTCTTTCAAACCGTCCCCTGTCCTTTGTCCTGCTGCCTTGTTGCATGGCTTAGGTGTAGTTAGAAATGCAATATTGGATATTCAGAGACAAGATGCGTATGCTGAAGTACAATAAAGGCTTGCTGATTACAGTTTGGTTTGTTGTAGTGATTATTTAACCACCAAATGAATGACTCTGTTTCATAGCAAAGAAAGACAGGGGACGGTTCTCTGTCTTTGTTCTGTTTCTACAATTTACTTCAGGCATTTTTCGACCACTCCTTTACGAATACCTGTCAATCTACTGATTTGCCGAATGGATACACCTCTATCTTGTATCTTTTTATACTTCGTTTTCGGCTCTCATTCTGTCTTTGTTCTTTTTCTACAATTTACTTCAGGCATTTTCGATCACTCCTATTACGAATACCTTTCAATCCACTGATTTGCCGAATGGATAACCTTTGTCGTGTATCATTTTTATACTTCGTTTTCAGCTCTCATTCTGACTTTCCAAGACAGAGAACCGTCCCCCGTCCTGTTTATGACGATGGTGCTCAGAAATTGCGCCATTGTTTTCTTACAAACAGTACGGCTACCCGTGGATACTTTGACGCATTACACAGAAAGTACCATAGACATAATGTGAAAACAGAATAAATAACCACTATGATCCATGATGTTTTCGCCATCATCCTATAACTATCCTTTTGATATTCTCTTACTGTTTCTTCATTAACGTGAATTATTCCTGACGAATCTGACAACGCCCATACCGTCCCCTTAACTTCATTGTTCTTCTTGAAGGGTCTATAGTGAATTAGGAATTCAGTGTGATCGGCAACACTATTTTGCAAAACAGGATAATCACAGACCAGATCATTCGGCACAGAAAAAATGCCTTCATCTGTATGCAACTGAATAGTATTTTCCGTTATTTTGAGATGACTGATCTGAATTGTGATGCTCTGAAGAGAATGAGGATCATACTGGTTATTCAGCAGAACTGTGCACAATACCGCAACACAAATGGTCAAAATGCCCACTATTGTGATTATGAATACCATTGGACCAGGCTCTCTTACATACCCACTAAAAAACCTGTTTTGCTTTGAATTTTGCACGTTAATCGCTCCTTTAATAGGAATACTCTACCGAAAGCCCCCATGTTAATACCGTACCGGTAACGGACGAAATACCTCGTCCAATATTTGTCAGAATAGAGCCTTGGCTTAATAACTTTCTGCCTGTTGTACTAACTTTGAACTTGATAGTCCAAGGTTGCTCCGACAAAATGCTTGCCCTACTTTTTCAGCACCCTTATCCAGTAATTCTGATCCAAGTGAAGTATGTCCATACGAAGTAAGGGAGCCCAAAAGACAGGGGACGGTTCTCTGTCTTTGTTCTGTTTCTACAATTTACTTCAGGCATTTTTCGACCACTCCTATTACGAATACCTGTCAATCTACTGATTTGCCGAATGGATACACTTTTATCGTGTATCTTTTTATACTTCGTTCTCTTTGGTTCTCATTCTGACTTTCCAAGACAGAGATCCGGCCCCCGTCCTGCTATCGTTACGTACCTTCGCCGCTCGACCTGAAACGACCTCGCGTCATCCTGAGCGAAACGAAGTGAAGTCGAAGGATCTTCTGCGTTTCGGAAAGGAATCACGTACAAGATCCTTCGGGAGGCGCCTGGCGGCGCGGCTCAGGATGACGCTCTGGTTGGGAGGCAGAAACGGCAAGGGTCGGCGGACGGCGCTGGGCAGTGCTGGGCCATGGCCCAGCGCCAGCCGCACCTTTTCGAACATTTTAACACAAAGTTCTGTCAATCGGTTGCATTATCGAACATTTCTGCAACTTTTTACTCAAGACAGAGAACCGTCCCCTGTCCTGCAGCTTAGCAACCTGAGACAAATGACGATGACAGAACAAGCGCGAATAAAAAATCTCCACCATTTTTCGTAACGTATGCTTCAGTATAGTTCTTACACTTCTCAATACTGCGGTATACATTTATCTTCAACGGCTGATTGGGACAAGGTTCATAATACCAGTTATCATAGGTAAAATCCCCGTTCGAAAACAAAACATCCCCTCCCAAAACGATCCATTGATGCGTTGCTGCCAATTGCATCACATCGGACAATTCATTAATTGTCCAAGCATATATTCCCTGTTTTGTTTTCTTTACACCGGGGATTTCAGAATAATCAATTACGTGTTTCATTTTAGATTCACCTCAAACAATCGATGATTATATACATTATTCTGATCGAAAATATGGGAAAACGAACCAGCAAGATAGAGAACCGGCCCCTGTCTTGATAACCGGCCCCTGTCTTTGAGAACCATCCCCCGTCCTGGTCCCCTGTCCCACTTTTACTTATGGCTTTCGCATAAATCTTGTCAGTATCAGATTATTTTCATAATTACCTTTCAAATAACGATTGATTTCTTCAGGATTTCGATTCTCTGTCAGTCGCAGTAGGAACTGCAGTTTCTGGGCTTCCGGCTCATATCTCAACATATACTGTTGAAACTGTTCCGTAGTCCAACGTCGCTTATTGGACGAAATAGCAAAATCATGTTGAGCAAGAATTGAGCGAATTACCTTGCGAGCATTTTCGTAATCCCCGGTATACAAAAAAGGGGCGAATTTCAAGGCATCGTTCCAAATAATATGTCTGCCATATACTTCCTGCGCTTCAACATCCAGGTACATCATAGCATCGACAGCCTTACTCTGGGTATCTATACCGTCTAAAAAAGGAATAACCTTTGATTTCAGGAACGGAATGTCAATTTGCCATGTATGTGTTTCATCGATATCCTTTTGACAAAGCCAATCGCCGGAGATCGAACTAATCCAACGATCCTTTACTGTTTTGTCAAGCCAGCGCACTTGATACTGGGGTATACACCCACTGGCAGTTAACCATTGGGGTATCATTTCCCCATACATAGAGAAAATGCCAACACATATATACTCCTGCTGCCATGGCCTTGTTCGGTAATGGTATTTAATCACCTCAAGGACGCCGTCACCCACAATACGAAAGAAAGCCATTCCTCGCCGACGAAATCCTGTTTCTTTGAAAAGCTGGCAAATTTCATCATAATTCTGACCGTATTTCATACTAATCTGTTATTCCTTTCAACAAAATTACGTTGCGTTGTCCCAGAAAGACAGGGGACGGTTCTCTGTCTTTGTTCTGTTTCTACAATTTACTTCAGGCATTTTTCGACCACTCCTTTACTAATAATACCTGTCAATCTACTGATTAGCCGATCAGGATTATCAATCTTTTCATAAACACAACCTCGCCTACCGATTATTGCCGAGTCCTTTTATAAATTACAAAAGCAGAAAGAAGAATCAAACACAGCATATGAACAACGAATTGCCGTGCCCCTTGAAATAGAGTCAGCCATCCGGGACGATGTATGATTTCCTGAGTGTGATTCCCCTCAACCATCCACAAAGATGCGCCCTTCAATACGTACTGCTTCCCATCCGATTCATGGTAACCAGCCGAGGACGCTTTCAGTTCCTCCTTGTATGAATAATACTCGGTCACATTCAGTTCGAAATACCCCCGAAACATCCCTTCTTTGAAAGTATAAAACCCGTGTTCTCTACTTTCCAGATATAGCGTGTTGTCCTTTACATATAAGTGTGCCTGACCGTTTTTGCTCATACTCAACCCGTAGGAGTGTAAGTATGTGCCGTCAAGGCCATAGCAGCAAAGCACGCTTTTGAGTTCATACAAGACATACAGATAACCATCACAAACCGCAAAATCTGTAAGTTCGCTCCAATACCCAGGCGTATCTTCAAAGTAAAACGGCTCACCCTTCGCAGCTCTTCCCTTGAAAGTATAAGGAACGAAACGAGCATTGCAAAAGAGCAGTAAATTAGAAAGAAAAACAATACACAGCACAATTACAATTACTTTGGAGTACTTGACCAGAAACACTTTCGCCACCTCGTACCATTCAATTGGTAGACCAAATAAGACCCAAAGACAGTGGCCGGTTGCGGCCCGTATTCCGGATTGTTCATTGTCCATCCGGCGCCAGCAGGGCCTCAGGCAACCTTCCCCACCCCCGGACCATATCCAGATCATCAATATTGGCACTCTCTTTGATAAGTAAATAAAGCAAAACTGCCTCGGACGACTCTGCAATATTCCATTGGACATACTGTCCGCGTGATCTTTCCCCGGAGGTCATAACCTCCATACAATCTTCATATCCCGGACGAGTAATACGAAAATAATAGGAGTCATCAGGATAAATCCACAGCGGCAAATCTCGTCCCCGGGGAACTTTATATGCATAAGAAATGCCGCTGTCCGTCAAAAGATCCCCAACGCCCTTTGCCGTGATTTCTCTGATTTGCTCCGCCCGGAGGTCCGTTTCCCACTCGGATGATTCTGGCTCCGGGACCACCCGCTGTCCGTTCAGGAAATAGGCCGTATATCCCGCGCCGTCCCGGACACCGGCGATCTGCAAATCTGCCGTTTCAACCAACAGATATTCATTCGCCCCGTCCCGATAATAGCAAACCGCTGTCTGATAGGGCTCTTTCAGTCCAGGGAAGCCCAAAATCGCCTCACGGATTTCCTGATACAGTTTTTCTGTTTCCTGATGCTTCACGATCCACAGCGCAGCCGCCGTCACCACCAACGAAACCGCAAGAATCCATACGCCATACCGAACCACACGCCCCAAGCGATATTCCATACGCATCCTCCATTCATCCAAAAGACGAGAATCGACCACTCGCCTTTTTTCCTTTACTCTGGTCCCTGCCGTGCCGCCTGTGTATCCAGTTTTTTGATGGCCGCTCTGGCATATTTGCGCCAACCCGGATGTTTTGAATCCTTGAATCTTTCAAAACAAGGCCGGTATTCCTCTCTTTTGAAATCCCCCAATGCGCTAATTGCGTGGAGCCGGACATCTTCATCTTCCAGCAGCTGGATCAAAACAGGAATTGCACTCTCTTCTTTGAATCTCCCAAGCAATAATACAATTAACTGTCTGTTTCGGCCAAAGCGCGGGTTTGAAATCATCTTAATATACTCATTTATATACTTTTTCGATCTGATGGTATAAATCGTATCCGAAATAAACCATCGAGTCAGGTCTGTTGTCTTATCATCATAATAGTCTTCCAGCAGCATCGGCAACACTTCGTCAAAGCCCTTGAATCGAAAAAAACCGAGGAAGAAATCCTGTTCATTGTCTTTTCCGTTACCCTTTGCAAGTTGATAATACTTTATAGCAATCGGTAAAATGGCTTTTTTGTTTTTCGGCAGATACCGAAGTGCTTGTTCAGGAATCTCAAAGTCGAATCCCAGATACCATAACTCCTGCGAAAAAAGGGGCATCAAAGAATCCGGATTATCTTTACAATACTTTTTGTGCATCTCGATCTGCTGCTTCATATAGTAGCTGCGAGCCACCGGGTCATTCATCATTGCATTAAAATCTCTTGCACCCATGATTCTTACGCCTCATTTCCGTAAATAAACTGAAAAAAGCACACAAAGCGGTTGGATTGCTCCCCGGTTTGTGTGCTTTCTTTGGTTTTACGTATTTACATCAGAAGGTTGCACGCAGCACGGCCGGGGACTTTGGGATCCACAAAACAAATCATCTCCGGCACCTCCTCAGTTGGTTATTTTTGTAATTTCATTATACGTTATACCCTGCAAAATGTCAACATATGACGTCCCAGGCAGATCAGATCGGTTTTTGATACTCTCCAATGATAAACTCAATCTCCGTGTCCAGGGCCGAAACCCCCTTCAATTTCTCTTTGTCAGCTGCGGAGGTATGGAAATAATAAGGCGTCATGCGAAATACCGCATCAATATCCTCAGGGCAGGACAAATGGATCAATCCAGAGAGTTTTTGCCGCCCGATCAGTTCCAATTGCTCCGTCTGAGGAAGCTTTTCGTCATTCAAGTAGGGTGTATCATACAGTGTCGTTTTCAGCCCCCACAAGTGCTTCTCCCCGGGAATCACCGTATAGAGCCGTCCGCCCGGCTTCAGAATCCGCAGAAACTCCCTTTCCTGGAAGGGTGCAAAAAGATGCACCGCGTAATCCATGGACCCGGATTCCACAGGAATGGCCGCCAGGTTGGCAACAAAATAGGTTGCCCCTCCCCTTTTGGCCGCAAGACGGATCATTTCCTTGGAAATATCGAAACCATATACATCCAATTTGGGATTATCCGCAAGGGCACTGGTATAATAGCCTTCTCCGCAGCAAATATCCAGCACCGAGCCACTGCGGTCAGCAAACAGAGAAAGAAGGCCATCCTGAAGCAGGCGGTAGTAGCCCTTATTCAGGAAATCCCTGCGGCTTCTGGCGGCCAACTTATCGTCACCGATCTTATCTCCGCTTTTATTGCTGCGAAGCAGATTGAAATACCCCTCTTTGGCCCGGTCAAAGCAGTGACCGCCATCACATTTGGCAAGCCGCTGCTCCATCCGCAGCGGCATTTTACATACAGGACAAATCAGCATAAGCGCCTCACATTGAATCAAGATAAGGTCATCATATCCTACCCAATGTCCCTTTGTCAATTGAAAGATGTTAGATTCAAACATAATTTCCGCCGAGGGAGAAATACTACCTAAAAAGGACGGTGAGTCAATTGGCCATAAACAAACGGGGAAAACAAAGTTTTGTATTTCAAAAGAATCCGATAATTACAGCATGGGCCAGTGTGGCCGGTAAAAAGGAATCAGAAGGGCCCTTGGCCCATACCTTTGATATTACCTGCAACGATTCATATTTTGGTCAAAAGTCCTGGGAACAGGCAGAAAAGAAGATTCAGGAGGCTGCATTGGAGCAGCTCTTCCGGAAAGCTAATCTACAAAAAGAGGATGTGGATTGGATCCTGTCGGGTGATTTGCTGAATCAGTGCATCGGTTCCTCTTTTCCTCTCAGAAACAGCGGGATTCCCCATCTGGGGCTCTATGGTGCCTGTTCCACCATGGCAGAGAGTATGCTTCTGGGTTCCATGAGCATTGGAGGCGGTTTTGCCGACCGTGTGGTGGCAATGACGTCCTCTCACTTCGCTTCTTCTGAGCGGCAGTACCGATTCCCCTTGGGCTACGGCGGACAGCGAACACCTACAGCCCAGTGGACGGTCACCGGTTCCGGTGCTGTGCTGCTGTCCAGTGAAGGAAAAGGGCCTACGATAGAATGCTGTACCGTTGGAACCGTGACGGATCTTGGTGTAAAAGATGCCGGAAATATGGGTGCCGCCATGGCCCCTGCCGCATACAAAACCATCGCTGCCCACCTGAAAGACATGAAGCGAACTGTAGATGATTATGACTTGATCGTAACCGGTGATTTGGGTCGGTTTGGGAAAGAAATGCTTATGCTATTGGCCCGGAAAAACGGCTTGGAACTGGGCGGAAAACTGGAAGATTGCGGCACATTGGTCTTTGATCTGGAAAACCAGGATGTCCATTCCGGCGGTTCCGGCTGCGGCTGCAGTGCAATTACACTGTGCGGCTATCTGCTTGGCAAGCTGAAACCAGGCCAGAAAATGCTGTTTTGCGGGACTGGTGCCCTTCTATCCCCCACCTCTACCCAGCAAGGGCTTCCGATTCCGGGCGTTTGCCACGCCGTATGCATCAAGGGAGGGTAAAATTATGGAGTATTTGAAAGCGTTTCTCATAGGCGGCCTTCTATGCATGATCGGGCAGATCATCATTGACAAAACCAGCCTGACTCCGGCCAGGATTCTGGTTTCCTATGTGGTAATCGGCGTGATTCTGGGTGGTTTCGGAGTTTATAAGCCTTTTGCAGAGTTTGCAGGGGCTGGTGCCACGGTTCCTTTAACGGGATTTGGATATAACCTGGCAAAAGGTGTTCAGAAAGCCGTAGACGAAAAAGGATTGATCGGTGCTCTCACCGGAGGTCTCACAGCCTGTGCCGGTGGCATTACGGCAGCGATCGTTGCAGGCCTTATTGCCGGATTACTTTTCAAAGCGAAGGATAAAAACTGAATTTCCGGGCATACTGGAACTGCGGAATTCCGCAATCAATGCACATCATTTGGAGGATATCTCAATGAGAAACCAGAATAGCAATCAGCAGAACAAGCAGAATCAGAGCCAGAACCAGAAACAGAACAACCACCAGAACCAGAACAACAACCAGAACCAGAATCAGCGCTAAGTAAAAGCGATAGCAGCAACGCGCTGCTATCGCCTTTTACATATCAGAGGGAAACAAAACCGGGAAGACCGAAGAAATACAAAAGCTTTTCCTTAACCGGAAGCTGATAAATCCTGCTGAGGGCTTCTGCGTAGGTTTCAACCTGAACCCGATACCGCTCAGTAACCTGCGTCATAGTCTCCAGAGAGACCCGATCCGTCTTAAAGTCAATAACAGTAATACCATCGTCCTCAATAAGGGCCGCATCTACAACGCCCTGAAGAAGAACCTTCTCCCCTTCCAGGCCGTCTCCGTAGCTTTCACCCCGATCCAGAATGGAAAACTTAAACTCCCGAATTACATTTTTCCCGGAGCGAAGCTTCTGACCCAGTTCCGTTTGGAAGAAGGCAGCAATCTGGCCGCAATCGACCATCTGAGCCTGCTCCTGGGACATAAAGCCATCTGAAACAATGCGTTTCAGTTCCTCGGCAACACTCTCTTCGTCCTGGCAGCACGCAAACCGAATATACTGCATGGCTGCATGAACTGCATTGCCGTGTGCCACAGCACCCTGATCACCGGAAACAAAGGAAGGTTTACGCCAGGTTCGGGCAGGATTCCGGGGCTTCGGGGCACCTTCAGCCGCTTCATCATCCAAATTGCGCCCCTTTCTCTGGGTTGCGGTCTGTTTGGAGGGCGCTTTTGTTGCAGCCATATAAGGATAAGAAAATTCCAACGCAATGCGAATCTTCTCTTTTACTTCTTCGGGCACTGTTTCTGCAACCGGTTCTGATTCCGTTTCATCCTCCTCTTCGTTCCAGACCATTTCCCGGGCGGTAATATACCAGGGACGGTTGGAAACTTCTGTCCGAAGAGGTCTGTCACCCATGGCAAACAACTGACCGGCTTCGGTTCGGCGCAGCGCCGCATACAAAATCCAGTCGCCGGGACAAGTAGCTCTGGCATTAATCAGATCCCGATTGCACAAATCCATGCGATTTGCAATTTTCAAAATGGCATTTGCCATGAACCGGTCCGCATAGGTCATTACGAGCCGGTCTTTGGCCCGGGTCATAGCCACATACAGTACTCGCATCTCTTCCGAGAGATCCAGTGCCTCTTGCTTGACTTTAATGGCATGAGCAGAAATGGTGGGATAACGGCTCCTGGTGGACTCATCCAGACAATTAAGGCCTAAACCCAATTCCTGATCCGTAAGGACTTCGTCATCGTCATTACCACCGCCAAACTGCTTCCCAAGGCAGGACAGAAATACCACAGGATATTCCAAGCCCTTGGATTTATGAATACTGAGAATGGTGACGCAGTCTGCCGTTTGGGTGTTTTCGATCTTTAATCCGTCTGCTTCACAGAGGGTCAGATGCTCCAAAAGCTGCTGAAGGTCCGCCCGGCGACCGGAGTCATATTTCACCACGTATTGATAGAAGGCCTGCAGGTTCTCCTTCTTGATGTTGCCATCTTCCATTGCTCCGTAGATGGAATCCATTTTCGTCAGATAAAAAATCTGTTCCAGCAGTTCCGGAAGACTGTGAATTCTGGAAATGTGGCGCAATTGATCCAGCAGGGACACAAAGGACTTGGATTTCTCGGTATCAGACAGCAGAAGCAGGTCATAAAAGGGCTTCTCTCTGTTGGGGTAGCGAATCGTTGCCAGTTCATCGGCGGTAAAACCAAATACAGGCCCGATCATGGTGGCAACCAACGGTACATCCTGCCGGGGATTACTGATGGTCATCAGCAGATTCCGAAGCCAGATCACTTCGTCAGTCTGCAGAATATCCACACCGCCTCTTGTGATGGTATCAATTCCCTTTCGGCCCAGGATATAGCGGAAAATGGGTCCGTTTGTACGGGGAGAACGCAGGAGAATGACAATATCCCCAAAGCGAATAGGCCGAAGCTGATCCTTTTCCCGGATCATGTGGGTGCCATCCGTCAGTTCCAAAATCCGGTCGGCCACAAATTCCGCCTCACAGGCGTAGGCATTGCGCTGCGTTTGGATGCAATGGAATTCCACTTCAGGCTCAGGAACCTCTGCATAAGGCTTACCCGCAACCAAACGCTCAGCCTCACCGTAGTCCAGGTCACCAACCTTTACGGACATACAGGCTTCAAATACATCATTCACCGCATCCACTACCGCATTGCAGGACCGGAAGTTATTGGAGAGAATGATCTTTCTTCCTTCACCGGGTGCTGCCTGCTCAGAGGGCGGATAATGGTTATAGCGATTCAGGAAAATACCGGGGTCAGCAAGGCGGAAGCGATAAATAGACTGCTTCACATCGCCAACCATAAAGAGGTTTTGCCGCTGCTGAGTCAGGGCACCGAAAATGGAGTCCTGAACCTCATTGGAATCCTGATACTCGTCCACCATGATTTCACGGAACCTGGCGGAAATATCCCGGGCTGCAGCGGTTTGGCCTGTTCTGGATTTCCCCAGCAGGAGATCAAGCGTATAATGCTCCAGATCACCGAAGTCAGCCACGTGCATATTCTTTTTCAGCTGGGAGTAAGCCTTGGAAAACTGCCTCACAAGGGACACCAATCCCCTGACCGATGCAGTGGATTGCATCAGATCCCAAATCACCTGATCACTCAGGTTGCAGAACGGACGGGTTTTGATCTTGGTGTATTCGTCCTTAAACTTGCCATAGTAGAATTTCATGCGTTCCCACAGATCTTCGGCTTCCCCTTCCAGCGGATCGGCTTTTGTATTCCGCGGAAGGGTCGGAAACTTGAACCTAAGAGACGTTACAAGCTCGTCCCAGCTTTGTTTGCGGAGGATATCCTCCAGAATAGCAGCCACGCTCAGCAAAAATGCGCCGTATTTTTCGGGAGCACCGGCCTGATCGCAAAGAGCTGCGCAGTTACGGAATGTTTCAGCCTGCTGCCTGAGATAGGAGAAAAGATCCTCTATCAGATACTTGCCCCAAACGGTATTCGCCGCATCTGTTACACTTTCCACATTGGCATTTTCAATGCACTGATCCAGCCACCCTTCCGGATCCAGATGACAGCGGGCCTGTTCATAAAAATCAAGGACCAGCTTAGGGACCTGTGCATCGGTTCGGCCCATGCCCTGGGTATCCACAAAGGCAGCAAAATCTGATCCGGCCTCGATATCCCGATAAGCTTCTTCCAGAATCTTCTGAATGACTCCTTCCCGCAAAAGCTTGGCTTCATTCTCTTCCAACATCCTGAAATCACCGGAAAGATCCAGCGCATAGGCGTATTCCCGCAAAATATCGCTGCAGAAAGAGTGAACCGTGGAAATCTTGGCAAGATACAGCCGCTGGAACTGATGCTGCAGATGCATATTGGAAGGATCTTCAGCAATCTTCTCCGTCAAAGCCTTGGCGATCTTCAGCCGCAGTTCAGCTGCCGCATCTTTTGTAAAGGTAATGATCAAAAAATCATCAATGTTTGCAGGATCCATCGGATCCATGATGTATTTCAGCACACGATCCACCAAAACTTTGGTCTTACCGGAACCGGCTGCCGCAGAAACCAGAAGCTTTCCGCCCCGGTTGTCGATGACAAGCTGCTGTTCTCTTGTAGGTTTATCAGCCATTGTCACTCAACTCCCTTCCGATTTCCAGCCAGAATCGCTCAGCGTTGGTTTCTTCATAGTTTCTGACGCCGCATACAGTTGCGGGATTACATACGGTCTTATAGGCGCAGAATCTGCAGGCATCATGGTTATTGCCTCTGCGGTAGGGATTGGGCTCCACGTTACCGGATGCAATCTGGCCGATCAGCTTTCGGATTACATGAAACACATACTGCCTAAGCTGCTTCAGCTGATCCTTGTCCGCAACGAAGCGGCACTTGCTCTCATCCTCGGAAATTCGGGCCGTCATCCGTTTGGGTGCCCCTTCCGGCTCCACTGCATCCAAAACTGCCTGATCTTTTAGTAGTAGCCCCTTGCGGGAAAGAATCTCCCGCTCCATACGTTTTTTCAGCACAGCAGATTCATCGGAATGACCGTGCATGGAAACAACAGGATACTTTGCAGGGAAATACTGGACACCGGCCGGGATGGGAAACGCGCCCAGCAAATGCTCGCCGCCCTCTTCCAGCGCATACATATATAGCAGCATCTGAAGTCCCGTACCCACCAGGACATCGCAGTAATCAAAGGCCTTGCTGCCGGTTTTGTAGTCCACAACACGGAAATAGCGGTTATTTCCATCAAACCAAAGGTCCACACGATCCACGAAACCATTAAGTGACGTTTCGATGGCTGCATTGGGAATAGAAACCTCCGGAAGGTCCGAATCAGTTTTGGTACCAAAGGAAACTTCAAATCCAACAGGGGCAAACAAGCTGACGCTCAGTTCATTCCAAAGCTCCGTGGCGATAAAATCAAGTTCCCGGACGTTTCTACCCAGCAAATAAGTCATACGATCAGAATCCAAAGACTTAAACTGCTCCTGAATATATTCGTCCGAATAGCCGTGGGCCAGTTCCAGCATCTTGTCCAGAGATACTTCCCGGAAGCCCCCCAGTTCCATAACCGCTTTAACAGTCTGTTCCAACACCCAATGGATATAGGTACCAAACTCGGCAGGGTCAACAGCGGCTTCTTTCAATTCCTTCACTTTCAGGCCGTACTGAAGGAAATAGGACAGACGGCATTCTGCCTGTTTATCAATACGGGAGGCACTGAGGCGAAGCCGTTTTCCGTAAAGTTTTTCAATATTATCGGAGCCTACTTGACCCCAATGATACTCTTTTTTCGCCCCAATCCAGTGGTATTCTTCGTCAATGCCCAGGCAAATTGCCGAATCTTCATCCGAAACCGAGGAGAAAAATGCTGCAGCACGGGTTCTGTCTGTTAATGTCATTGGCTCGGTATCCTGAAACTCAGAATCCCCTCCTATCATGCTGCATATACGGTTATATACAAACGAGGGCTGACCAGAGCCATAGGTAATCATCACAGAATCCGAAGCACTGCAAAATACACCATAAATATCCGCAAATTCCGATTGCAGGCCTTCCAGACCACCGCCGGTGAGCGGGACATCCAAACTGCGGATTTGCTCCCGTTCCCGATCGGTCAGCACACCGGCAGTACCCTTGTAGCCGGGCATGGATCCCTCCTGAACTCCAAGCACAATCAAATGACGCACCTGGTGACACCGCATGGCACTGACAGGGCCAACCGTCACCGCATCCAGTACAGAGGGAATTGTACCAACGTCATACTGCCCCAGAAGCAGCATGAAGAGTCTGGTAAAGCTGTCCTGATCCCAAACAGTTTCTCCAAGCACATCATGGAGTTGTTCCAGAGCTGTCATCAAAATATCCCACAACTGACCCAGAATCTGCGCGCTGCGGTTATCTCCATCGGCATCCATGCGGTCAGCCAGTTGATCAAGGCGGTCAGCAAGAGAGATTTCTTCGAAGAATTCATAGATCGCCTGAACCTGATGAGAAAGTTTCTTTGCATCACGGAATCGGTTACGCAGATGAACCAGCGGGTCAATCAGGATAGCTCTCGCTGTATTCAGTATTTCCAGATTTTCCTCGTCTTCCTTGGTCCAAACGGTCGTAAGACCTGCCGGATGCTCCTTCCACAGATTCATCCAGGCATTTCCGGAGATACTCCAAATGTAGCTGTAGTTTTCCAGCAAGTCACACTGCTGCTGGTTCAGAGCAGACAGAATGGATTTTGAATACCGAAGTACCTCCCTGCGCTCAAAACCGTTCAAGGCCGTCTCCATGGCGCACAGTACCGAATTGACGATGCTTTCCCGTAGAATCTCATCGGTACCGGACCGATACATGGGAATACCGGACCGATGGAAGGCGAGGCGTACTGCATTTTCATAACCGTCCATATCGGCGCAAACCACCGAAATATCCCGGAATCTGGCACCACCTCGCACAAGCTCCAGGACCCTGGCGGCTGCACCTCTGCATTCATCATAAATGCCGTCACCCCGTTTGGCCAAAACATGGACATCAAGCCCGTTACGAAAATCAATATTTCCCTGGAAAAGCCTTTGCCTGATAGGATCCAGAACTGTTTCATAAGACTTAACCACCTGAATCTCATAGGGCACATCGCCCTTTTGGGCGAAGCCAATCATCTCTGAGGCGGTTTTACCGGCCTTTTCAAAAGCAAGGGCTTTGCTGCCAATCCGATCACAGTTTAGACTGATGACCACCCTTTTACTGTTTCGGATCAAATGTTCAATGATGGCCCCATGCTGCCGGGTAAAATCCGGAAATCCGTCAATATAGAATACATGGTCCTCAGCAAAGGTACTGTCTTCCATCTGTTCCAGAAGCCAGGTCATCTGATCTCTGGGATCCCGTTTGCCCCGAACGCAAAAGCTGTCATAGGCTTCCAGAATCAAAGACAACTCTTCCAGCTTCTGAGCAAGGGCGCCTTCTGTGCGCTCTGATGCGCTTTTCAAATCCTCGGAAGAAATGCAGCAGCGCTTGAATTCATCCACCGCATCCACGAGGCCTGTCAAAAACTCCGATCTGGTTCCCACAGAGCCGTAGGCTTTCAGTTTGCTGTGAAGATGACGAACCGTGGCGGCCATGGCAACCATTCTGCCGCCGTTGTCAAGACATTCAAAAGAAGATAGCCCCAAAGCATCCGACACCCGGCGTGCCATACGGGTAAAGGTCAGTACCTGGGCAAAACGGCTGGCAGTATCACCTGCGGCTTCACAAAGCCTCCGCTCCATATCATGGCTGATCAGTTCCGGAACAATCAGGATCCTACCTTCTTTCTGCATCTGAACATCATCAGCAATCATTTGTAAAACCGCATCCCGGTTGGCTGTCCAATCCGTTCCGATCAATATCGTCAGCATTTCGTCACCGCCTTTCTGTTTTAACCATTATAACACATCATTGCAATGAATCAAAGAACACACCGTAAAAATAACGTGTAATCCTGCACGAAAAATTGTCCATGCCGAAAGGATCCGGCATGGACGAAAAAATCTTAAACTGCCTTGGCGATATAAATCTTGGGGTACTCGTCTTTCAGCATACTGCAGATCACTGCAGCAATTTCGAACTCCGAAACAATGGCGAAGACAGCAGAACCGGAACCGGTCATCTGGTGTGCAACGGCACCGTAAGTGCTGAAAATGGATTTAATATAGTTCAGTTCCAAGTGTTCTTCCGTAACCAACGGGTCAAACACGTTGTGAATATTCTGGGCAACTTTCAACAAATCTCCTTCAATAAGGGCGCTTTCCATTGCCTGATGATCCGGATGTTTGCCAATAGCCTTTTCGTCCAGCTTCTTATAGAGTTCAGGAGTAGAGCAGGAGAAGTCCGGCTTGCATACAACAAAGAAGCAATCGGGCAAATCGGCAAGCTTGCGAAGCCGCTCTCCCCTGCCTTCGCACATGGCGGTTCCGCAAATCACGCAGAAGGGAACGTCACTGCCTATCCGGGCCCCCAGCTCAGCAAGGGCCATGACAGAAAGCGGATACTCATAATGACGGTTCAGGGCCCGCAATACCGCAGCAGCATCGGCACTCCCTCCCCCAAGGCCGGCCTGGGTGGGAATGCGCTTAACAATACGAATTTCAATGCCATCAAAATCAATTTTCAATGCTTCAGAAAAAACCTTGGCTGCTTTCCAGGCAAGATTGGTTTCGTCAGTGGGGATGGTTTCGTCGGTACAAAGAAGGCTCCAGGGCTTCCCGGTGCCAATGTCAATCTCTATATCATCACGGATGGAGATGGTCTGCATGATGCTTTTGATATCATGGTATCCGTCTTCCCGCTTGCCAAGCACATCCAAAGTCAGATTGATTTTTGCAAATGCGCCTTCATATAATGTAGTCATAGTATTCGTCCTCCAAGAATGATAGTAATACTTTACAGGATTTTGTATCATATTTCAAGCATCAATTCGAATATTTCCCCGTCATCGGGGCATCATACCCTTGCAAAGAGATTATTCTTGGAGGTTTTCATATGCTTGATACCATTGCTTTAATTCTTTCCATCGTGGGCTGTGTGAACTGGGGGCTGGTTGGTTTGTGCAAATTCGACCTGGTGGCCTGGCTCTTCGGCGGACAGGGCTCCGTTGTAAGCCGCATTGTTTACACCATTGTGGGTCTGGCCGGTCTATGGCTGATCACCCTTTTATTCCGCAGAAAAAGGGTCTTTGATGGTGAATAAAATAACGGCAGTACCAAAAACGGTACTGCCATTATTTATGATCATTTCAAACGAATAATACAGCTATACGTTGTTCCTTCGAAGGTACAGCTAACGGTTACCGAGCCGGAAGACCTCAGCGCTTTAATCGTGTTTCCGTCAATAGATACATAACCTGTTTTGGATGCTTCCCAAACCACATCCATGGTTTCGCCCGAGCCATCTCTCAGACGCAGGACAAAAGCTTCCCCGTTCTTCAGAGTTACATCAGTGGCAGAGATTCTCACATTTTCATGCTTGGGAGCGGTAGTAGTGGGAGGCACTGTGGTTTCTTCGGTAGGAGCAACGGTAGTGGGATCGGGAATATCACAAACTACTTCAAACTCTGCGGTAATATCGCCGCAAATGATAACGATTGCCGTTCTGCCCTTGGAAACAGCGGTAATCTTGCCGTCTGCAGTAACCGTTGCAACCATAGGATTCTTGGACTCAAACTCCAACTGATCGCTGGTGTTCTCGGGCAGTACCTTCACATGCAGAAGCCAGGAAGCACCCTCTTCAGAAAGAACAGTGCGGCTGCTCTCCAGCTGAATGGCAGTGCAAGGAATATCCAGAGCTTCCGACCCGGCAGGAGGAGTTGTCTGCACGATGGGGGTAGTATCTTGCGTTTCAGGTGGCGTAATGGGCTCACCGTCTTTGAAGAATCGGAAATAAATAAACACAATTACGGAACAAATACATACCAAAAGCGCAATCACTGCAATGGTAAGCCCAATGGAAGTCCCGTCCTTTTCGGTTTCAACGGGTTCTTCCTCCTGCCTGGGAGTTTCACCTCCGTTATCGCGAATTCTCTTTCTCACATTTTTTGTTGAAAAACGACCTCCCTTTACTGCTGTATAGCGGGGAGTCGCAACGGCTTCTCCACCTTCCGAAAGAGACTTACTGCTCTCCGGTCTTGCACAGCCACAAATGGGGCACTGGTCTGCGGTATCGGAAAAAGATGTACCACAAACATCACAAATAATCTTTTCCATGTTGACCTCCTGTCATCACACAACGTCCTGCTCATTATATCATTGTTTTCGGTTAAATACAACTGTTAATTATAATTTTCACAGATTCAACTTTCTGCC
Organism: Faecousia sp.; assembly: GCA_045535175.1. Classification (GTDB taxonomy): domain Bacteria; phylum Bacillota; class Clostridia; order Oscillospirales; family Oscillospiraceae; genus Faecousia. Next base: position 42,114 of record JAZSLC010000142.1, on the reverse strand, counting down.
GAACCAAGCCGAACGGCAAAAAACACAATCTAACGGTTCACATAAAAACTTTCTTCCGAAAGATATTGCTTTTTTTATACTTTTCGCTTATTATTATGTGTGATAGCAAATAAGGAGGCGATGACTTTGTCTGAACCCAAAATGATTTCTCCTTTGCTGGATCATTTTGCCGTTGGTGATCTGATCAGCGAACACGACGGTGTCTGCTGTTATCCTGCCATTAATAAAGATACCCAGGAGAAATACATTCTAAAAATCGTATCCATCCCTGCATCGCAAATTCGCCTGCAGGCGCTGCTTACAACAGGTGCATATAAAAGCGAAGCGGAAGCTTTTGAGTATTTCTCTGCTTTGGCCAAAGAGCTCACGCAGGAGGTTTCCACGCTGGACAAACTGGCCTCTCTGGAAGGTTTCCTCCCCTACGAGGCCTGCCAAATCGTCAGTAAAACCGGCGAAGTTGGATTGGATGTTTATCTGCTGGGATCTTATCGCAGATCGCTTCAGCGTCATCTGAAGAAAAACACTATGACGCACCTGGCTGCCATCAATCTCGGCCTTGACTTGTGTGCCTGCATGGCTCTGTGTCGTCAAAGCGGATACCTATATGTGGACCTGAAGCCCTCCAACATCTATATGCTAGATGACAAGACCTTCCGCATCGGTGATCTGGGCTTTATGGATCTCAAGCATCTGAAATACGCCTCCATCCCGGAGCGGTATCTCAGCGAATACACCGCTCCCGAAATCACCGATGCCCTTTCAGACCTGAATACAACCATTGATATCTACTCCATCGGTTTGATTCTGTATCAGGTATACAACGGTGGTGTACTCCCCACCGATCTGAGCACACCCCCCGAATATGCGGATTACGAACTGGCTGAGATCATCATGAAGGCTTGCGATCCCCTTCCTGCAAACCGCTGGCAGGATCCCGTACAGATGGGTCAGGCACTTAAGAGCTATATGCAGCGCAATGTGGTCAATGACGATCTGATCGTTCCTCCTGTGGTCCCGGTGGATTCCGAAGAAGTGGTGCCTTTTGAGGAAGAGGATGATTCCGATGATCCCCAGGTACTTTTCGAGCAGGTGGATGAAGCCGGCCAGTTGATGATTGAAGAGATGATCGACTACGATCAGGTACAACCCGTCAACACCGGCACCGAAAACGAAGGTGTTTCCAACGGAAGCGATGGTCCTGAAGAAGACGAAGATGATCCTGCAAACCTTTCCTTCCTGGATATTCTGGTTAACGATGAAACCGCTCCCGGTGAAGATACTGTTGTTGGAGTAGGTTATGGCGAACTGTCTGACGAGACCTCCAGCATCCTGTCCATGGCTGATGATCTGATTGCTATGGAGGTTCCCCCACCGGTTGTTGCACACGAAGCTTCCGAAATTCCCGGTCCTGTAAACGACGCTGATGCGGAAGGGCTCTCCGGACCAGAAAACGAAGAAGCCGGCGTTCCTGTTGAGACCGGGCATACCGATACAGAAGCAGAAAACGCAGGCGAACCGGAATATACCGGTAACGAAACCATTGCCGTCGTCATTAATCCTGAGGAAACAGATAATACGGAATCAGAACCCGGCGCTTCGGAAGCAGAGGAAGCCGGCGATGCAGATGTACTGGAAGGAAGCGAAACAAAGGTGATTCCCGCTCCTGTTCTGGATTCCCCAGGAGACAATACCGAGGAAGATGCAGAAGAAGACCCTGTGGAGGAAGAACCCGCTGCCGGTAGAGGCATACTCTCCAAGGTGCTTGCCTTTGTTCTGGCCGGTCTCATTATTGTTTGCCTGATCGTGGGCGGAATGATTTTCTACCGGGACTATTACCTGAAAACAGTACACAACCTGGTGCTCGACGGATTCGAGGATCGTCTGGACGTGATTATTTCCTCCAATGCTGACGATGAGCTTCTGACCGTTGTCTGCACCGACACCTACGGCAACAGACAGACCTCTTCCGTTGTAAACGGAATCGCATCCTTCGGCGGACTGAACGCCGACACCCTCTACACCGTCACTTTGGAAATCGAAGGCTTCCACGCCCTTGCAGGAAACACTTCCAACACATATACCACCTCCCCCAGGACTGAAATTGCCACCTTCTCCGCCATCACCGGCGTGAATCCTGGATCGGCAATTCTCAGCTTTACCATTAAGGGTCAGGATTCCGACGAGTGGACGGTAAAGTATTCCGCAGAAGGCGAAGCCAGCAAGAGTACAACCTTCACCGGTCATATGATCTCCATCGAAGGTTTGACCATTGGAAAAACTTACACCTTTACCTTGGAATCCACTGATGACTTGTTCGTTTACGGTAACAATTCCGTTGAGCACGTCGCCTCAGATCTGATTTACGCAGAGGACCTTGTGATCGACCAGTGTAACGATCAGGGACTTCACGTTCAGTGGAAGGCTCCTGCCGGATCCAATGTGGCCTCCTGGACCGTTGTTTGTTATAACAACTCCGGATATAGCGAAACACTGACCACTTCCGAAACTTCTGCACTCTTTACCGGCGTTGATCCTGACTCCGGCTATACTGTGGAAGTAAGCGCCTATGGCATGAGTGTCAGCAATCGCTGCTACGTGAGTGAGCACTCCGTTACTGTTTCCAACATCGCTACCAATGTCAGCAGCACCGCCTTGGAAATCACCTGGAACTACACCGGAACTGCTCCCTCCGGTCAATGGGTTGTTCTCTACTCCTACAACGATTCAGAACATCAGGAAATCCTCAGAAGTGACGCCACATCGGTGAAGATTTCCCCCGTTGTCCCGGGCGTAACTTATAATGTGACCATTGCCCTGGAAGACGGCACAACAGTCTTCTCCGGAACCTCCTCTGCTACCATTCCGGAATCTACCGATTTTACCGGGTATCTCGTCAGCAAGAAAGATATATCTTTCCGGATGTGTGTTGCTCCCAATGTTCAGGACTGGACCTGGAGAAACGTCAGCACCTATAAAGACACCTTCGGTCCCAATGAAACAGCCGGTTATGTGATGCATCTCAGCGAAAGATACGCCACTTCTCCAAACATCATTACAACACTCTATGTGACCCGAAATGATGCCGGCGAAATCGTCAATGTGTCTCAAACCTCCCAGAGCTGGACCTCCATGTGGTATCAAAGTTACGGCGAGTTAACTGTTCCTTCCCTCCCCACAGAAGCCGGTTCTTACACTATGGACCTGTACTTCAACGGCCAGCACGTGCATACCCAGAGCTTCACAATCAAATAATGCTGCACTTACTCCCGCACCCCAAAAGGTGCGGGAGTATTTTCCGCTTTCAATTCGTGCAATAATGTGTTATTATTGGACAGAAGGAGGTGATCACATGAAACTGGAGGGACATACCGCTCTGGGCAATTATCTGATCAAACGTTATTTGTCCCAGGTATCCCCCATGGAGCGCAGCGCCTTTTTGCTGGGTTGTCAATGGCCTGACAGGAACCCAACCACTTATCTGAAAGGGTCCATCAAATACACCTGGCTTCGGGGTCATAATTTTGAAAACGCACAGAAATTTATGACCACCCTTTGCAGTCGCTTAGATCGCAAAAAGCTATCCGGCATTTATGATTATTACTCTCTCGGAAAACTGATCCACTATATTGCCGATTCTTTTACCTATTGTCATAATGCACTTTTTCTCGGAACACTGGCAGAACACAGAGCCTATGAGATAAACCTGCAAAAACTGTTTCCGGAATATTTGTGTGATCCTTTACCCCCTGCCCTTGTTTACGATGACAGCCCCATCGACACAATTTTGAACCATCACAGGGATTATATACTGATGCCTCAAAACCCCGATACAGATGCAGAGTATACTGTAAAAGTCAGCTGTGCCATTATGGAGTTACTGCTTGAAAATGCTAATTCCATTGTTTGATCTATAACAGCAATGCGGAACGCCGTTTAAGGTGCGTTCCGCATTACTTTTTCTTTTTGAATCCGAAAACCAAAAGAGCAATCAGCACAGCAAAAAGCGCCGCCGTTCCAACTCCGAAATATATCGGAATATAATCTTTCGAAGTCGATTTCATTTGAGGCTGAACAGCCCCACAGGTCTGGCAAGAACCGGTCTTCATCGTCCAGATATGAACCTCAGGTTCCAGTTCCAATCCGCAAGAGCAAAAGCCGTAATGGTAGCGGTCATCCGACTCGAATACGTCAAAACCGTGTGTATGCTCACTGTCTGAGGTCAGGCACAAATCACATACAGTACAGTACTGCAACGCACCCTTTCTGCTCACTTGGGAAGGGTTATGGGCAGAAACATCTTTTTTAGTGCCGCAAATACTGCACTGCTTCCAGTGATGCACTCCGTCTGTCACCCATTGATCGGAATAAATATGATCCCTTTCACGGGCAAAGCCACAGGTATTGCAAATCGCATCGCAATCAGTATCAAATATGTGATCCGCTACAGAATCAACGGCATCACAGTTTTTACATGCTTTCCAATGCTTATCAGAATCAGTCTTCCATTGGGAATCAAAAGGATGGCCCGATTCCCGGATATAATCACATACGGAGCAAGGACTGTCGCAGGCAGTACCATATTCATGTTCCGATTCTTCCATAACACCTTCACAAATCCCGCAGGCATGCCAATGCTTTTCGCCGTCAGAAACCCAGCCTTCCGCTTCTTCGTGTGCTTTCTGTTCTTTCTTGCCGCACACAGCACAGCTTCTGCTGTGACTTTGGTCATCCACTATTTGCCAATCATCATATTGATGTTCATTGTTCCTTGGAATTATTTCGTTTAGTACAAAGCCGCATCCCTGGCAAGTTCTCTCCCGTTTACCGCTTTCTTTACAGCTGGCGTTTTTGATCACATTCCAGGAACCGAACGTATGATTCTCGGTAATGCTTTTCCCGCAAAGCGTACAGGAACGTTTATGTACAGAATTGTTGAGGCTGGCATTTTTGCCATATGTATGTTTACAGTTCAGCTGGATACAGGTATTGCAATTGGACTGCGTAGTGGTAGCCCCGGTATAATAAGAGTACCCGCAGGATGTACACTTTTGGTACTCTTTGTGGGGATGTGCGGCATCATAGCCTTTTGTGTAACTGTGTTTACATCCGGTAGTATACTTAGGCGTCGCAAATACTACTTCACTGATTCGTTTTTTTCGAATATGAACGCCTTCGTACCCAACCGTTTCCCACGTATTCCCCTCAAGGGTATAAATATAGTCGCCATCCACATAATACACAATTCCTACATGGCTGTAATTGGGCGCAAAATATAAGTCCCCCCTTTTGGGCTTATAACCCCAGGGATGCTGGGTCAGGCCAAACGCCTGAGGAGAGGCGATGCCCGTCTTTACCATTACAGAATCCGGAATACCAGCCTGCACTGCGCACCAACTGACAAACAATCCGCACCAGGCATGATAATTGAGATTGAAAAACTCGCCATACTTGGTGTCGTTACCGGGACCCTCCTGATAACCCACCTGGGTCAGCGCAACACCAATCAAATCCGTAATCTGATCGCCTGTGTTTTTATATGTATTGGGGTGTGTCTGCGGAGCTGCAAGAACTTCCACCGCCAGATCCGTAAAGCAGCTCAGCAGAAGAATCACTGCAATCAGCAGCACCAAAAACCGTTTCAACACGTATTGCCTCCAAGAGTATTACAATTTGTAACTTATTGTATCTTCTTTTATCCAAAAAATCAAGTGAAGATTCTGGATATTTTCAAAATCGCAAAAAATTACCGAATTCCGTCTATATGACCGGAATTCGGCAACTTTTATTCAACTGATTTCAATGCCTCAGCCATATTGATCTTTTCCAAACGGAAATACAATATAAAATCCACAAAAATAGCTGCAAGCAAAGTAAGAACCACAGACCAAAGATAGCTCATCGGCAAAAGTCGGGCCGGAAGCCAAACCATATCCACTTTAATCTGGGTCATAATGAACTCCAACAGGAAATATCCGCCCACAAGACCCAGCAGAGATCCCACAACCGACAGCAGCAAATTCTCCTTAAAGACGTATGCCGCCGATTCTTTGGAGTTGAAGCCGAGAACTTTGATGGTCGCGATTTCCCGGATGCGCTCTGTAATGTTGATGTTGGTCAGATTATATAGCACAATCACTGCCAAAGATCCCGCACAAATCACGATGGTCACGATGATCAGATCCAGCGCCTCCAGCATATTACCAACCTGGTCGGCAATATCGGAATTGACAGTAACACTGACTACATCGGCATTGTCCATGATGTATGCACCGTTTTCGTGGACATCCTGATAATCGGGAACGGTTAAAAAGGCCATTTGGATCTCGGCAGGTTCCTTCCACTGAACTTCAACCGTTTCTGGAGAAACAATCACATAGTTGTACACATAGTTTTCAAAGATTCCACTGACATGAAGCGTCAATTCCTTCATATCGATATTTCTGATCGCAATGGTATCCCCTACTGTAATCCCCAGTTTTTCTGCCACACCAATGGAGATGATTGCCTCACCTGTCTGGGGATAAGGAACCTTCTCCCGGTTAATGTGGAAGTCCATAAACTTCTGGACACCATCCTCCGCAACAACAAAGTTCACATCATTGACCCGGCCGTTATACACCATTTCCTTACTGGACTGATGGTAGAAGATCACATCCTCCACATAACCGGCTGTATCATCCATGAACTCTGCCTTTTTCGTGTCGTCAACGCCTTCCGGGAAACGAATCACAATATCCGAAAGAGTGATTTCTTCAAACTGGAAGGAAACAATGTCTACAATGGAGTCACGAACGCCAAAGCCAGCAAGCAACAAAGCCGTACATCCGCCAATACCGATCATCATCATAAGAAGCCTTTGACGGTAACGGAAAATATTGCGAAGCATTACCTTGTTAAGGAAGCTGAATTTGTTCCAAAGGGGAATGTATTCCAGCAGTATTTTCTTACCGGAAGTGGGTGCCTTTGGACGAATCAATTGAGCAGGAACTTCCCGAAGCGTCATACGGCAGCAATACCAGGTAACAAACAAAGTCACTGCTGTATACATTCCAACCACCATGAGACAAAGACCCCAATCGATCTGCAGAACGAAGTAATCGCCCAGCAGCATAATGGTGGAATAAGCCTCCCAAAGGACAAGGGGAAATACCACACTGCCAGCCAAAACGCCCAGGCCACAGCCAATAATGGCTGCACTGCCGGCGTAGGCAATATACTTGAAGATAATGCGGCCATTTCCATAGCCAAGGGCCTTGAGTGTGCCGATCTGCGTACGTTCCTCTTCCACCATACGGGTCATGGTAGTGATACAAACAAGAGCCGCAATCAGCAGAAAAAACGCAGGGAACACAGCGGATACGCCCTGAACGATATCGGAATTACTTTCCAGTGCAAGGTAGCCTGGATTGGTATTCCGGTCCAGAACAAATACATCGGGCTCATCCATACGATTGATGGCTTCCTTGGCATCATCCAGCAAAAGTTTCGCCTCTGCCAGTTCCTTTTCAGCATCGGCAATTTCTAATTCTGCTTCTTCTTTTCCCTTGTAATACTCTTCCCAGCCTTTGGCAAGCTCGGCTTCACCCTCTTGCAGTTTATAAGTGCCGTTCTCTACCTCAAGCTTGGCCTTATCCAGTTCCAACTGGGCCTTTTCCAGTTCTGCCTCGCCGGCTTCAATCTGAGCTTCAGCCGCAGCAAACTCCCTTTCCGCCTGAGCCTGGTTGTTTTGGATCTCCAGAAAACCAGCATCAATTTGAGAAAGAGCATCTTCCAAAGTCGCTCTCGTGGCAAGCAGTTCGTTCTTTTGATCCAACAACTGCTGCCGCTGCACACGAAGGTCTTCCAGCTGCTTAGTATACTCCGCCTGATTGGACTTCATTTCATCCAGGTCCTGCTGATAACCATTCAGCTGATTCTGCAGCTGCACAATGGTCGCTTCAAGCTCTGCCAGAAGCGCATCATCCCCGCCAAATTCCTTGGCTGCCTGGAGAGCATTATAAGCCCGATCCACGGAAGATTGGGCAATACCCATCATGGTTTCCGTTACGGAAACCATCATCTGAAGCTGCTGCAGACCACTTTCCAGCTGACTGATACCGCTGTCAATCTGAACCAGGCCTTCATCAATCATTCTGATGCCATCATCCACTTGCATGATGCCATCATTCACAGATTTATAGTTGGCAAGAAGGCTGGAATGGGCGCTGGAGAGCTGCTGGAATGCACTGGATTTTGCATTGGCCAGGGTCACTTTGGACTCAGTCAGCATGGTCCGGTTTTGATCAATTTCCTGCTGACCTTTTTCAATCTCAATCTTCGCTTCTTCCAGTTGGGTGCGGCTGTCCTCAAGTTCCTTTTCGCCATCCTCAAGCTGTTTAAGTGCATCGGCAAGTTCTTTTTCCATTTTCTTCTTGCCGTCATTCAGTTCAATCAAGCCATGGCTGTATTCTTTATTTCCTTCCCGGTAGGCTTTTCTGGCCTCTTTCAAAACCGAATCATAGCGTTCCATAGCAATGGGCATCAAATCAGCCTCGAAACGGTCTGTAAAAGAAGCAATATAGTCTTCATACCCGGATGTGTAAGCCTTGTATTTTTCCGGAAGGGTAATATGGATTTCCGTATAGTAATCCACGTCAAAAGCTTCCTGGGGCACGTACACATAGCCACTGACGGAACCGTTTCCAATGGCAGTACTGCCGCGGGACATATCTACATAAAGCGGTGTGCCAACGTAGCCAACCACCGTCAGTTCCCGAACCTTCAGGCTATCCAATGTATCTTCCGAATTGGCATCCGATACGGTAATCTTTGTTCCCAGAATGGAATCGGATGTATGGAAGCCGTCGTATAAACATTCATTGGGCGTTTGAGGCATCCGTCCGCCCAAAAGATAAACCCTATTGATCTGCCGGGGAATCGAATACAGCTTGAAAACATGCTCCGCATCCGATTTACCCAGCTGGGAAATCACATCAAATGTGATGACACCCTCTGCGTGTACCACATCCTCCAGCTGAGAAATACGCTCCACATCGTCAAGGGACCAGCCATAAGTGTTCATCAGCCGGAGGTCAAACATATTCTGTTCATCCATAAACCGCTGACCGGTTGCGATCATATCGGATTTCGTGGTCCGAAGCCCCACAAAAATACCCGCACCAAGGGCGATAATCGCAACAATGGCTATGTACCGGGCCAAAGACTTTACGATGGATTGACGCAAATTCTTGGCCATGATGTTTTTCTTCATATTACCATTCAATCTCCGCTACATCCTGGGGGTTATCGTTTTTCTTAACAGATACAACCGTACCGCTGCGAACCTTGATTACACGGTCCGCCATGGCGGTTAAAGCGCTGTTGTGGGTAATGATAATCACTGTCATACCGGTTTTACGTCCGGTATCCTGAAGAAGTTTCAGAATTGCTTTGCCGGTTTGATAGTCCAGAGCACCGGTGGGTTCATCGCATAGCAGGAGTTTCGGATTCTTGGCAAGGGCTCTGGCAATGGCAACGCGTTGTTGTTCACCGCCGGACAGCTGGCTGGGGAAGTTTTTCATGCGGTCACCCAGGCCAACATCCCGCAGAACTTGGGCGGCATCCAGAGGCTGCCGGCATATCTGATTGGCAAGTTCCACATTCTCGATGGCCGTCAGATTGCCTACAAGGTTGTAAAACTGAAACACAAACCCCACGTCGTGCCGTCTGTAAGTGGTCAATTGTTTCTTACTCAGCTTGGAAATCTCTTCCCCATCCAGAATTACTTTACCGGTAGAAAGGGTATCCATACCACCCAAGATATTCAAAAGGGTGGTTTTGCCGGCCCCGGATGGACCAACGATCACAACAAGCTCACCTTTTTCAACAGTAAAGCTCACATCATGGAGGGCCTCAATGCGCACCTCGCCCATATCGTATGTTTTACCTACATTTTCAAATTCCACAAATGGCATTATTGTCACCTCCACAGTTTACTTATCTTATCATAAAAAGTTTCTTTTTTCAAAAACTTTTTGTAAATTCCCAGACAAATTGCAAAAGACTCCCGGATCGGAATACCGATCCGGGAGCACGGTTAGAATCCTAATTCTTCTCCGACAATAACGAACTGAATACGGCCCTGAGGACGGCAGTGTCTGGTAATCAGAATTTGGTTGCAGATACACTTTACACTCTTGCAATCTGCGCAGACACCGGTTTTGGCACAAGGTGTTGGATGAAGAAAGCGCTGCTGATTGATGGGCGCCGCAACAGTTCTTGCCCGCTGAAGAGCCCCTTCCAGAGTATCACAAACCTTATTCATGCCTGCAATCACAATCACATTTCGGGGGCCGTAAACAATGGCAGCAACCCGGTTTCCGGCGCCGTCAATGTTCACCATCTGACCGTCCAGACTTAGCGCATTGGCGCCGGTGATAAAGAAATCCGCATCGAAGCATTTCCGCAGAACTGCTTCCCGCTCTTCATCCGTATTAACGCTTTCTCTGTCATAGGCCACATAGTTCCCCTGACGAACAGCATCCAAAAGACCGATTTCCAGAGCAGATGTGGCTCCACCCCAGCCAACACTGCTCCCTTCCGGAATCAGTTCCAAAGCCTGACGAAGGGCATCTTCTCTGGTAGCACAGTAAAACGCATCGAAATGACGGCTCTTCAGATGCTCAACCAGAACTTTACCCTTTTTCTCATAAAAGAGGGATCTTGCATCTGCCATGGGATTCCTCCTTACTTACCCAGCAGCTTTTCCAGGGCAGCCAGTTTCAGGCAGGTGCAGAACACATCCATAGCCTGTTCCAGCTCAGCAACAGGAGGAAGGCTGGGCGCAATACGGATATTGGAATCGTTGGGATCCAGGCCATAGGGGAACGTAGCGCCTGCAGGCGTCATCTCCACACCGGCTTCTGCGCAAAGGGCAAGAACCCGCATTGCGGTTCCGTGCATGGCATTGAGGCTTACAAAATAGCCGCCCTTGGGCTCATTCCAGGAAGCAATCTCCAGAGGCTTGATTTCCCGATCCAGGTACTCGGCCACCACCCGGAACTTGGGTGCCATTACAGCAGCATGACGCTTCATAATCTCCAGCGTATGCTCCCGATCTTTTAAATACATCACATGGCGCAGCTGATTGACTTTATCGAAAGAAATGGTCTGCACACTATAGAGCTTGCTCAGATAGCGAATATTCTCTTCAGAAGCAGCCATCACAGAAATACCACCACCCGCAAAGGTAATCTTGGAGGTGGAAGCAAATTCGTAGACCATATCGGGATTACCCTGAGCCGCACACAGGCTGATAATATCCTCAAAGGGAACAAACTCGCCCTCAAATTCATGGACACAGTAAGCATTATCCCAAATAATAGCAAAGTCGGGAGCCGCGGGCTTCAAAGCAGCAAAACGGGCAACGGTTTCATCGGAGTAAATAATGCCGTCGGGGTTGCTGTACTTGGGCACACACCAAATACCCTTCACTGCAGGATCTTTTACAAGTTCTTCCACCAGGTCCATATCAGGGCCGGTGGTGAGCATAGGAACGGTAATCAGCTCTGCGCCAAAGAATTCCGTGATCCGGAAATGACGGTCATAACCGGGAGCAGGACAAAGAAACTTAACGGTATCTTCCTTACACCAGGGCCTCGTGCTGTTCTTCAGGCCGTGAGAATAGGCACGGGCAATCAGATCAAACATTAAATTCAGGCTGGCGCTACCGCCTACAAAGGTCTGGGAAGGCTTACAACCCAGCACATCAGCCCAATAAGCTCTTGCACAGGGCAGGCCGGCCAGTTCGCCATAATTTCGGGTATCAATGCCATCAACGATGCAATCGTCCGCATCCTGAAGAACCGTCAAAATATCACTGACAACGTTAATCTGAAGCCGTGAGGGCTTGCCTCTTGCCATATTCAGCTTCAGTCCCAGTTTTTTGCAGTTTTCAAACTTTCCAAGTTCTGCGGAATACAGAGCCTCCAGCTCCGCTGCGGTGAGAGATGCGTATGTTTTCATAAGAACCACCCTTTCTCAGTGCTTTCCCCCATTATACCAAAGTTTTCCGGAAAAGCAATAGGATCAGCTTTGTATAATACGTCAAATAGTAAATACTAAATTCCCAAAAATTATCTATTTTTATCCTTGCATTTTCCCTGCATTTGGCATAGAATTTACTATGAATTGTCTTAAGACCATCACCGGAAAGGAGTATGGATATGCACAAAAATGTAAACATTCCTGAGATTTTTGGCAGTGACGTTTTTAACGAGGCCACCATGCGCCAAACCCTCTCTGCTGAGATATTTAACGGATGGAAGCAGTGTATTGCTACGGGCACCCCCCTGCCCCTTTCCATTGCCAATGGCATTGCCGAAGCCATGAAGAATTGGGCCATCGGAAAGGGCGCCACCCATTATACTCACTGGTTCCAGCCCATGACAGGCATCACCGCCGAAAAGCACGATTCTTTCATCGCCCCTACAGGTGACGGAAAGGTAATTATGGAGTTTTCCGGCAAGGAACTGGTGCGCGGTGAGCCGGATGCTTCCAGTTTCCCCTCCGGCGGTCTTCGGGCTACCTTTGAAGCCAGAGGATATACCGCATGGGACCCCACCGCTTTTGCATTTGTTAAAGACGGAAGTCTATATATCCCCACCTGTTTCTTCTCCTATACCGGTGAAGCCCTGGATAAAAAGACCCCCCTGCTGCGATCCCTGGATGAAGTTTCCCGGGAAGCTCTTCGGATCCTGCGTTTGTTCGGCGACCAAGATACCCAGCGGGTTCAAGTCAGTGTTGGCGCAGAACAGGAGTATTTCCTGATTCCCAAAGCCATCTATGCCCAGCGGGAAGACCTGCGTCTGACCGGTCGAACGCTGTTTGGTGCAGCCCCTCCCAAGGGCCAGGAACTGGACGATCATTACTTCGGCACCATCCGCACCAGAGTATCCAACTTTATGAAGGACCTGGACGAACAGCTTTGGCGGCTTGGCATCCTCTCCAAAACCAAACATAATGAGGGCGCACCTTGTCAGCATGAGCTTGCTCCCATTTTCAGCGATGCCAGCAGCGCCTGCGACGCCAACCAGCTGATTATGCTGATCATGAAAAAATGTGCAGCAAAGCATGATCTGGTTTGCCTGCTTCACGAAAAGCCCTTCCAGGGTGTCAGCGGTTCCGGCAAACACAACAACTGGTCCCTGTGCACCGACCAGGGCAAAAACCTCTTCAAACCCGGTGATACCCCCAGACAGAACGCTCAGTTCCTGGTGTTCCTGGCTGCCTTTATTAAAGGTGTGGACGAATACCAGGAATGGCTGCGCTGCACTGTTGCCCACGCCGGTAACGATCACCGCCTGGGCGCCCATGAAGCGCCCCCTGCCATTATATCCATCTTCCTGGGCGACGAACTGACCGCAGTGGTGGAATCCATTATCAACGGCACCAACTACACCGACCCCGAAAAGAGCGTCATGCGTATCGGCGTTGATGTACTGCCCCAGATTCCCAGGGATACCACCGACCGGAACAGAACCAGTCCTCTTGCCTTCACCGGCAACAAATTTGAGTTCCGTATGTTGGGCTCCTCTCAGTCCATTGCCGGCCCCAACATTGCCCTCAATACCATTATGGCTGAGGAGTTGGGTAAATTCGCAGACATTCTGGAATCTGCCGAGAATTTTGAGCAGGCCCTTCAGGAGTTGGTATGTGACACCTTTACAAAACACCAGAGGATCATCTTCAACGGCAATGCTTATTCTCAAGAATGGAAAGAAGAAGCGGCGCGCCGCGGCCTCAGCAATCTCCCCTCCACTGCCAAGGCCATTCACACCTACATTCTCCCAAAGAATATTGAACTTGTGACCAAACATGGCATTTTCACCGAAAGTGAATTCCGTGCTCGGCATGAGATCCATTTGGAAGCATATGTGAAACTGATCCGGATCGAAGCAAAAACCACTGTGGATATGGTGCTGCATCAGATTCTTCCCGCAGCCGTAAAATACTCTTCCGCCCTGGCAGAATCGGTTATCCGTAAAAATCAGATTGGCATTTCCGCCAAGGCCGAAACGGATCTTACAAAAAGACTCTCCGAAACTGTGGATTCTCTCTACCTGAAAGCGGAAGATTTGGCAGCTGCACTGAAAGAGATTCCCGAAAGCAGCGCCGAAGCCGTAGATTACTGCTCGGATATCCTGGTTACCGCCATGGAGCAGCTTCGCAAGGATGCGGACTTGCTGGAAAAGCTCACTGACAAGAGCTACTGGCCCTACCCCATTTATTCAGACATTCTTTACTACTAAGTCAAGACCACCGGCTTAGCCGGTGGCTTGCACAGGCCCTAAAAGGGCCTAATACAGCCGCGTCATAAGACGCACGAACGGTTCGCCAACCACAAATTTGTTACTGGCTGCCCCCTTCCGGGGGCGGCTTAATTATTTGCCCTTGCTTACCGGCTCACCCGTAAACGGGTCATTGAATTCCTTGATACTTATCTGATCGGCTGCGATATCTTCTTGTAACTGATTCCGGACATATTCTTTTATCGCTTTTTCGTTTCTTCCTACTGTATCTACGTAGTACCCTCTGCACCAGAAGTGCCTGTTGCCATACTTGTACTTGAGATTTGCATGGCGGTCGAATATCATTAAACTACTCTTTCCTTTTAGATACCCAATAAACTCCGATACACTGTATTTCGGTGGGATCGCTACGTAGAGATGAATATGATCCGGCACTGCTGCTGCCTCGATGATCTCCACTCCCTTTCGCGCTCATAATGTTCGTATGATTGAGCCTATGTCCGCTGAAATCTGCTTGTAGATAATTTGTCTGCGGTATTTGGGTGCAAAAACGATATGGTATTTGCAATTCCACTTGGTGTGTGCTAAACTAGTGTTGTCCATTTGGATAACCTCCATTGATGTTGTTTGTAAGCGGTTGACGAACCTTCTTACAACTTTATCATTGGAGGTTTTCTTTTTCTACTCATTAGTATAACTTTTCCTATTCCACCCGTATAGCGGGTGGTTGCCTTTTTGACAAAGCCCAAAGCACCCGTTCGGTGAACGGGTGCTTTGCATATTATTTTCCGGTGGAGCCAAAGCCACCCACGCCGCGGGAAGTATCGGAAAGTTCCGACACTTCCGTAAAACCGGGTGTAAATACCGGAGTAATGAGCAACTGAGCGATTCTCTCACCATGGGATACGGTTTGTTCATTGGAGCCATGGTTATGCAGCGCCACAATGAACTCGCCGCGATAGTCGCTGTCAATAACACCCACTTTATTTGCAGGCGCCAGACCACGCTTACAGGCAAGGCCGCTTCTGGCATAAATGAGCCCTGCGATACCAACCGGAATCTCCATGCTGAGTCCCGTAGGAATGAAGACCGTTTCCCCGGGGTGAATCACAACCGCTTCATCCAGGCAGGCATATAGGTCCGCACCTGCCGCTTCTGCAGAACCGTAGGTGGGTAAAACTGCACCCGGCTTCAGTTTTTTGACACGAATTGCTTCCATAGTTATCTCCTTCCGGTCCCCTGCCAGTCTTCCCAAAGCACCACGGTATTTTGTTCCAACGATGCAGGAACATCAATCAGTCGCTGGTTATCAGATCCCCGGAACCGAAGCATCAGGTCCTTACGACTCTCAATAAAGGGCCCGTCCACAAGTACATCCAGATACCCTAAAAACTCCCTAGTAATCGATGGATCTCCCAACTTTCCCGGAAGCAAATCCCTGTCAAAAATGTAACCGGAGAAAGCCCAAATGGATTTATCAGGATACAAGGCTTTCACCTTTCGAAGAAAGTGAACTAAAGGACCCTGGTTCTGAGGCTCAAAAGGCTCACCGCCAAGAAGTGTCAGGCCTTTAATGTAATCCGGCTTCAGCATTTCCAGGAGTTGCTCTTCCACTTCTTCGGTAAAAGGTTCACCGTACTCAAAATCCCAGGCCACTTCGTTGAAACAGCCTTTGCACCGATGGGTGCAGCCGGAAACAAACAGACTCACACGAACGCCGGGCCCGTTGGAAATATCACAGTTTTTAATGGTTGCGTAATTCAAAATAGATCCTCCTGTATGATTAGGATTGTGTTTTGGGGAAGAACCGGAAGCTGAGAGGCCAAACCACACCGGAAATCACCACAATCAGGAAATAACGAATGGATCGGGCAATCATGTGTCCTCCGCAAAGCGCTTCCAAAGGGTTTCTGAGCCCCTCTTTTACAGCAAGCACCAGAACAAGACCGATTCCAACTTTCAGAATCTGAGCCCACCAAACGGCTTCTGTTTGAAAATCCAGTTTACGATCCACAAACCAAACCAACAGCAGACCAGTGGTGCATCCAAGAAAGGTATATGCATTCTTAAAACCAGACTCATAGTTATGAGGATCCAGAGTAGAAGGATCCAGGCACTCCACATAAATCAAGAATGCAACAGACAGCAAGATCAGACCGCAAATCACAGCCGGTATGTACTTGCCCTCATGTTTCATAAACAGTGGATAAAGAGCCGCTACAAACACCACTGCCATAGCTGCGCCAACCAAAACATCCGCAGGAGTGTGGACACCCACATACATCCGTGAAAAGCCCACAAGCACCCCAAGAACAAAGCAAAGTGCGCGGAACCATTTTCTCTTTCCGTTGACAGCCAGCGCACCAAAGGTGCCCACAGCCGTCTGCGTATGTCCGCTGGGGAAAGAGTATCCACCGGCCCCCTCCCGGGCTTGTTCCAAGATCGTAAAAGCAGGATCTTTCACCCAGGGTCTGGGAATCCGGAACCAAAGCTTCATAAACTGATTTGCAATATTGCCTAAAAAGCCCACACTCAGCACATAATAACCCTGTCTTTTATCCACGCACCAAAAGACGATCAGAGCAGCCACCATCAGCGCCGTTTCTTCTCCAAGGGTGGTAATGGTCAACATCAGTTCATTAAGGCCCGGCAGGCGGATTTTCTCCAGAAAGTAAAGAAATTGCATAATCTCACCTCTCGTGATTTTTGTTCATTATACCGCACAATCGAAGAAATGTAAACGGGGCAGGGTTGCGTTTTTTCAGCATTCGAGGTATAATGGTCTATCATACGCAGAATTGAGGTTTAGCCATGAGCAATAAACACCGTCGCTGCATTTACCGCAATAATATGCTGGGCGAAGTGATCTGTCAGCTTCGTTTCCCGGAAATTCTCAGCATTGAAACCGATCTGCCTGCCCGTTTTCAGGATGCAATCCGCAGTATTTTCCCGGTCTATTCCGTTCGTAAGGAAGCCCCTCCCCCCAAGGTCACCGGACAACCGGGAGCCATGCAGGTTCAGCAGCAAACCCCCACCAATAACTATCAGTTTTCCACACCTGACGGCGTGTGGCGGGTCAATCTCACCAGCAAGTTCATCTCTCTGGCTTGCAGCCGTTATTCACGGTGGGAAGATTTTGCCAATATGCTGGACCGGCCTTTGGTGGCACTGATTCAGATCTACAAGCCTGCCTATTTTGAACGAATCGGTCTGCGCTATATCAATTTCATTTCCCGGCAGAAGCTGGATATGCCTGATGCAATGTTCCGGGATCTGATCGAAGCACCTTATCTCGGCATTTTGGGAATGGACAATGTAGCTGAACAGACCGTTGCCCGCTGCGGTGTAGACTCTGAACAGGTTCTCAGGGACGGGTGTCATATCAAGATCCACGCAGGTCCCGGCAAAGTAACCATCGCCGGTAAGCAGGACCAGGAAGTGAAGTTTGTATTTGATCAGGACTTGTTCCTTCTGAGCAAAGTTACCGTCCCCCAGTCTGCCGGTGCTTTGGAAACCCTTCATAACCACGCGTTCGGTATTTTCCGCAACGCCATTACAGATATGCTCCATGATGCCATGGAGCCGGAGGAAGTGTAATATGTATTTTGATTGGACTTATGTTGTACTGGTTCTCCCCTGTTTGATTCTCTCGTTATGGGCCAGTTCCACTGTCAACAGCACCTTTAACAAGTATTCCAAGCAGTATTCCAGACGCAATCTTACGGGCGCGCAGGCTGCCGAACGGGTTCTGCGGGCAAACGGAGTCTACAATGTGCGCATCGAACGGATTTCCGGAAATCTGACAGATCACTTCGACCCCAAGACCAATGTGATTCGCTTGTCTGACAGCGTGTACGGTAGCACATCCACTGCTGCCATCGGTGTTGCCTGTCATGAAGCCGGTCACGCGGTTCAATATGCGCAGCACTATGCGCCCATCAAGCTTCGTGCCACCCTGGTTCCCATTACGAATCTGGGTTCCAAGATCTCCATGCCTTTGATTCTTCTTGGTTTGGTGCTGAGTTTTCTGGGGGAAATGAGCTACTTCTTTGTGTATCTCGGCATTGCCTGTTTCGGCCTTTCGGTTCTCTTTCAGTTTGTGACACTGCCCGTGGAGTTTAATGCCAGCCGCCGGGCCATGCAGGCAATTGAAAGCACACAGCTTCTGACAGAAGAGGAGCAAAGAGGCGCAAGGAAAACATTAACTGCCGCTGCCATGACCTATGTGGCCGCAACTGCCACTGCCTTGGCACAGCTGCTTCGTCTGCTGGTTTTGTTTGGCGGACGCAGAAGAAGAGATTAAGAATTACAGAGGTTCATTATGGAAAAATTACTGGAATTTTATGAACAACTGGGGGTTTCCCGGGCTGTTTATGCATACGGCGAAGAAGCCCTCAAGAAACTGAGAGAACGGTTTGACCGGATCGATCAGATTGCAGAATACAATCAGGCAAAAGTCCTTGCCGCCATGCAGAAGCACCGTGTCAGCGCCGCCTGTTTCGTCGGTACCACCGGCTACGGATATGATGATGTTGGCCGCGACACCCTGGAAAAGGTCTATGCCGACGTATTTCACACCGAAGCCGCCCTGGTTCGGTCCCAGATCACCTGCGGCACCCATGCTCTGACCGTTGCCCTTTCTGCTAATCTGCTGCCCGGTGACGAACTGCTCTCTCCCGTGGGCGCACCTTACGATACCCTTCAGGAAGTGATCGGCATCCGTCCCAGCCCCTGTTCTCTGGCAGAATACGGTGTCAGCTACCGCCAGGTTGACCTGACAGAAGACGGCGGATTCGATTACGATGGCATCAAAGCTGCCATCAACGAGAAGACTAAGCTGATCACCATCCAGCGGTCCAAGGGCTATGCCACCCGACCCACCTTCTCTGTGGCACAGATCGGAGAACTGATCGCTTTCTGCAAAGCTGTCAAGCCCGACGTGATCATCATGGTGGATAACTGCTACGGCGAGTTTGTGGAAACCATCGAGCCCTCCGATGTGGGTGCCGACATGGTTGTCGGAAGCCTCATCAAAAACCCCGGCGGCGGCCTTGCCCCCATTGGCGGATATATCTGCGGTACGGAGCAGTGTGTCAGCCGCTGCGCATTCAGACTTTCCGCTCCAGGTCTTGGCCAGGAGGTTGGCGCCAACCTGGGTCTGATGCTGAGCCTTTACCAGGGTTTCTTCATGGCTCCCACAGTGGTTGCCGGAGCCGAAAAGGGCGCCATTTTTGCCGCCACCCTATACGAACCCCTGGGCTTCCGGTGCGTCCCCTCTGCAAGCGAAACCCGTCACGATATTATCCAGGCTGTGGAACTGGGCAGCGAAAAGGCCATGATCGCCTTCTGCGGCGGCATCCAGGCCGCTGCCCCTGTTGACAGCTTCGCCACTCCCCTGCCCTGGGATATGCCGGGATATAACGACAAGGTCATCATGGCAGCCGGTGCCTTTATTCAAGGTTCCTCCATTGAACTGAGTGCTGACGGCCCCATTCGCCCCCCTTATGCGGTATACTTCCAGGGCGGTCTTACCTGGTATCACGCAAAGCTGGGCATCCTGCTAAGTCTGCAGCGAATGATCGAAGCCGGTTGTACATCCCTCTAACAGAAACGATCCGAAGCCCATCAGGGTTTCGGATCGTATTTATGTTTTCGTATCAGAAGCGGCGTATACATAAAGATCTGAACCAGAATAACCACCATTACCAAGCCGTATCGGTAATTGCCAAACAGGGATTCAAATACATTAAGTGGATTGTTTTCGGGCACTGTCCTCAAGAAAAAGAAGTTCACATAGATTCCTCTGTGGTAGAGTAACCAGTTCAGGCCATAAAACAATGAAGCAAAACAAGCCAAAAGCAACAGGGATTTGAGTCCATCACGCACATTCGGTCGAATGTCTCCAGTCAACACCAAGGCAAGCGGATAGATCACCAGAACGATGTGTTGTACCCAACTGTGCAGATACATGAAGTTCCAGGCCGGGAGATCGTTCCACCCCGGAAACAGCAATGCAGCCAGTGCTGCCGGCATACACACTCCATAAAGAAAGCACCCAATGATCCTATTCTTCCGAAGTGTAAACCACAGAATCAGAAACACGTTGATACTGCACAGGTGAAACGGAAGATAACAAGGGAGCCATCGATTTCCGATCAGGAGCAAAAGCTGCTTGAACAACTCTGCGCCAATTGCAGTTCCCGAAAGTATATGGCGAATTCGCAAGCGCCAAACAGAATTGCTTTTCACATATAGAAACGCCACAACGCAAATGAGAACAGCCGCTATTGCAAGGCAAAGGAAATGCTCCAAAGAAAAATAAGAGAAGCCAAGCCCATCCGGAACTGTCTCAGAAGTATCCATATAGTACCCCACGAATACACATCCCCGAAAGTAGTCTTTCAGTTCAGTATAGTCATGTTTTCGAGTACTATTACTCAGAAGCGATAATCAAGTTTTCCTTTTCTGCTTTTGAAAGGGCTTTTATCTTCCGTTCCCGCTTCAAAGCATCAGACCAGGTGGCACATTCTTCAGAATATACCAGCTCCAGTGGTCCCCTACCCCGGGTGTACTTGGCACCCTTGCCGCTGCTGTGGACCAGAAATCTGCGCTGCACATCATCGGTACTGCCGGTATAAAGACTCCCATCTTTGCAGCGAATCATATATACATAGTACTTTTTTTCCAACTCATCAGATCCTTATCGAAAAGGCTCCCGAAAAATCGGGAGCCTTTCTGTTTTACTAACTCTTGCCTTTCAGAAGGCCATACTTGATGTCCCAAAGCTTCTTGCTGAGGTCCACATAATAGCTGTGGGGATTATCAAAGCGCTTGACTTCGTCCCAAAGGGTATCCACCTGCTGCAGGCAATAGGTGCGAATCTCATCCAAAGTGGGCAGCTGATAAACCAGCTCACCAGCAACAAAAATCGGCACCATCAACTGCTTAGCAGTGAAATTATATACCACCTTGGTCTTCCAGGTAGCCTCGGGATCGAAGATCTCGAATTCGCCGGAATCATCTACGGTTTCATCATAAACGCAGAGGTAATCGGCAATAGCCTTGCCGGTATCGTTGCCAAAGAACCGGTACAGCTTCTTATAGTGGGGATTGGTGATCTTACCCACATTCTCAGAAATCTTGATCTTGGGGGTGATGGTGCCGTCCTCCTCTTCCACAGCCACCAGCTTGTACACGCCGCCGAAAACAGGCTCGGAACGGGCCGTGATCAGCCGCTCACCAACACCAAACACATCAATCTGGGCACCCTGACGAAGGATCGCCTGAATAATGTACTCATCCAGAGAGTTGGAAACAGAAATCTGACAATCGGTCCAGCCGGCCTCATCCAGCATCTGACGGGCCTTCTTGCTGAGATAGGTCATGTCACCGGAGTCCAGACGAATGCCGCACTTGGTAAGGCCCCTGGGCTTCAGAACCTCATTGAACGCCCGGATCGCGTTGGGAACACCGGACTTCAGGGTATTGTAGGTATCCACCAGCAGAGTGGGATTATTGGGATAGATCTCACAGTAGGTCTTAAATGCTTCGTATTCGGTATCAAACATCTGAACCCAGGCATGAGCCATGGTACCGCCGGCACGAACACCAAAGAGCTGATCGGAAATGGTGCAGGCAGTGCCGTTACAGCCGCCGATATAGGCTGCTCTGGCGCCCAGAATGGCAGCGTCAGCGCCCTGCGCACGGCGGGAACCGAATTCCAGAACAGTTCTTCCCTGAGCCGCACGGACAACACGATTAGCCTTGGTGGCAATCAGGCTCTGATGGTTAATGCACAGCAGAATATAGGTTTCAATCAGCTGGGCCTGAATGGCAGGAGCACGAATGGTCATAATGGGTTCTTTAGGGAAAACAGGCGTACCTTCGGGCACAGCCCAAATATCACCGGTGAATTTGAAGTCTGCCAGATAGGCGAGGAAGTCTTCATCAAAGAGATTCCGTTCCCGCAGATAAGCAATATCCTCTTCGCTGAAGTGGAGGTCCTGAATATACTGAACCACCTGCTCCAAGCCTGCAGCAATGGCAAAGCCACCTCCATCGGGGCACTGACGGTAGAAAACATCGAAGTAACAGATTCTGTCCTTATAGCCATACTTGAAATAGCCGTTGGACATGGTCAGCTCATAGAAATCGCAAAGCATCGTCAGATTGATTTTTCCGGAATGTAACATAATATCACCTCAAATAATCTAAATAGTGGGGGCCAGTAAATTACAGACATTATAACCTTATTCGCCTGAAATTTCAATCCTTTTATTGACTCAGACCAGTTCTTTCGATATAATCTATTTGAAAGGAAGTGATTTCAATGGAAATTACGGTTGGAATGAAGGGACAGGCTTCCACAAATGTGGAGCGATCAGATACCGCATTGGAAGTAGGATCCGGTTCCCTTCTGGTTTATGCCACTCCCTGCATGGTGGCGCTGATGGAAGGTGCAGCCTGCGAGGCGCTGGAAGGTGCGCTTCCCGAAACAAAAACCACTGTCGGTACTGAGCTTTCTATCAAGCACATTTCCGCTACCCCAGTGGGTCTCGAGGTTCGCGCAGAAGCTGAAGTTACCGCCGTTGAAGGCAATACCATTACATTCTCCGTTACCGCTTTCGACGAAACCGGTAAAATCGGCGAAGGTGTTCACAAGCGCGTTATAATCAACACCCAGAGATTTCTTGAAAAAGCATACGATAAACTTTAATCTGGAGGCTACTTATGGAAAACTACAGTGCTATGATCCGCTCCACCTTCGAGATGGGCAGCGTTAAAGATGCCGAAATGCTTTTTGAAACCTGCATCAGAAACGCATTTCCCACCAACACCTTCCGCCGCCTGGAACTGATTCGCTTCACCCGTGACAATCAATACATGGAAGGACGCAGCTGGAACCATGTATTCGAAATCAAAGCAGGCTCCAAAGATGACAGCCCTGTTTGGGAAGTCACCTGCCGCCGGGTAACTTCCGGTAAGTCCCCCGACAAAAACGTATACCTGGATTACAAGAGCCTGGGCTTTGTAGGGTATATGGAAAATTGATCTAAGTAAAAGGCAAACGGAGGATCCCATTTTCGGGATCCTCCGTTGTTTTATATTTCGGTTCTGCCTTCCAGGGCTCTGGAAAGGGTCACCTCATCGGTGAATTCCAGCTGACTGCCCACGCTGATGCCGTAAGCAAGCCGGGTCACTTTGACTTCCATGGGACGAAGCAAACGGGAGATGTACATGGCGGTTGCCTCACCTTCCGTATCGGGATTGGTTGCCATGATCACTTCCCGGACCGTACCGGAAGCGACCCGATGCAGCAGCTCCCGGATACGGATGTCATCCTGGGTCACATGATTCAAAGGAGAAATGACACCGTGAAGCACATGATACACGCCATTAAACTCACGGCTGCGCTCCATGGCAATCACATCCCGTGGTTCTGCCACCACGCAAATGACACTCTGATCCCGGATGGAATCTTCACAAATAGGACAAATCTCATGGTCCGTCAGATTCTGGCAGATGGGACAGGTGTGTACTGCGGATTTGGCTTCCAAAATAGCCTCTGCAAAAGTTTTTGCATCCTCCTCAGGCAAGCCGAGAATATGAAACGCCAATCGCTGGGCCGTTTTCCCACCGATGCCGGGAAGCCTGGCAAACTGATCCGCTAAGTTCTGAAGGGCTGCGGGAAAATAATCCATTCAAGCCACCTCAGAACAGCCCACCCAGGTTCAGACCACCGGTCAGGCGGGACATATTGGCAGCCTTGTCAGCTTCTGCAGCTCTCAGGGCTTCATTAACGGCAGCAATCACCATATCCTGCAGCATTTCCACATCATCAGGGTCAACAGCCTCGGGATTGATGGTAATGCTGACCACCTCGTTCTTACCGCTGACAACCGCGGTCACCATGCCGCCGCCGGCAGTGGCGCTGTAGGTCTTGTTTTCCATCTCTTCCTGCATACGGAGCATATCCTGCTGCATCTTCTGAGCCTGACGCATCATGGCAGCCTGATTCATACCGCCGGGCATACCCCGAAATCCACCTTTAGCCATATTATCTTCTCCTTATATTGATAATCATTGGTACCGGGCACAGGCCCGAATATTATTCATCGTTTTTCACAGTGATCACGGTGCTGTGGTTTCGTCCGAACTGCACCAGGTGATCCAAATTCTTGTTACCGGAGGGCTTCGCAGAAGTATCCACCACTGTGACCTTCACGGGTTTGCCCAACATTCCGGAGGCTTTCTCAGCCACCAGTTTCAGTATCTCAGGCTTGTTTACCACCGCAAGAGTAAACGCATTAACGCACCGAAGTTCCAGCACATTTCCCACCAGGGCCCCCTGAACAGGGGCATTGGGCGAAGCCGCAAAGAAACCGGAAACAGGGGGCTTCATTTCAGCCCGAAGTTGGCCGGTGAGATCGGTCCAGAATCCAACGGGAGCCTCAGAAGCAGGCCGCACCGGGGCAGGCTCCTCATAGGGCACGGGAGGGGCATCTTCATCGCCATGAACAGGAGGGCGTTCTTCCTCCTCTTCTTCGGAAGCGGAGGGTATCTTTGCCGCAACCACAACACCGCTCTTAAGCTGCTGTTCTACTCTGGAAAGTCTTGCATTGATGCTCTGGGGATCCAGATTCAGCTCCGGCTGACATAGATTCACCAAACACAGCTCCGCATCCAATCTGCGGGATGCGCTTCTGGTAAAGCCTGCCTGGGTCTTCTGAATCACATTCATCATGTAAACCAGTTCCCCGGGACCAAACCGCTTTGCCAGGTCCATCACCTGGGCATCCGATGCAACTCCCGACAGAAGTGTAATTCCCTCTCTGGGTGCCGTCTGGACAACCATCAAATCCCGGGTCAGGCAAGCCAGCTCATCCAGCATGGCACCCATGTCTTTCCCCTCAGAATAGGCCGTATCAAGCATCATCAGAGCGGTTTTTGTATCATGGTCAGCAATGGCCTGCATCAGTTTTCCGCATTCCTGAATACCGGCAATCCCAAGGCACTGATAGACACGGTCCGCCGTGAGAGCACCGGTGGTAGCGGAAGCGCACTGGTCCAGCAGGCTCAGACCGTCACGCATACCACCGTCTGCAAGTCTTGCAAGAACCCGGGCAGCAGGCTCGTCCAGGTCAATATTCTCCTGGTAAGCCACATACTGAAGTCTGGCTGCAATGTCTTCCTGGGAAATGCGGCGGAACGAAAAGCGCTGGCACCTGGAAAGGATGGTAGCAGGCACTTTATGAAGTTCCGTGGTGGCAAGAATAAACAGCAGATGCTCGGGAGGTTCCTCAATGATCTTCAGCAGCGCATTGAATGCCGAAATGGAGAGCATGTGAACCTCATCGATGATGTAAACACGTTTGCGGACCTGAGAGGGCGTATAAATGGCATCGTCCCGAAGATCACGCACATTATCCACGCCGTTATTGGATGCAGCGTCAATCTCCAATACATCCATACAGGCACCGGAATCAATGGTACGGCAGGCCTGACAGCAATTGCAGGGATTGCCATCCACCGGCGCCTCACAGTTGACTGCCTTTGCAAGAATCTTTGCGGAACTGGTCTTACCGGTGCCACGGGAGCCGGTGAAAAGATATGCATGGCTCAAACGGCCGCTTTGAAGCTGGGTTTTCAAGGTTGTGGTAACCGCACCCTGACCTACCACATCATCAAAGGTTTGAGGCCGATATTTACGATATAATGCCTGATACATAGGCTCCCTCCTCTCAAGGTTAATAATAGAGCTGTCCGGCTCATAACAAGATCGCACACCCACATTTGAACGTGCACAATACCCGGTATCCGCGCAGCCAACTCAGGAACGGCAACCTCGCGGCACACGAGAAGATCCGCTTAATGCTGCTTGGTTCCCCACCTGACATGGTTCACGGGATCTCGTTGCGCAAGACCGATCCATCAACGCCACTTACGCGTTCCGGACGGCACTGTACAGGCCCGGGTGTGGGAATTCATCCCTGCTATAGCGGCTTGCAGGTAACAGGGCACCGCTATCTCCCCGACTAGTGCGACCTTATTATAAGCCGGTCAGCTTATAAAGGCTTTATTTAGTTCAGCTTGGAATCAATAAAGTCAGCCAGTTCACCGAAGGTGGAAATCTGCTGATCTTCCATGTCCAGCTCCACACCCAGCTCGCTCTCCAGGTCCATGATCATCTCAACGATGTCCAGGGAGTCAATGCCCAGGCTCTCAAAAGTGCTGTCACGGGTGATTTCGTCGGCATCCAGCTCCAACTGCTTTGCAGCATAGCTAACAAGTTTTTCGTACATAATATAACCTCCGTAATAGGTATTTTCTGTCCGCGAATATTTTATTACATCGTAGGCAGTTTGTCAATGGCGGTTTTTCAAGCCATGGGGGCTTCCTCGTAAGATGCAGCAGCTACAGCCGCAGCAGTGGCCGTAGACCAGGCAATTTGCAAATTGAATCCTCCGGTATAAGCATCGCAATCGATAATCTCACCGGCGAAGAACAGCCCCGAAACCAGTTTGGACTCCATGGTCTTGGGATCGATCTCCGACGTTTTAATACCGCCTCTGGTAATGATGGCCTCAGCAACCGGTCTTTTACCGGTAACAGAGAAAGTAAAGTTTTTCAGAAGTTCCACCAGCTTGCGCCGGTCCTGTTTGGTCAGGGAATTTGCCTGCATGGACGGATCAATCCCCAAACGCCGCAGCACAACCGGAATCATAGACCTTGGAAGCAAATCGATCAGGGCGTTTTCCATAGACCGATTTTTATACTGTTCCATATCCCGCAGGATCCGGTCGTTAAGCTTCCCCTCGTCAAGCGCCGGCTTCAGATCAATGGAAAGAATACACTTGCCTTTCAGATGGGCACTGGCAGAAAGCACAGTAGGGCCTGAAAGGCCAAAGTGCGTAAACAACAGTTCTCCAAAATCCTTATATAGGATCTTATTCTTCTCATTGACAAGTTTGACGCCCACATTACGCAAAGAAAGGCCCTGCATATCCTGGGCATCATGGCCCTCCGTTTCCAAAGGCACCAAACTCCCCTCGCAATCGGTCACCGTATGTCCCAGCTCCGAAGCCATCCGGTATCCGTCGCCGGTGGAACCGGTGGTGGGATAGCTGAGACCCCCTGTTGCGAGAATGACCCACTTGCAGGGAATCTGTTCCAGTTCCGTCTGAACACCGGTTACCACACCATCCCTGGACAGAATCTTGACAGCCCGGCCGGTTCTGACTGTAACACCGCTGAGTCGAAGTGCCTTCTTGAGGGCATCCAGAATGCTCTGAGAGCGGTCAGACACGGGAAAAACCCGGTTTCCCCGCTCCGTTTTCAGGGGGCAACCGAATTCCTCAAAAAATGCCATGACACCGGATGGATCGCACTGATCCAGCGCACTAAAGAGGAACCTGCCGTTTCTGGGGATATTGCGAAGCACTTCCTCTGCGCTGCAGTTATTGGTTACATTGCAACGGCCTTTTCCGGTGATGAGCAGCTTTTTACCGAGCCGGTCGTTGCGCTCCAATAGTAAAACGCGGCTTCCTTTTCGGGCAGCCTGAACAGCCGCAAACATACCTGCGGCTCCGCCGCCAATTACAATTCCGTCAAAGATCATTCATCCACCCGCTTCTCGTAGACCCGATACTCTTCCCATACATTTTCCAGGGCCGTAAAGGTATTCTGCAGTTCACCCTCTCTTCTGGAAGCAATGGCAACGATCAGGGCATTGGCAATACTGAACGGGGCCGTAAGCGAATCCACCAGAGATATCATATCACTCTTGCAAAGAAGAACGTGATCACTGCATCGGCCCAAAGGAGAAATAGGAGAATCGGTGATGCCGATCACCTTGGCACCAACGCTCCGACAGAATTCGGCACCTTTGAAAGTAGCTGTGGAATATCGAGGAAAACTAAAGGCAATAGCTGCATCCTTGTCGGTAATTCCAATGATCTGTTCAAACATCTCACTGGCACCGGAGCTGGTGACCACACGTACATCGTCCAGCATATGCCGCAGATAATGACCCAGAAAACTGGCCAAAACTGCTGTAGACCGGCTGCCCATGATATAAACCCGTCTGGCAGACAAAATTGCCTCCACAGATTTCGCAAAATCTTCACGGCTGACAGTTTCAGCGGTCTGACGAAGCTTATCAATATCAGAATGGATAACCATGGAGAGAATATCCTGATCTCCAATCCGGTCGCTGGCAACCTCCAGCCGCTGCACACTGGTAAGACGGTTCATCACCATTTCCTGCATGGCCCTCTGCATTTCAGGATAACCTTCAAAGCCAAGTTCCACTGCAAAACGCACCACAGTGGATTCGGATACACCCACGGTCTTACCCAGTTTATTGGCAGTCATAAATGCCGCTTTATCATAAGAATGTAAAATATATTTGGCAATGGCTCGCTGTCCTTTGGAGAGCTTTTGACTCTTTGATTGCAATATGGACAAAATATCTGCAGGCATTTCATCATCGCTCCTTCCTGTATGACAGCAATGGTATCAAATTATCCGCCAATTTGCAAGAACAATTTTATAAAATTGCATATTAATCGGTAAATTTCTAAATAGCAACAAAATGATGCATCAATTCATTCATTGTAAAGGGCTGCAATTTCTGATTCAGAAAGATAACGCCATTTTCCAAGGGGAAGACTACCCAAGTTCAATGCCCCCTCCCGGACTCTTTTCAGACGCAGCACCTCCATACCGGCCAGGGCGCACATACGGCGCACCTGCCGGTTTCTGCCTTCGTGAATGGTAATCTCAAGAAGGCTCTTCTCACCTCGCTTCAGAACCCGTACACAGGGGGGCGAAATGGTATACCCGTCAAGCGTCACAGGCTGCTTCACACGCTCAACCGCCTCCTGGGTACATCCGGTAACAGTCACTTGATACACCTTCTCAACCTCATGACGGGGATGCATCATTTCATTGGCAAAGGCTCCGTCATCCGTAAGCAGTAAAAGGCCTTCGGAATCCATATCCAAGCGGCCCACAGGATACACCCGTTTCCCACAATCCACCAGCTCCGCAACTGTTTTTCTGCCCTTTTCATCAGAAAGGGTGGTCACGTAGCCCCGGGGCTTGTGAAGCATAATATATACCCGTTTCGCAGGTTCCGGCAACGGCTTTCCATCCACCAGAATAAGATCCTTTTCCGGGTCAACACTTTGTCCCAGGAGGCAGATGACACCGTTCACGGTTACTCTCCCCTGCTGAATCAGTTCTTCACTTTTTCTGCGGGAAGCTACCCCCCGCTCCGAAAGAAGTTTTTGTATTCTCAAGACTCTTCCTCTTTTCCAAATAAACGATCTGTCCATTTTCGGATGAAAGATCGCTCTTCCCCGGGTTCCTGTTCCACCGTTGCTCCGAAAACCACTTCCACAGAGCCGACGCAATGGTCATTCACATAAACCAATGCCTGACCGGCCCGTTGTCCGGCAGCAACAGGAGCATACACAAATCCGGTTCCGGGAAGCCGAAGGGTCACCTTTTCATCCGATGCCAGGGGATATGAATAGGTTTCGGCAGCGATGAGCTGCACAAATCCGCAATCCCCTCCGGAAACTTCCGCAACGCCCAATACTTCTCCCTCAGATACAACCGTATACACGGAGTATTCCCGGAACGCCCGGTCCAAAAGAACCATATGGTCGTTCCAATCGTCAGGAGCATTGATGGTGACTCCGATGAGTCGCCTTCCCTGTCGGCAGGCACTGGAAACAAGAATTCTTCCGGCTGCCTTTGTATAGCCGGTTTTAACACCCTCAGCACCTTCCAGGCGCCAGAGCAGCTTATTATGATTGCGCAGATAGCGCTCTCCTGCCTGAACTGTCTTGGTAGACACGGTCATGGCAAAAACAGGATCCTCCATAGCAGCGGCGGCAAGTTTTGCCAAATCTTCTGCAGTGGAGTAATGCTCCGGCGCATCCAGGCCGTGAGGATTTGCAAAGTGGGTTCCGGAAAGCCCCAACGAAACAGCCGTTTCGTTCATCAGATCCACAAACCCTTCCACCGTTCCTGCACAATATATCGCCAGGGCAACGGCAGCATCGTTGCCGCTGTGGAGCATCAGTCCGTACAACAGTTCCTGAATGGTCAGCACTTCTCCCTCCTGCAGATACATGGAGGAGCCTTCGATCCCAACGGCTTCCTTAGGAATGCGAAAACGATCCAGCACATTACATCTCCGGGCAATAATATACCCTGTCATAATCTTTGTTGTACTGGCAATCAGGCTTCTGGAATCAGAATCTTTTCCATACAGGATCCGCTCAGTAGCAGTATCCAATACAACCGCCTTCTGCGCAGAAATGGCCTGTACCCGAATCGGTAGAAACAGGGCGGCGACCGTTAATGCAGCCACCGCCCCGGCAAATAATCTTTTCATAATCTCACCCATCCTCAGTATGGGCAAGAATCGCTTCCTTATTCAGGCTTTTTGGTTCTGGAATCAATAAAGGAAGAAACCTGCTCCAGCACATCGGGCACCATCTCCACAACGCGATCGGCGGTGGTATTGGCGGGGGCAGCCACAGGAATCATCCGAACGGAACCTTCTCTGATCACCAGGAACGCAATGGGGGTAATCTTTACACCGCCGCCTGCACCACCGCCAAAGGGATTCTCATGGTGATTGGCGTTCTTGGATACAAAATCCGAACCGCCGCCGCCAAAGCCCACACTGACTTTGGAGACAGGAATGATGGTTACGCCATCAGGGGTTGTAATGGGGTTGCCGATCACAGAGTTGACATCCACCATTTCACGGATTTTGGCAATGGTATTTTCAAGCATATTGGGAACATTCTGACTCATTTTGCAGTTCCTGCCTTTCTTTTATTCTTAAAGTTAATAAATTCTTTTAGTCCACGAATACCGTAGCGGAATCCCATGGAAAAGAGCCGTCCAAGTGTAATCGTCAAATCGAGACGTGCAGAGATAGTCGTTGCAGATCCTTCAAAATCGCACTCCACTTCCACATCCCGCTTTTTGATCACAAAAACCCGCTCCAGCATGGGCCACAGGTTACCCAGAGCAATCCAGGCCCGGCCATAGTTGATGCCCAGATCTGCAGGGTCACCACCGGCCAGAATGATTTTAAGTTCAAACCGATCCAGCCGCAGCTTTCTTCTGAAGTCCGTAAGCAAATCGAGCACCAGGGTAATAAAGGGGTAGAAATCGGATATAGGGCCACCTTTTTGTTTTTCCTGGGGTTTTGCTTGATCTTTGGGCTGCGGCTCCGATTTCGGCTTTTTTTCCTTTTTCTTTTGGGGTTTATTGGATTTATCTTTTTTCTTAACAGGATACAGTGTAATACGAACAGGGCCTGCAATCAGCCTGATCAGTGGACCATCGGCATTGTAGATGGCACTGACACCCAAGGGCAAAATCGCAAGTAACAGCAGAACAAGAAGTGTGATGATCCAACCCATCAAGACTCCTCCTTCGGCCCCTCCTGAATCACTTCCTGAACAACCTCCGGCTCTCCCCGCTCACCGAAATGAACCCGGTCAATTTCGGGGAGTTCCTCCAGGGAATTGAGTCCAAAGGTACGCAGAAAATCAGGCGTCGTTTTGTAGAGAATCGGACGGCCGGGAACATTCAGCCGACCTGCCTCTTCAATCAGTTTTTTGTTGAGCAGTGCAGAAATGCTGTAAGCGGAATCCACACCGCGAATTTGCTCTACCATTGCCTTGGTGGCAGGCTGATAGTAAGCTACAATGGTCAAGGTTTCCAGCTGAGAAGCGCTGAGTTTCGGAGGTTTTCTGGTTTCAAGCGCTTTCGTAATGTAATCGGCCATCTCGCCGGAAGAAACCATCTGATAGGAATTCTCCAGTCTGATAATCCGGATGCCCCGGCGTGCAAAGGCCCATTCGTCGGCCAAAGCATCTGCGGCGGCTTGAACATCCCGTTCGTCCGCCTCCAGGGCCATCGCAAGCCGAAGAAGATCCACCGGTTCACCGGATGCAAACAGGATGGCCTCAATGCATCGCTGTAATTCAGTTTGTTCCATCGTTGCCCTCCGTTTCTGGATTTCTCAAAAGTCGCACATTGGGATTCTCGCCGGAATCATCGTCTTCAAGGGTCGCAGAGCCGGTCTTGCAAAGCTCCAAAATAGCCAGGAAGGTGGCAACCACTTCACTTCTGGAACGGTTGTTCCGGAACAAATTCTTGAGCCGTTCCACTCCCCGCAGCACCAGGTTACGGATCACCTCAGCTGCCTTTTTGGTAACCGGGTAAGGCTCCTTGCCCACAATTCCCTTAAAGTTAACTGTAGGCGGCGGAAGCATACGGTCGTTACGCTCCGCAATGGTATCAAGAGCCAGAAGCATATCCTGGGCCGAATGTTTATACCGGTAGGTTTTATCCCTGCGAAGGGGTTCGGGATCCTTCGTAAACAGGCTGCGGCCAATTTCATTGCGGGGTTCCAAAACAGATACGGCCAACCGGATCTGTTCAATGGCTTCCTTTCGCTGACGTTCGATCAAGGCCTGACGGATTTGGTCCAGTTCCGACTCAGCCTCTGCCTGCTCCGCAGCAGAAAGAAGCATTTTGGTTTTTATGAGCATCAGGTTGCTGGCCATGGTGATAAACTCGCTGGCAATCTCCATATCCATTCGCTTCATTTCATCCAGATAAGCCAGATACTGTTCCAAAATAGCAGTGATGGAGACATCCTGAATTTCAATTTTGTTTTTGCTCAGCAGCAGAAAAATAACATCCAGAGGGCCTTCAAAATCCTCCAACCCATCGTTTCGGGTATGGACAATGCCCTCCAAATGGTATTGAGGTTCGGACATAATCTATTCTCCACATATTCTCGCACTATATTTTGTTTATTATAACATCTGTTTGATTCGGATGCAAGTATTTCTTGCAAAGGAAACCCCATACATGAAAAAAGAGCGCCGCGATGCGCTCTTTTTCATGTTTTACAGGTAGAAAGAGTTTCCGCCAATGAATTCACGAACCAGACTGGTGGGAGGAATCTCCTGATCCACATCAGCTTCCAATACAAAATTCAGAATCTTTACCATAGCACGAACCTGCTCGTAGCAAGGTTCCTCAGGGGACACGGCAGTAAGCAGTGGATAGATATGCTTCTTAAGTACCGACAGTTCATACAGGGTAGAACTGTTAAAGATCACATCCGAATACTCCTGATAGGGGAAAATCCACCTTGCTTCGCCCCTTCGTACGCTATCCCACATAGAAAGGGTTTGCTGTACCGAAGATCCCCTTGTTTCGTAATCCCGAACTGTACGGCGAAGCAGTCGCAAGTACGAAGTAGGAATCCGATTGTGATCGTCCAGGTTCAACGGAAGGAGCGGTGTCACATAAAGCTTAAAGATCAGCTCCCGGGATAATTCCCGCGGAAGCAGCACCGGATTCAGGGCGTGAAGTCCTTCCACAATGATTACGGAATCGGGATTCAGCTTCAGCAGATGGCCATGCCATTCCCGCTTGCCTGTTTTGAAATTAAAAGAAGGAATCTCCACCTGCTCACCGGACAGAAGCTGCTGCAGATGAAGCCCAAACAGATCCGTATCTATGGTATTAATATGCTCCAGGTCCACCTTCCCGTCAGGTCCCACAGGGCACTTATCCCGATCCACATAGTAATCATCCAGACTCATCAGCACCGGGGACTTCCCGTGAACCTGCAGCTGAACTGCCAGACGGTTGGCAGAAGTGGTTTTACCGGAGGAACTGGGACCAGCCAGCATCACCGCCTTGCAGCCCCTTCTGCAAATCATATCCGCAATTTGCCCGTAGCGTTTTTCATGGAGAGCTTCGTTGACACGAATCAAATTCCGAATACGCCCGGATACCACCAATTCATTAAGATCTGCCACATTCCGGCATTTCATCAGTTCACCCCAGCGTTCACCTTCCGAAAACACCGCAAAGAAATTAGGCATATCCACATAGGAGGATACCGTATCAGGGTTCTGATTATCGGGGAAGACAAACAGAAAACCACCATCAATCCCGATAATATCCCAGGATTGCAAGCACCCGGTATCAGGAGCCAGTTCTCCATAATAGTAGTCAGCAAAATCTTCAAACCCATACACATCAAAATGGGGTGTTTGCCGCCAGCGAAGGAGCCTGGACTTATCGAACTGTCCCTGCTTTTCATACATTTCGATGGCTTGCTGAGTAGTGATCCTTTTCCGGATCAGGGGAATTCTCTGAGAAACAATCTGTCTAACACGCTCTTTCAGGGTTTCCGCAGAAAAACCGGAGCAATCATCCACCTGAATGTACAGCGCAGAGCCTAATGTGAAATTCATACTTGCTCTGGCCCTGGGCCAAAGCTGCCTGATGGCCAAAAACACCACGAACTGAACAGTTCTTGTGTATACTTCCCTACCGGTAGGGTCTGAGTAACGAATGGTTCGAACAACACCGCCGGAAGCAGCCATTGCCCGACGAATGGACGGCGTATCACCGGTAAGCTCCTTTTCACGCACCGGAACATAGTTGAGATTAAACACTTCGCCTGCAATTTTGGCTGCAATGGGACTGGAGGATAAATCATCTGAATCCATCCCCATTCGTTTCAAAAGAGCCAACAGGCTTTCTCCCGGACCGGCTTCAACCGGAATTCCATCAATGATAAGTTTCATAAGGCACCTCCTTTCTTGTATTATACATGATAAATAACAGATGCACAACAAAAAATTCTTGGAGATATAAAGCGGCACCGGATTATAAACCGGTGCCGCATAATCGGAATATTTTACTCGTGACCGATGGTCATAATATCGTAAGGTGTGGTCTGATACACAAAATAATTGAGCCAGTTGGAAAACAGCAAATTACCGTGTCCTCTCCAACGTACAACCGGAGGCTTGGAAGGATCATCATCGGGGAAATAATTCTTGGGAATATCGATGGGAAGGCCTTGAGAAACATCCCGGAGATACTCATTAAGAAGGGTTTCCGGATCATATTCCGAATGACCGGTAAGAAACACCTGGCGCCCCGCTTTGGTCATCATGGCGTAAACTCCCGCCTCATCGGAAGACGCAAGAACTTTCATATCGGGAATGCGTTCCACATCTTCCCGTAAAATGGTAGTGTGTCTGGATTGAGGAACCCAGAATTCATCATCAAAGCCCCGAAGCAAAATGGAACGCTTATAATCCACATGATGCTTGAATACACCAAACAACTTCCGGTTCATTTGATACTTAGGTATACCGTAGTGATAATAAAGGGCCGCCTGCGCACCCCAGCAGATATGAAGGGTGGAATGGACATTTGTTTTCGTCCACTCCATGATTTCACATAGTTCCGGCCAATAGTCCACCTGCTCAAAGGGCATCATTTCCACCGGCGCGCCGGTAATCACCATACCGTCAAACTTCCGGTGCTTCAGTTCCTCAAAGCTTTTGTAAAAGGTCAACAAATGCTCCTGAGACACATTCTTTGACCGATGAGTGGAAGTGTGCATCAATTCCAGCTTCACCTGAAGGGGCGTATTGCCCAAAACCCGACTCAGCTGGGTTTCGGTAACGATCTTTGTGGGCATCAGGTTCAGAAGCACAATTTCCAGGGGGCGAATATCCTGGGTTGTAGCCCGGTTTTCCGGCATGACAAAGATATTCTCATTGAGCAGCACTTCCGCAGCAGGCAGATCATTTGGGATTTGAATCGGCACAAGAATACCCCCTGTTCCTTTGGATTTAGGGATATTCTATACGAACTTCAATCTTTTGTCAATGTAATTAAGGTACGTATGCCATTACTTCCACGCCCTGATAGTAATGCTGAATGATCTCAATGTAAGTTTGTCCGGCTCTCGCCATGGCATCTGCTCCATACTGACTCATACCGACCCGATGGCCGAAGCCTTTCGTAGTAATGATTACACTGTCTCCAACTGCTGTGATGGAAAACACAGTGGAAGGAAGCTGCAATTGCATTCTCAAGTCCGTTCCTTCATAGGTTTTCCCTCCAAGCTCAATCGTATCGATCCCATATCCGTCAGTATAGGTCAGATTTCCAACCCCGAAACGGCGAAAATCGTCGGGTTTTATGGAAAGCCGTCCGCAAAATGAATCTACAGAGAATCGCAGTGTTTTCAGATACGCCGCAGCGTGCTCTTCTCCGGGGCTTTCAACAGCTTGTAAATACGGAATGTCCGTCCCCCATACTGCCACTGCATCTTCCGTCATGCCACCTGAACAGGAAAAGTATGTTGCATCAATCAAATCATTGCCAAAGCGAATGATTTCATGTGCAGTGGCCCGGACAGCTTCCCTTGCTTGATCCAGCATATCCGTACTCCCCCCTCTTTCCAGATACGCTTCTACGGAAATATAAGCCTGACAGCATCCGGAATCAGCGCATATTATCCCCCGGCCATGTTTATACCCATCCAAAACCGTCTTTATGGTATATGTTCTTGCCACAACCGCCTGCGCCTTTTTCGCTTCATAATGAAAGTCTCCGGGCAGTTCTGCCAGGATGACCCCAGTCAAATACTCTTCCAGCTCTATGGTACGATTCACCCCGTTCTCGAGCAATTTGACCTGAACTTTTTCAGAAGTATCTTCTGTTTCATCCAAAGAAGCGGGAGGCGTTGTTTCTGCATTGGGGTTCTCCCGGGAGTCGGGTATCAACGAGAGCACAAAAGCGGGATATACCCAGACCAGCAGAAGCGCAATAACAATACATCGAATCCATTTCTTCATCCTTCTCACCCCGCTATGATCATAACGCATTTTATCCATTGAATCCGTCGAATTATCCCGTCAAAACCTGGCAAATGCTCGTCCATACTTGACAGAATCCGGCCCTGCAAGTATAATATTACAAATAATAACAAAGTAACGAAACGGAGCGACCTTTATGAAACGAGGCCTGAAGGCAATCTTGCCAATCCTCTTAATTATTCTGATTATCGCGAGCCTCTTATGGTATTTAATGATCTACGATCCTGGCTTTACGAAAGACTTTCTTTTGAGCCAGGCCCGTGGATTCGAATCCAGGGGCGAGCATAAAATCGCGGAATGGCTTTACGGTGTGGCATATAACCAAGCTTCCGGTGGGGATGAGGTTGCCATTGAACTTGCGGAATATTACATTGAAAACGACAATTACACCAAAGCTGAGTACACCCTTTCCAACGCCATCGCCGATGGCGCCACTGTGGATCTGTATATTGCCCTTTGCAGAACTTATGTCGAACAGGACAAACTGCTGGATGCGGTAAATATGCTCAATAACATCGCCGATCCCGCCATGAAAGCAAAACTGGACGAACTCCGTCCCGCCGCTCCCACAGCGACACCTGATCCCAATTTTTACAACCAGTATATTTCTGTTTCCGTTACCGCTGAGTCCGGCGATCTGTACATCAGCACCGATGGAGAGTACCCCAGCATCACATCTGAGCCTTTCACCGGCACATATACCCTGCCCGGCGGCGTTACCATCATCAACGCCCTGGCTGTGGACGAAAACAAGCTGGTAAGCCCCCTCAGCGTCTTTGGATATACCGTTAACGGCGTCATTGAGCCTGTAGAATTCCAGGACTTTGCCCTGGAAGAGTATATTCGCACTATGCTTAGCCTCGGCGGGCGTACCATCTATTCCGATGATCTTTGGACCGTTACGGATATTGTTATTCCCGAAGGCTGCGAAACGCTGGCAGACCTGGCTCATTTCCCCTATCTGAAGACACTGAAAATTGCCGATGCAGGAAAAATGGACCTGACCGTTCTCTCTTCCCTGAGGGAACTGACAGAACTGACCATCGAAAAGGGTGCTATTGACCGCAAGAGCCTTGAAGCCATCGGAACCCTTCAGGAATTGACCAAACTAACCCTTCGCAATTGCGGACTGACCTCTGTCACCTATTTCAAGGATCTGACCAAGATCGAAGTGCTTGACCTCAGCGGAAATACTCTGAGAAATATCGACGTTTTCTCCGGCATGACAGAGCTGAGAGAGCTTTATATGAAGGGCAATTCCCTGACCGATCTGACGGCCATCTCCAAACTCAAAAAGATTATAATACTGGATGTTGAGCAAAACGCGTTGCTAAGCCTATCTCCCGTGTTCGGTCTGCCGGAAGTTCACACGCTTCTTGCCGGAGGCAACGCCATCCGCACCATTGACGGAATCGAAGCAATGGCGAAACTGGAAAAACTGAATCTGTCTACCAACTTTCTGACTGATGTCACTTCCCTCGCCGGCTGTTTGGCCCTTACGGAACTGGATCTTTCCAACAATACAATCGAAGATATAGCCTTCCTTTCTGCCCATCAGAAATTGGTTCGGCTCCATGTGGCACACAATATGATCACCGCCCTGCCGGCTTTTGAACGTAATTGCGCCCTTTCTTATATTGATGCTTCCTACAACCTGCTTACCCAAATTGAGGTTTTGAGTGTTCCCATCAACCTCAACATCGTAAAGCTGGACTACAACGAAGAACTGGAAGATCTGGAGCCGCTTTCCCTCAGTTACAGGCTTATGCAGGTGGATTGTTACGGCACAAAGGTTTCTGAAGTCACCTTCCTGACTGACAGAAGTGTCGTTGTAAACTTCGACCCCACCGCCGCATTTGATTAAGGTAAAAACAGGTCGCAAACGCGGCCTGTTTTTTTAGGACGAAAACGCCGCGGGAGTCGGCGGCTTTTACTATGTTATTCCAATTCACGAAATACATTCCCAAGGCTCTCATGGATTACCAGATCAG
Source organism: Faecousia sp. (assembly GCA_045535175.1). Lineage (GTDB taxonomy): Bacteria > Bacillota > Clostridia > Oscillospirales > Oscillospiraceae > Faecousia. The sequence goes on along the minus strand of JAZSLC010000142.1, from coordinate 3,087 downwards.
CCATATGATCATAGGGTGTCGGATCCCGGTTGATGAGTACCAGGTGATCCCCCTTAAAATACCGAATCAAACCCGCAGCGGGATAGACCGTCAAACTGGTACCGGCCACAATCAAAAGATCCGCATCCTGAATAGCCTCAATGGCACCATCCAAAGTATCCGAATCCAGCCCTTCCTCATAAAGGACCACATCGGGCTTCACGATACCGCCGCATCCGCACATGGGAACATCCGCCGCATCCCGAACATACTCCGCAGTGAAAAACTTTCCGCAACGGGTGCAGTAATTCCGAAGCACACTGCCGTGAAGCTCAAAGACCTGTTTGCTGCCGGCTTTTTGGTGAAGTCCATCAATATTCTGGGTCACAACCGCAGAAAGCCTTCCTTCTTCTTCCCACCTGGCCAGGGTCCAATGGGCAATGTTCGGCTCAAAGCCCAGAGGAAGCATCTTTTCCCGATAAAACCGGAAGAAGTAGGACGGATCTCTTTTATAAAAGCTGTGGCTGATAATGGTTTCGGGAGGATACTCAAACTTCTGGTTATACAGGCCGTCCACACTGCGAAAATCCGGAATGCCCGATTCGGTGCTTACACCGGCGCCCCCAAAAAAGACAATGCTGCTTTCACGAACCCATTGCCTCAATAGTTCCAACTTTTCCATTGTTTCTCCTCATAATCAAACGAGCGTGGATTATCCGTTCTCCGTTCCATCAGGATTCTCTTCCTGCCGGATTTCAAGCAGTAGTTTTTTATCCTGCTTGGAACTTAAGTCCAGCTTTTCATACATATCCGGTCTGCGGTCCCTGGTTCGTTTCAGGGACTCTTTCCTGCGCCAGAGCGCAACCTTCTTATGATCACCGGAAAGAAGAATCTTGGGCACTTCCCTGCCATGCCAGACCGCAGGACGGCTGTACTGGGGGTATTCCAGCATTCCGGAATAATGACTCTCGTCTTCAAAGCACTCCGGATCCGCCAATACGCCGGGCACCATACGGGCTACCGCATCGGTAACAGCCATAGCGGCAATCTCACCGCCGGTAAGAACAAAGTCTCCCAGGGAGATTTCTTCGTCCACACACTCGTCAATAAAGCGCTGATCAATCCCCTCGTAATGTCCGCAGACAAGGATCAGGTTCTCCATCTTGCTGAGCCGTATCGCATCCGCCTGGGTAAAAGTATGACCGCAGGGGGACATATAGACGGTGTGTACCGGCCCGCCTGCCAAATCGCAAACAGCCTCCCAGCAGCGATATAGAGGGTCCGCTGTCATCACCGCACCACGTCCACCGCCATAGGGGTAATCATCCACCTGGTTTTGCTTGTTGGCGGTGTAATCCCGGATCTGATGGGTGTCAATGGAGATATACCCACGCTCCTGTGCACGGCCCAAAATGCTTTCAGAAAGAACATCTCCAACGGTTTCAGGAAACAACGTCAGAATGTCAATTCTCATGGCTGCCCATCCCTTCGATCAGGCGCACTTCCATCAGGTTTTGATCCATGTCGATGGAAAGCACAAAGGCTTTCACGGCAGGAATCATATATTCATGCTCGCCTTTTACCACATAGACCTTATTTCCCGGGTAATCCAGCACATCGATCACCTTACCAATCTGCTGACCATTAGATACCACATTCATATCAATCAGTTCCGCGGCAAAAATCAAATCTGCCGGAGCATCCTCCCGGTAGATCTCAACGGTTTTACCCCGAAGTTTCTGGGCATCTTCCATGGTATCAATGCCCTTCAGTTTCAGCAAATTACAGGTCTTTTGAATGCGGCAAGACTCAACAGTGAATTCTTTGCCGTCAATGCGAACGCGCTCAAAATCACAGAGAAAATCGGGACCGTCAGCCCAGGGCAGCACCTTCATTTCCCCGCGAACACCGTGGGTGGTGACAATTTCCCCTGCCTCTAAGTAAAGGAGTTTCATAATCATCGCTCCTGTTCATTCAATGTAAAATAAACGAGAAATGCGTGACGCAATCGCCACGCAAACTCGTTCTTAATCAACGATCTCAACCGTTACCTTTTCGCCGGTGCGCTGAGCAACAGTCTTGATAATGGTACGGATCTCCTTGGCGATCCGTCCCTGCCGGCCGATCACCTTACCCATGTCGCCAGGTGCAACATGAAGCTCCAGGACCTTGCCTTCGTCATCGGTCAGTTCGGTCACGGAAACGGAATCAGGATCGTCGACAAGATTCTTTGCCATATACAGCAAAAGTTCTTTCATCGCGCTAACTCCTTAGGGGATCTTACAGAACGCCAGCCTTCTTCAGCAGACCACGAACGGTATCGGTGGGCTGAGCGCCGTTCTTGATCCAGGTCTGAGCCTTCTCGGCATCAACAGTGATGTTGCCGGATTCCAGCATGGGGTTGTAGGTGCCGATTTCTTCGATGCAGCGGCCATCGCGGGGGCTGCGGGAATCTGCAACAACAATACGATAGAAAGGAGCCTTCTTTGCGCCCATTCTTCTCAGTCTGATCTTAACCATGGGGTTCACCTCCAAAAAAATTTGTAATAATAATTTATATCGTAAAAGCGTTAGCTTTCATCGAACTGATTCAGAAGCCGGGGAATCCGCCGAAGCCGCCAAGGCCTCTCATGCGCTTCATCTTCTTGCCAGCTCCGGGACCGGAGAACTGCTTCATCATGGCACGCATCTGCTCAAAGGACTTCAGCAGCCGGTTTACATCCTCTACGCGAACACCGGCACCGGCAGCGATACGCTTTTTCCGGCTGGCACCGATGATGGAAGGATTCTCGCGCTCTCTGGGTGTCATGGACAGGATAATGGCTTCGGTTCGGCCCATGGCTTTTTCGTCCAACTGCACACCCTTCAGAGAAGCACCGCCGGGCATCTGAGCCAAAATATCCTGCATGGAGCCCATGGATTTCAGCTGTACCAGCTGGTCATAGAAGTCCTGCAGAGTGAATTTATTGGTTCTGAGCCGTTCTTCCGCTTCAGCCGCCTTTTTGGCATCGAAGGCTTTTTCTGCCTTCTCGATCAGCGACAGCACATCGACCATACCCAAAATCCGGGAAGCCATACGGCTGGGGTGGAATACTTCGATATCCTCCA
>JAZSLC010000114.1:0-2639 GCA_045535175.1 Faecousia sp. | reverse complement strand
TATACCTCTCAGCTGGCCAAGGATAAGGTTCTGGAGCTGGCTCGGCTGGTGACCCGTTACTCCGGAAGAATGACGGTGAATATTGTCAGCTTTACCCAGATTCAGGAAGCCATCCGGGACAACTGTCCTGAGGAGTTCTTTACCCTGATTATGCGCCGGTTTATGATGGAGATCTCTCAGCGGATCGCTAAGGAAGATGGATGCGGCGCATTGGTAACCGGAGAAAATCTGGGCCAGGTTGCAAGCCAGACCATGGAAGCCATGACTGTCACCGGAGCTGTGGTGGATATTCCCATTTTCATGCCCCTGGTTGGTATGGATAAGGAAGAGATCGTGTCCATTGCCCGGAAAATCGGCACCATGGAAACTTCCATCCTGCCTTATGAAGACTGCTGCACGGTCTTTACCCCCAAGCATCCCAAAACCAAGCCCACGCTGGCTCAGGTATTGAATGCAGAGCGGAAACTGGATCGTGAGGCGCTGATTCTCCAGGCTTTGGAGTCTGTTGAAAAGATCAAGGTGCAATTCCATGATGAACCTTTGCTCTGAGGTCATAAATGCCCTTGCGGGTCGTACACTGGTTACTGCCGAAAGCTGTACCGGCGGTGGAATTGGCAGTGCCCTCACCGCTGTGTCCGGCGCCTCGGCGGTATTTAAGGGTGGTGTCATCAGCTACTGCAATGAACTGAAGCAGCACTTGCTTGGGGTGCGGACTTCCGATCTGGAGCAATTCGGTGCTGTTTCTGCCCCTGTGGCCGAGGCCATGGCACAGGGGGCCAGGGAACGGATGAATGCAGATGTGGCCGTTTCTGTAACCGGTCTGGCGGGCCCCGGTGGGGATGACTATGGGAATCCCGTGGGAACTGTTTTTATTGGCTATGCGGACCGGGATCGTGTTTTGTCAAGAAAGTTTTTGTTTGCCGGAAGCAGGGAAGAGGTACGGCATTCTGCAATAGAAGCGGCACTGCATTTGATTTTGGAAATGAATCAAAGCGATATTTGAATCATGGGACAGGTGAATTGTTGATGGAAAAAAAGAAGAAGCAAAAGAAATGGGTGAAATTTCGCCATAAGGTTGTGACGGTTATTCTTTACATCGTTTTGGCACCTTATATCTATCTGAAGTACGGAATTCATATAGAGCGTTTCCGGGAAAAGACAAAACGCAATTACCTGGTTCTTTTGAATCACCAAACACCCTTTGACCAGTTTTTTGTGGGTATGTCCTTTGATCGGCCTCTCTATTATTTGGCTACTGAGGATATTTTCTCCATGGGATGGATCTCGTCTGCCATTCGCTGGTTGATTGCGCCTATCCCCATCAAGAAGCAGACCACGGATATTCAGGCGGTTATGAACTGCCTGCGGGTGGTTCGGGACGGTGGCAGCATTGTGATTGCCCCTGAGGGAAACCGTACATACAGCGGACGCACCCTTTACATGAATCCGGCCATTGCTGGTCTTGCCCGGAAGATGAAGCTGCCCATTCTGCTTTACAGGATTGAAGGCGGTTACGGCGTGGAACCCAGATGGACGGACGGAACCAGAAAAGGTAAAATGTGGGCTGGCGTATCCAGGGTTATTGAACCGGAGGAGTATGATAAACTCACCAATGAGGAGTTGTTCGAATTGATCCGTTCGGGCCTGTATGTGGACGAGGCGGCAGTGACCGGTTTGTATCGTTCCAACAAGCGGGCTGAATATCTGGAACGCGCCATTTATGTGTGCCCTCAATGCGGTCTTGCTGAATTTGAAAGCTCCGGTAATGAGATCCGCTGCAAGAAGTGTGGTATGGTTGTAACCTATGGGGAAGACAAGACCCTTTCCTGCGGAGGGGAGCCCTTCCGGTTTCCTTTTGTGGCGCAGTGGTATGATTATCAGGAGGATTATATCAACAGCCTGATGGTGACGGACTTTACGGAATCGCCATTGTTCTGTGATTCTGCCAGGCTCTCTGAAGTGATCGTATATCAACGCAAAAATCTTCTTCGGAAAGAGGCGGCGTTTTCACTGTACGGAAACAGAATTGTTGTGGATGAGGGGACTGCCGATGAACTATGCTTTCTCTTTGATGACCTTCATGCTGTTACGGTTTTGGGCAGAAACAAGCTTAATATCTATTGCGGGAAAAGGGTGTATCAGTTAAAGGGTGGCAAGCGGTTTAATGCCCTGAAGTACGTGCATATTTTCCACAGATACAAAAACATCCAAAAAGGCGATGAAACCGTTCGCTTCCTTGGCTTGTAATGCAATATAAAAACGGAGGCTTCCTTTCGGAAACCTCCGTTTTATAATTTGCCAACACAGGCAAAGTTCTGGAGCTAGTGACCTGACTCGAACAGGCGACCTTCTCATTACGAGTGAGATGCACTACCGACTGTGCTACACTAGCAAGCTTTTCTATTATATCCGATTTTCAAAGATTGTCAACTGTTTTTGGCTGCAGTATTGCGAATCGTTATAAAATCATGTATAATACACGGGATATTGGAATGAGGTGCCTCTGGATTTCTTGCGCAGGATCTCATAAGACTTTGCATTCATGTTGCCGATTCTTTCGGGAGATTGATAATTAGCCAGGATGTAAAGCGCTGTGGCAGAGAAGCGGCCCTCAAAGAAAGGCTTGAACTCCGGGAATA
>JAZSLC010000124.1:0-3679 GCA_045535175.1 Faecousia sp. | reverse complement strand
TCAAGCTGTGCCATTGGAGTCCCTCCTCAGATCGTATGCCCGTTTGAACTTGCTTTTGCGCTGTTTTTGCAAACCATACCGCTGGGCCAGTTCTTCGGCAGCCCTTTTCACGGCACCGGGATCCCCGGCTTTCAGTTCCAGTTCCACCTCTCCCAGAGGCACCTGACGGTCACCGGCAAAAAGGATCCCTTCATCCAGGGCAAGCTCCGCCTCGCTGCCGCCGGAAAGCTTCAGGCTCCGGGCCAGCCGGACAAACCGGGCCCCGCAAACGGGAACCAGGCCCTTCCAAACCAGGGTTCTCAGCTCCCTGGGGGCACCCAGGTCGCACAGCGCCATAACAGAGCGCTCAATGTCATCGCATTGAACTTCCCACTCATTGCGGGCAGCACCGGCAGGAGTTTTCAGGGTGCAGATGCTGACGCCGTTTTCCATACGCCGGCGCAGGGTCCACTTACGTGCGGAAATATCCCCATCGGGGGTATCATAATAGGTGCTTTCCATGTGCAGCTCCAGCCAGGGACCGGGATATGCCTCCCGAATGGCCGCCCGGGCTTCCCGGGAGGCACTGTACTTGCATTCAAATTCAATAGCCATAGGATTCTCCTGTCTTGTTTTCTGGACCCTATTATACAACGAACTGTCCTGCTGTGCAAGAATCTTTCGGCGGGTTCTCTTTCCGACAGGAAAATTTTTTGAACCATGGTAGCATATCGTCAGAAACTACCTGCGAAGGACCGGCTGGGCGGTTTTCGCTTTTTTGAAAGGACAGATTGCAAATGATGGTCACCATTAAGTCCTATCTGCAGCTGTGGAAGCATTCGCTCCACCGTTGGGCTGTGGATCCGGAAGTACATACCAAATTGCGGATTGCCGCATATCTGCTGACAGGATTTGTATTGAGCGCCGCATCCTTGGGGCATGCCCCTCAGCCTCTGGTGTTGGGGCTGATTGTGGCCCTGGCGGGAAGCGAAGCGGCATTGGTTGCCGGGGGTGGTGCCCTGGGGTACCTGGTGTTCTGGGGGGCCGCAGGCTACCAGGGGATTCTCTGGTGCGCTTTGGGGGTACTGGCAGCCCTGGCCCTGGGGCAGCGCCGGATGAGTTTGCAGACGCCCCTGCTTCTGCCTGCTGTATCCGGCCTGGTAACGGCCCTCAGTGGTGTCCTCTTTCAAAGCTTTCTGGGCGATCAGACCTCCATCGCCATGTACTTGCTGCGTATCGGCCTGTCCATGGGTTCCGCCCGGCTCTTTGCGGTGGTCACCACCCGGCGGGACTCGGTGGCAGACTGGCTGGCCTGCAGCGCCGGTGTGTTGGCTCTGGCCCAGGTAATGGTGCTTCCCTGGCTGAGTCTGGGGCACCTGGCCGCAGGGGCCCTGGCGGTGGGCGGTGCCTTCCCGGCAGCCGCCCTGGCAGGGCTTGCCCTGGACCTTTCGGAAACCACCCCGGTGCCCATGACCGGCGTATTGTGCCTTTGCTGTTTTCTGAGGTTTCTGCCCCTGAAAAAATGGATGCGCCCCCTGGTCCCTGCCCTTTGCTTCCCCGTGGTGGCCATTCTCTGCGGTAAGCCGGACTTTTCTGCCCTGCCAGGCCTGGCATTGGGTGGATTTCTGGGTTTGCTGCTGCCCGGTCAGCCCGCCTGGTCCCGCCGCAGGGGCGAGGTGGGCATTGTGCAGGTCCGGCTTGAGATGACCTCCGCCGTGTTTTCCCAGATGCAGCAGCTGCTTCTGGAATCGGAACCGGAACCCATTGACGATCGGCTTTTGATCCGCTCCGCCGCAGAGCGGGCATGTGGCAACTGTCCCTGCCGCAAAAACTGCTCTGCCCGGACTCAGGCGGAAACTTTGACCCCTCAGGTGCTGCACTTCCCCATTCTGGAAACCGTCATCCCCTTTTCCTGCCGGAAATCCGGGCGGCTCATGGCGGAGCTGAAACGGTCCCAGGAGCATTTGCGGATTCTGCGTTCCGGCCGGGCTCGTCAGGAAGAGTATAAATCGGCCATCATTCAGCAGTATCAATTTCTGGGGGAATATCTGCAGGACCTTTCTGACGAGCTGAGCCGCAGACCCCGGTCCTGGGGCACCCGGTTCCGGCCGGAGGTGGTGTTTGTAGGGAACCGACCCGAAGAGGAAAACGGGGACCGGTGCCTGAGCTTTTCCGGCGTAGGTGGACGGCACTATGTGGCGTTGTGCGACGGCATGGGCACCGGCGCCGGGGCCGTTGACGAAGGGAAAAACGCCGGGCTTCTGCTGAAACGGCTGCTGACCGCCGGTTTCCCGGCTGAATACGCCCTGCGAAGTCTCAACAGTCTGTGCGCCCTGCGGTCCCGGGCAGGGGCCGTCACCGTAGATCTGGCGGAAATCCATCTGGACACCGGAAAAGTCACCCTCTACAAATGGGGCGCTGCTCCCAGCTACCTGCTGACAAGCTACGGATACGAAAAAATCGGGACAGCCGGCCCTCCTCCCGGACTATCCGTAACGGAAGGCCGGGAGACGGTACTGCGGCTGTCCCTGCGTCGGGGGGAGATGCTTGCACTGCTCAGCGACGGTGTGGGCGGAGAGGATGCCCTGCGGTGCAGTATGTCCGCATCCGAAGAACCGCTTGGGGAGATTGCGGCCCGTATTCTGGAAAGCGGCGCGGTCACCGGGTCCGACGATGCCACGGTTGCCATGATTCGACTGGATCCTGCGAATCTGTAGACATAATACCACCGGTTGTGTGAAAATGCTGTCGAAACACAAGATGTAGATCGGAATCCGGTAAGAATTTAAGGATTTTTTGATAACAAGAACGTATAGGCGCAAAAAATGCGTGTCCGGAAAGGACACGCATTTTTGATTCATTACTGCTGTTCGGCCATTTCCTTCAGGGCATCTCTGCGGCTGAAGTTGGCGCGGCCCTTCTCGTCGAAGCCCATGAACTTCACCCAGGTCATATCGCCCAGGTTCAGAACGTCCTCGACCTTCTCAACGCGGCGGTTCTCCAGCTTGGAAATGTGCACCATGCCGTCATGGCCGGGAGCGATTTCCACGAAAGCGCCGATGGGCAGGATGCGGACGACCTTGCCGTAGTACAGCTTGCCCACCTCGGGAACGAAGCAGATGTCGTCCACCATCTTCTTGGCGGCATATGCGGCAGCAGAGTCCACAGCGGAGATGAACACGGAACCATCGTCCTCGATGTCCACCTTGGCACCGGTGTCGGCGCAGATCTTCTGGATGGTCTTGCCGCCGGAGCCGATAATCTCACGGATCTTGTCCACGGGAACCTTCATGCTGATCATCTTGGGAGCGAACTCGCTGACCTCAGCGCGGGGAGCGGGGATGGCCTTCAGCATGACCTCATCCAGGATCTCCAGGCGGGCCTTGCGGCAGCGCTCCAGAGCGTCGGCGATGATCTCCATGGTCAGGCCCTTGTTCTTCAGGTCCATCTGGATGGCGGTGATGCCCTCGGTGGTACCGGCCACCTTGAAGTCCATCTCGCCGTGGAAGTCCTCAACACCCTGGATGTCGGTGAAGGTTCTCCAGGTACCGGTCTCCTGGTCGGAGATCAGGCCGCAGGAGATGCCAGCCACGGGACGCTTAATGGGAACACCGGCGTCCATCAGAGCCAGGGTGGAACCGCAGATGGAGCCCTGGGAGGTAGAGCCGTTGGAGGACAGAACCTCAGAAACCACGCGGAT
>JAZSLC010000154.1:0-5525 GCA_045535175.1 Faecousia sp. | reverse complement strand
GGTGGATCTCATTGCCCGGGGTTACACCAACGCCGAAATTGCCAGTGTCCTGGTCATTTCCGTTCATACTGTCAATGACCACTCGAAGAAGGTCTACCGCAAGCTGATTGTCCACAGCCGCCTGGAGGTTGCTGCCCTGGCAAACCGCCAGAAGGAATCCCACGCAGAGGTGTGATTCCGATCCTCAATTTTATCCTGTTATTCCATAGAAAAGGGATCGCACCCATTACGCGTGCGATCCTTTTTTAATTTGCGTGTTTACTACCACTTCAATTCCGCCACAAGCTGCACACCAATTTTTATCCCCTCGATAAAACCGGTCTTCTCATGATCCCGGCAGAGCTTGCAAACAGGGTAAACGATCTTATCCATCTCCCGCAGGGGCATTCCGTTTCTCTCAGAGTGTTTCAGAAGTACAGTTGCTACCACAAGCACAAGGCACTCGGAAATGCCGTAGGTAAACCAGATGATTCCGTTGCCGGCAACCGCAGGCAGCACCGTGATCACCAGAATGTTCAGCACGAAAGAACGGCACACATTCAAAATGATGGCATAGCCGGAACGCTCGGTGGAGTACAGATATGCGGAAATCATGGTGTTCATAGCGACAATAATGAATGCCCATGCATACTGCGGCAGATACCGGAGTGTATATTCCAATGTTCCGGCATCCGCACCAAAAAGGGTGCAGATCGGTCTTCCGAACAGAATACAGGCTCCCACAATGATGATGCTGCCCACCACGCTGATAAGCATACCGCTTCTGAAATACCATTTCAGATCCTTTTCTTCCTTTGCACCGTAGGTCTGACCGAACAAAGGCTGCAAGCCCTCGGAAGTGCCGATAAATACCGACAAAGCCAAGGAAGCCACATAGGAAATGATGGCAAAAGCATTCACGCCCATATCGCCCAGGTTTGCAACGATCACATTATTCAGGCAAATGGTTGTAACGGGAGTTGCGAACTGTGCGATCATCTCCGGCAGACCGAAGAAAATAATCTGTCCGAACATTGCCATCTGCGGCTTATACTTGCAGATTTTCAAATCGCCTCTGCGCATAATGAAGTGAACAGCAACGATGAGCCTGCTGACGGTCTGGGAAATGCCGGTTGCGATTGCCGCACCCATAATGCCCATCTGCATCGGGAATACAAACAGCCAGTCGAGGAAGATATTCAGCACCGTACTCGCAACGGTTGCCACCATGACCAGCATAGGCGAGCCGTCATTACGGCAGAAGAACTGGAAATTAACAGACAGTGCAGAGGGAATGGCGAACAGTCCCCACCAGAACACATACTCCTTTACCATCGGCAGATAATAAGCATCTGCACCGAGCAAAGCAGAAAGCGGCTCGGTCAGTAAGGTACAGGCAAGGGTTATCAACGCCGCAAAGAATATATTTGCGGTCATGGAATGCAAGAATGCCTGATTTGCACCTTCCTTATCTTCCTGTCCCAAGCGGATAGCGGCAATGGTACAGCCGCCAATGGAAGTCAGCATATTGATTGCTGTTGCGATCATAACCATCGGCATTGCGATATTGACCGCACCAAGCGCATCAGAGCCGATGCCCTGTCCTACGAAAATGCCGTCGATGATAGTGAAAAGGAAAATGCAGGCATTGGACAAAATTGACGGCACGACATACTGAGATAGTTTTTTAATTCGGGTGTTTTGCATGATAATCTCCTTTAGCCTTGTATTTGCGCAAAAAAGCCCGGCTACTGCTTTCTTGCAATAACCGGGCTCACCCGACATCTTCCATTGACCTTTCTTCCGTTTTTACGGGCAGGTGCTACGGCACACAGGTCGTTCGATGAATGTATTATCAACAGGAATTCCTGCTGACCAATTTTATATTATACATTGTATCTATGATTTTTTCAAGTGCTTTAAGTTAATTCTTCAATGAAACTTTTCTCGGCACAATGACACTAACTTAATCACGCCGACACTTTTCTGGGAGGAAGAGTTCCAGCGTGATTTGCTTTGTGTCTCAAAAGCACCTGCTTTGCAGTGTTTATTTCCGGGCCGACAGACCACAATGAGACTAACTCCAAAATGGAAAAAGCCGAAAAACCCCTGTCCTGCAAGGATTTTCGGCAAAAGAAAAAGTTCGATAGTTTCAGATACTCTCGTATCAAAACTATCGAACTTATTTGGTGCGGGCATGGGGATTTGAACCCCAACGCATCGCTGCACAAGAACCTAAGGGTGATGTCACCTTAGTGAAGAAATATTCGACCTGTTTGCCAATCAACCCGTCTGCTCGTTCCATTCCAGTAGTTCAGAGAAATCCCGGATATAGTGATCCGAAATGGCTCTGATATCGTCCTCAGATTCCGCAGAAGACAGGTCGTACACACCGCATACTGCTGCGCCCGCTTTCTTTGCAGAAAGGTCCGCATGATAGTTGTCATCCAAAAACAGAAGCTCCCGGATTGGAACACCTAACCTTTCTGCCGCACGTTGGTATATCTCCGGATCCGCTTTTGTCGTATCAAAATCATCGCAGGACCACACATTGGTAAACAAATCGTAAATCCCCAATCTTCGCAAACAGGGATCCAGGATTTCATGGGGGCTTGCCGTTAAAACATTCAAACTGCAGCCTTTTGATCGCAGCAGCTTCAGCACAGAAATTACGTACTCCTTCGCCGGAATACGCAATTCATAGTCCGGCTTGGCATACTGATACATTTTGTTGATTATCTCATGCTGCGGTAAATTCAGCCCCAACTGAATAAAGTAGTTTGCTGTGCCTCCATAACCCAACGGTGTTATGGTTTTAACGATATCTTCTGCATAAGCAATATTGTTTTCATCCAAAATACGCAGCATGACGCCCACAAATGTCGGCATGGAATCCACCAAAGTTCCGTCAAAATCAAATAAAAGCACCTTATATTTCATGTCACCACATCCTTCATTGGTCAGTAATTGATGGATCTGTAAGAATAAACAGTGGCCGGAGCATCAGATATACACTCCTGACTCCGACCACTGTTTCAATTTCGCATTATTACTGTTGATTCCCGGCAAGGTATGCCGTTAATTTGTCGGGGAAATTCACCGTCATTCCGTTTGCCTTGCATGCGCATACATGCTTCATAAGATCGGTGTTGTATACGCCCCACGCTCTGACGGAATACCCCATAGCCTGATAAGCTGTAGTCTGTTCCGGTGTCATTGTGTGTGCCTCCGGGCACATTTCCTCTCCACGGATGCTTCGCAGTTTCTGAAACGCCTCATCGTGGCTGCACTGATACAAATACCCCACACGGTAGCCGGGATTATATGCTTTTGCATCTCGAAGGCTTTCAAAAATAAAGGATGTCAGGATTGTCTTTTCCCGCATACCGAAGGCTTCCAGCATATCGATAATATCCTGCGCAATATGTTCCTGCTTCATCTCAATGGCAAATGTAAGATCGCGCCATCCAAAACAATGCAAAAATTGTTCCAGGGTTACTATTCTGTCCCATCGGTCTCCCGCAGGATTCCGGACAAGAAACTCCCGTAATTCCCGGTAAGTGTAGTCCGAGATTGCTCCTGTTTGTCCGGTAACACGGTCCAGAGAATCGTCGTGAAACAACACAAGCACGCCATCTTTGGTCTTTTGAACATCGGTCTCAATTCCGGTAGCTCCCATGGATACACCCGCATAGAATGCACTCAACGTGTTTTCCGGGTAGTATTCACTGGCACCTCTGTGCGCATAGTTAATAAGCATACAGTTTCCTTCTCTGTGTAAGATTTTACAGGTTTATACTGTCAAGAAAATAAGCATGGGTATTGGCCGGACGGCCGGTGTGGTCGATCACAGTGATTCGGAAATAGACGTCTTCCGGATGAATGGACAAGGAACCTTCCGTAAGGGACTCTCCGTCTGCTGCCCAGAGAAGTTTTCTGCGTCGACAGGCTGTGGTGAGAATGATTTTTTCCGCAGGAGAGCACTTCAAATGCACCGCACCGTCTTCATAATACAATTCATAGATCTCCGGACCTTGGGATGCATAGAAATGGCCCTGGGTCAGTGCTTGGGTAACGGCGCGATACTCCAGTTTTTCCGCCTTGATCATGGTAAATGCACCAAAGGAATCCCAGTATCTGCTGTCAGGGGCTTTGTGGTTGTGGTTATCGTCTGCGGCAATACAGTAAAGAGGCGTTCCCCTTCTCAGAAATGCATCGTAGACTTCCGGATTGTATTCCTCATAGCCCATAGTCAGACAGGCATAATTGCAGATCTCCATTGCGTCCAGACCTTCATACCGGGTGTAATCTGCTTCCGTTTCCATAGACCATTTGGGATGGTTGTATGTGACAAAGAATCCCAACCGTTTCGCTTCCGCAATGATCGCGTTAATTCCGGCGGCAGAGTATTCCCGTTCAAAGTCCGGAAGGCCGGGAACCGGTTTTGCCAGATTTTGATTTTCCTGTGCATTGCCGACGAAGTACGTTTCCCTGTGATAACAGGGTGTGAAGTGGTTATCGGGTGCAAGGGCAATACAGCCGAGGTGCACTTTCTTTCCGGTGGGATCAAACCGCTCTTTCTCGTTCACGCTCAGTTCCACACCGTTCAAAGGCAAAAAGGTTTCATCCGCCAGATGGTTCATGGGAAAAAGCAGCTCATGGTCGGTATAAGCAACAATTGCGTAGCCTCTCTCTTTATAGTATTGCTTCACCTCTTCCGGCGTAAGCTTACCATCGGTAAGATTTGTATGACAATGCAAATTTGCTTTATAGAACGTACCTGATTCAGGCAGTAAATATTGTTTCATCTGCGCTTCTCTCCTATTAACCCTTGACGGAGCCCAGCATAACGCCCTTTTCGAAGAATCCACGGACGAACTGATAAGCAATCAGGATGGGCGCGGAGGAAACCACCACCATGGAGTACTTCATCAGGTCAGCGGAGCCGCGCAGGGCAGCCAGCAGCTCTGCATCTTCGATCTGGCTCAGGTCCACACGGGCGGTGTTCAGAATGTCCCGGAGAATAACCTGCAGAGGCTTCAGCTCCAGGTCATTCAGATACATCATGCCGGTGAAGTAGCTGTTCCAGTGGGCAACGGCGTAGTACAGCACGATAACGGCGAACACGGCCTTACTGAGGGGCAGAACAATCCGGAGCATGTAGCCGATGTCGGTGATGCCGTCAATCCGGGCAGCATCGAACAGGTCATTGGGGATGCTGTTCTGGAAGAAGGTCCGCATAACGATCATGTTGTACACGGTGATGCCGTTCATCAGAATCATAATCCAGGGGGTATTGGTCAGATGCAGCTTGGACATGACGATATAGGTGGGGATCAGACCGCCGCTGAAGAACATGGTGATCATAAACAGGGTCATGTAGAAATTGCGGCCCTGGAACACCTTGCGGGACAGGGGGTAAGCGGCCAGAGTGGTCAGGAACACGTTGAAGCAGGTACCCACCACGGTGTAGAAGATGGTGTTGCGGTAGCTGATCCAAAGCTGCTTGTAAGGGAAGGTCAGCTTATAGCCCTGGAAGGTGAATT
>JAZSLC010000013.1:0-4196 GCA_045535175.1 Faecousia sp. | reverse complement strand
AAGCACTTGGGACCGGAACCGATGAGGTCCTCCCGATGGGCTGTCAGAAGGGCTTCCCGCACCAAATAGTAGTTTTTGGGGTTGCGGTACTGAATAAGCGCCCGCTGCATGGCCTTTTCGTGGGGGTCGGTGGGAACATATACCCTCTCCATGGTTCTGGGATCCAATCCGGTATAATACATCACCGTGGAAAGGGTGGAAGGGGTGGGGTAGAAGTCCTGAACCTGTTCGGGGTTATAACCCATATCCCGGATGTATTCCGCCAGTTCAATGGCTTCTTTCAGAGTGGAACCTGGATGGCTGGACATGAGATAGGGCACCAGGAACTGATTCATGCCGTACTGCTTGTTGAGGCTGTAGTATTTCTCAACAAACCGATTGTAAACGGCGTTTCTGGGCTTGCCCATCCGCTCCAGAACCGCATCGGAAACGTGCTCGGGAGCAACTTTAAGCTGACCGGAAATGTGGAACTGGACCAGCTCTTTGAAGAAGGTATCCTTTTTGTCGGCCAGCAGATAGTCGAACCGGATGCCGCTGCGTACAAATACTTTCTTAACGCCGGGGATCTTCCGCAGCTTCCGAAGCAGAGCAATATAGTCAGAGTGGTCTGCCCGCATATTCTTGCAGGGGGTGGGATAGAGACACTGCCGCCCGCCGCAAGCGCCCTTACTTAGCTGCTTTTCACAGGCAGGGTGACGGAAATTGGCGGTTGGGCCACCCACGTCATGGATGTAGCCCTTAAAGTCCTTATCCTTTACCATCAGCTCCGCTTCCGCCAGAATGGATTCGTGGGATCTGGTTTGAATGATGCGTCCCTGGTGGAAGGTCAGGGCGCAGAAACTGCAGGCGCCGAAGCAGCCGCGGTTGCTGACAAGGCTGAATTTGACCTCTTCAATTGCAGGCACACCGCCGGCCTTTGCGTAGGAAGGATGCCAGGTGCGGCAGAAGGGAAGGGCATAGACTGCATCCATTTCTTCGGTGGTCAGGGGTTTCTGAGGGGGGTTCTGGACTACATAGCCTTTGCCGTAAGGCTCTGCCAATCGTTTGGCGGTAAAAGGATCGCAGTTACCATATTGAATCCGGAAACTTTCGGCGTAGGATCGCTTGTTTTGACGGATCTGCTCAAAGGAAGGAAGTACAATGGTGGGAAGACTTTCGTCCAGGTCTTCCGTGTAGTAAACGGTTCCGTCAATGTAAGTGGTGTGCCGGATATCCATGCCGGAATTGAGCGCCTCAGCCACCTGGAGGATGGTTTTTTCGCCCATACCATACATCAGAAGATCTGCCTGGCTGTCCAGCAAAATGGACCGCTTCATACTTTCGGACCAGTAGTCATAGTGGCTCAGCCGCCGCAAACTGGCTTCAATACCGCCGATTAGAATGGGTACATCTTTGTAGGTCTGACGGATCAGATTGCAGTAAACGATGGTTGCATAGTCCGGCCGCTTGCCCATAACGCCGCCGGGGGTAAAGGCGTCGGTCTTTCTGCGGTGCTTGGTGACGGAATAGTGATTGACCATGGAATCCATATTACCGCCGCTGACCAGGAATCCCAGCCGGGGACGGCCAAAGACATCGATGGATTTGGGATCCTTCCAGTTAGGCTGGGAAATGATGCCCACACTGTAACCGGCGTTTTCAAGAACCCGGCTGATGATGGCATGGCCGAAAGACGGATGGTCCACATAGGCATCCGCGATGATATAGACAAAATCACACTGTTCCCAGCCCCGGTCCAGGGCTTCTTTTCGGGTGATCGGAAGAAAATCCATGTGCATGCTCCTTGATTTTTATGATATCATCATATAAAAGAACGCCCCGAAAGTCAAGAGGGCCGGCCCTGAGAAGACTTGGGAACGGGTAATGTGAGATTGAAGTTGAAATGGGCATTGTAATTTGATATAATGGGGAAAACACTTAGGAGGTATTCTTGTGAACTACTGGGCACAAAGCGCTGAAAACGTCTATGTGGCGGCCCACCGGGGGTGGAGCACGGACTATCCTGAAAATACCATGCCTGCGTTTCGGGCAGCGCTGGATATCGGGGTGGACCAGATCGAAACGGATATCCGCATCACGAAAGATGGGGAATTGGTGCTGATTCACGATGCCACTGTGGACCGCACCACCAACGGCCACGGAAAGGTTTGCGATTATACCCTGGCAGAGCTTAAGGCACTGGATGCCGGCGGCTGGAAAGGGGAGGGGTTCAAGGGTGAACAGATCCCGACCTTTCTGGAACTGATGGAGCTGGTGAAGAATCACCCCACCATTACTCTGGATCTGGAACTGAAAGAGTATCCGGAGGATGGATGGGAAGAAGTATCTTACAGTGTATGTGACCGGGTTCTGCAAATTGTGGAAGAATACGGCTTTGCGGACCGGGTTGTAATCAATACCTTCAGAGGGAAACTTTTTGAGTACATTGTGGGGAAGTATGGAAACCGCTATAAGCTGCATGTGTACTATCCCATTCGCTATATGGGAGAGGCGATTCTAAATCCTTACCACTATGGATACTGCGTTTGTATGTTCAGCTCTGCCGGTGGCAAGATCGCAACCGTCGAGGAGTTCCGGGCCATGCGTTTGGCCGGTATCCGGACCTGGGCCGGTGCCTATGTAAGTGACGAGGAAACTGTGGACCATGCAATTGCCTGCGGAGCAGAACTGATTACCTGCAATAACTGCGATGTAATTCTGGACCTGCTGAGAAAAAAGGGCGTACATAAATAATCGAAAGCTGCCGGAGAGGTTCCCCGGCAGCTATTTATTGATCGGTAACGGTGGCATAAAGGTCGCTTGCATTGCAGACTTTGAACAGGTGTCGTTTTCCCAGCTTCGTGTGATCATAAAGAAAAACACTCTTTTTGGCATTGGCAATCATGTACTTACGCAGCCGGGTTTCGTCTTCTGAAAAGTCGGTAATCAGCCCATCTTCCGTAATGCCCTGGGAGGAGAAGAAGCATATATCGGCAAACAGGGAGGAAATGCTGTCTTCCGCCAACCGCCCGACCAGTGCATGGGAGTTTTCCAGCAGCGCGCCGCCGGTCAGGAAACAGCGGATGCCCCGTCCTTTCAGCTTTTCCAGAATGCGGATGGAATTGGTGATGATGGTCAGTTCCTGAGTGTCGTCAATGTAGTCCACCACATGGCTGACGGTGGTGGAGGCATCCAGAAAAACCGTATCTCCGTTGTTGATGAGTTTGGCGGCCTTTTTGCCGATAAGGGCTTTGGCGGAGGTGTTTTCCTTATCCCTCATTTCAAAGGGAACCTCCCGATTGTCGTGGTCGATGATGGCTGCGCCGCCGTGGCAACGTTTCACGAGCCCTGCTGTTTCCATTTCTGCAAGATCGCGGCGAACCGTAATAGGGGCCACAAACAGCTGTTCCGAAAGGCGTCTGACAGAGCAGAAACGCTTCTCGTTGATGATTTGCAGAATGCGGTCTTGTCTTTCTTTCTTGATCATAAAAGTTCCTTTCTGATCGGTTTGGACAAAATATTGGTTTCTTTATCAGGAAAACGGACATGGATTGACACAAAAGTAATCATTTACTATAATCCTATCATAACGAGCTTGGGAGGTCAACCATGAAAACCATTACCATTATTGGAGCCGGTATGATGGGCTCTGCGCTGGCGTTTCCTGCAAGAGAGAATGGAAACAATGTCCGGATTGTAGGTACCCATTTGGACCGAGAGATTATTGACACCTGCCGCAAAACCAATCAGCACCCCAAATTTCAGAAGGCTTTCCCAGCGGGCGTAAGTTTCTATCAGATTGAAGAGGTTCAGGATGCCCTTGCCGGAGTAGACTTCTTGATTTGCGGCGTCAGCAGCTTTGGCGTGGAGTGGTATGGAGAGCATATTCTTCCCATTTTGGATGAAAAGGTGCCCATGATTTCCGTTACCAAGGGACTAATGGTTCTGGAAGACGGCAGCCTGATCTGCTATCTGGATTACTGGCAGAAGAAGCTGGATGAAATGGGGAAGAAGCTATCCCTGAACGCTATTGGCGGTCCCTGCACCAGTTATGAGCTGCTGGCCCATGACCAGACGGAAGTGGCGTTCTGCGGTAAGGATCTGGACACTTTGCGGATGATCAAATCTGCGATGGCTACGGATTACTATCATATCAGCCTTTCTACCGATGTGATTGGTGTGGAAAGTGCTGTGGCGTTGAAGAACGGCTATGCGTT
>JAZSLC010000172.1:0-24439 GCA_045535175.1 Faecousia sp. | reverse complement strand
CATTCAGTCCTTCCGGAGCATCGCCTACGATCTGCAGCTTGTGGGTAGCACCCTGCATATCTGCCAGGCTCTTTTCCAACAGCATTTTGCCGTGATCCATAATGCCCACATGGTCACAGACATCCTCCAGTTCCCGCAGGTTGTGGGAGGAGATCAGCACGGTGGTTTCCTTCTGGGCCACTTCCGCCAGAATCAGGCTCCAGACCTGACGGCGCATAACGGGATCCAGGCCATCCACCGGCTCGTCCAGAATCAGCATATCCGGCCGGGTGCAGATGCTCAGATGGAAAGAGGCCTGCTTCTGCATACCCTTGGAGAACCGGCGAATCTGACCGTTTCTGGGAAGCTGAAAGACTTCATACAGCCGCTCAAACAGGGCGTTGTCGAAGTTTGGATAAATGCCCCGGTAGAATTTGCGCATATCCTCCATGGTGGCGGAGGGGAAGTAGAAGATATCGTCGGGAATGGAGCAAATGCGAACCTTGGCATCGGGGTTTTCCCAAACCGGCTCCCCCTCCAGCAAAACGGAGCCGCTGTCGGGCCGGTAAACACCCAGTGCGCATCGAATGGCAGTGGACTTACCGGCGCCGTTGGGGCCCACCAGGCCGTAAACGGCCCCCTTGGGCACGTGCATACTCAGATCGTCCAGCGCTTTGAAGCTGCCGAAGGTTTTGGTAATATTTTGTAAATCAAGCATGGTATGTTCCTCCCTGGAGTCGCTCTATCAGCTGGGACCGGGTCACGCCCAGGGCCAGCAGAGCCGTAACCGTGTCATCAAAGCGGTTCAGAAGCTGCAGCTGTTCCGGCCGGGCTTCGGTGGGGGTACCGCATACGAAGCAGCCCTTACCGGGGACTGTAGCAATCCAGCCACCGGCTTCCAGTTCCCGGTAGGCCCGCTGGATGGTATTCGGATTGATGGCCAACTGGCTGGCCAGTTCCCGTACGCTGGGGAGTTTCTCCCCGTTTTGCAGGATCCCGGAAGCAATCTGGCTTCTGAACCCCTCTACAATCTGGCTGTAGATGGGGCGGGCATCCCGGTAGTCAAGTTGTACCAAGTGCATCCCTCCCTGAAAAAGTGTATGAAGTGTGTTAACCGTACTAGTACAGTTAACATATCATGGGGAGGTCCCTTTGTCAAGAGAAAAAACTTTGAGGGGCCCTTTTGTTTTGGGCCATCCTGTGATAAAATGAAGAAAACAGGAATTGAGGTGAAGTTTGTGGGGAAGTGCCTGATCTTTTGTGCCGGCGGGTTTTCGGACCTGGCGGAGCCCATCGGGCCGGATGATTATATTCTGGCGGCCGATGGGGGCTTGCAGCATTTGCTGTCTTTGGGGCTGCAGCCCCATGGGATCATCGGGGATTTTGACTCCCTGGGCTATGTGCCGGAGGGGGCCCAGGTCTTTCCTGTGGAGAAAGACGACACCGACTCCATGTTGGCGGTCCGCAAGGGCCTGGAACTGGGGTACAGGGAGTTCATTCTCTATGGAGCGTTGGACGGTCCCCGGCTGGACCATGCCCTGGCAAATCTGCAGACCCTGTGCTTCCTGGCAGAGCATGGGGCCACAGGCTATCTGGTGGGACTTTGCAATATTGCATCGGCCGTTCGGGAAGAAACCGTGACCTTCCCGGAAAGGGCAAAGGGGATCCTGTCCCTCTTTTGCATGGGACCCGATGCAGTGGCGTCCATCCAGGGGGCAAAGTATGAGCTGGCGGACGGAACGGTTTCTGCGTCCTTCCCCTTGGGGGTCAGCAACCATTTTATCGGAAAGATGGTGCAGGTTACAGTGAAAAAGGGGTGCCTGGTGGCCCTCTATGACCGGGAAAACGGGTTTCCCACCCGTAGGAGGGAGGAACTATGAGCTTCGATGAACTGAAAGGCCTGGATCAGGCCCAGGTGGAGGAGCGAAAGGCCCAGGGGCTCGTCAACAAGCCTTCGGATGCGCCCTTTCGCAGCGAGAAGCAGATCATTCTGAGTCACCTGTGTACCTTTTTTAATCTGGTTTTTGCGGTGCTGGCCCTGATTCTGGTATTTGCCGGCTCCGGTATTAAGAATATGGCCTTCCTTGGGGTGGTGGTTACCAACCTGGCCATTGGCATCATTCAGGAAATCCGTGCCAAACGGGCAGTGGAAAAACTGACACTGGTGGCGGGGCAGACTCTGAAAACCCTGCGCAGTGGAGCCTATGCGGAAGTCCGCTCCGAGGAACTGGTGCGGGACGATGTGGTATTCTTTGTGGGCGGCAATCAGATTCCCGCCGATGCCCGGGTCCTGGCGGGCCAGCTGCAGGTGAACGAGTCTTTGCTCACCGGCGAGCCCGATGCCATCCTCAAGAATCCCGGGGACGAGCTGTTTTCCGGCAGCTTTGTGGTGGCTGGCCGGGGTGCAGCGGTGCTGACCCGGGTGGGAGATGAGAGTTATGCGGCAAAGCTGTCTGCCGAGGCCAAGAAGAATCCCAAGGCGGGCCGCTCCCAGCTGATGCAGGATTTGGACCGGCTGATCCGGTTTTTGAGCGCCATCCTGATTCCCATGGGTGTGCTGTACTTCCTGAACGAGTATCTGGGACCCGATCCCGATACCCGCACCGCGGCCGAGCGGACGGTGGCGGCCCTGGTGAGCATGATCCCCCAGGGACTGTACTTACTGACCAGCATCGCCATGGCCGCTTCCGCCATTGCCCTGTCCCGTCAGCGGGTGCTGGTGCGGGATATGAACTGCATCGAAACTCTGGCCCGGGTGGATGTGCTGTGTCTGGATAAAACCGGCACCATCACCGAGCCCCACATGGAAGCGGAGGGCATCCTCTCTTTGAACCGGGTGCCGGATTCCTATGTGGAAGAGGCAATTCGGGCCCTTTACGGCACCGAAGAGCCGGAAAATGATACAGCCCGGGCCCTGCAGGCATATTTCGGCACCGAAACGGATTGGGTTTGCCGGCGGCGGATCCCCTTTACCTCCGAAAAGAAGTGGGGCGGCGCAGAATTTGAGGAACATGGGTCCTTCCTGGTGGGTGCCCCCGAGATGATTCTGGGGTCCCGGTATGAAGAACTGGGGCCCAAGGTCCAGCCCCTGCTGGAGCATGGCTTCCGGGTGCTGCTGGTGGCCCGATATATGGATGATTTGACAGACCGTCCGGAACCGGATTTGGTGATGCCTTTGGCCTTGATCAAGCTGCGCAATCCCATTCGGGACGAGGCACCGGAAACTTTCCGATATTTCCGGGACCAGGGGGTACAGATCAAGGTGCTCTCCGGTGACAATGCCCTGGCGGCAGCCCGGGTGGCGGCAAGAGCCGGCATCAGCGGGGCCGAGCGGTATGTGGATGCCACCACTCTGGAAACGGAGGAGGACTTCCTCCGGGCTTCGGAAGCATACAATGTATTCGGCCGGGTGACCCCGGAAAAGAAACGGGCCCTGATCCGGGCCATGAAGAAGCGGGACCATGTGGTTGCCATGACCGGCGACGGCGTCAACGATGTTTTGGCCATGCGGGAGGCGGATTGCAGCTTTGCCATGGCCGGCGGCGCCCAGGCAGCCAGCCAGGTGGCCAGTATGGTGCTGCTGGATGGAGATTTTTCGGTGATGCCCGGGATTTTGGGAGAAGGCCGCCGGGTGATCAACAATATCCGCCGGACCGCAGCCCTTTTCCTGGTGAAAAACATTTTCACATTGCTGCTGGTGCTGACGTCCCTGCTGAGCAGCGTGATTTACCCCTTCCAGCCGGTGACTCTGACCCTGATTTCTTCCCTGACCGTGGGTGCCCCCGGATTTTTCCTGGCCCTGGAACCCAATTACGCCCGGGTGAAGGGGAATTTTCTGTCGGATGCGGTGCTGAAAGCCCTTCCGGCGGGCCTGGCGTCCTATTTGACCATTGTGGCTGTGCAGCTTCTGTGGGGCCATCTGGGCTTGGATGGGGCGCAGCTGAGTGCCGTTTGCGGTGCGGTTTTGGGCATCGTGGGGGTATTGGTGCTTTGGCAGGTGAGTCGTCCCCTGACCCCTTTGCGGATTGTGGTGATGGGAACCATGACCGCAGCCCTTTGCGGCGCCTTTGCCCTGCTGGGGGACCTGTTTGCGGTGCGGATTCCCGACGGAACCACCCTGCTGTGGACGCTTGCATTTATGGCCGGGGCCGCAGTGCTGTATTTTGGCCTTTCCTGGCTGGCGGGTGCTTTGAGCCGCCGCCTAAAGAAAGCATGAAAAAAGACCGCCAATGGCGGTCTTTTTTAATCCGGGAACCAAAGGTTCATATCAACGGCGGTTTCGATGCCGGGGACTTTGCCCTGGCTGGTGTATTGCCACATCCGGATGCGGTAGGGATAGTTCATCCAGTCGGTATACAGGGCAAGCCAGAAGGGATTGTCCGCCAGCTCCTCCAGGTGGATGAAATTCTCCTCCAGATGGGGATTGAAATAGATCATGGGTTCATACCCGGCATCCCGGATTTTCCGGCTGAAGGCCATGGTGCAATCCGTCACGGTGCGCCGGTCCACGGCGGCGGTTCGGGCGGCGGCGCTGATATACTCCCAGTCGAACACCAGAGGCAGATCCACTTCCCAACCGGATACGATGTCCAGAAGCATCTGAGCCTCCTCCAGGGCCTCTTCCACAGAGACAGCCTGGGAGAAGAAGTAAGCGCCAACCTGCAAACCGGCGGCTTTGGCACCCCGGTAGTTTTCCTGGGCGTACCGGTCCTCGTAGAGAAGACCTTCCTCATAGCCCCGGTAGCCGGCCCGGATCATCACGAAAGAAACTCCGGCATCGGCCACCTGCTGCCAATCGATGACCCCCTGATGGGCGGAAACGTCGATGCCCAGGACACTTTCCCCTGCCAGACAGGTCAGATACCGCCCGTCATACTGAAAATCCGATGCGGTATAGGGGTTCGGCTCAAAGGGGGAGGTGGTAGTAGGGGGTGCCGTTTGCCCGGTGGTTTCCGGGGGAAGGGTAGCCTGGGGCAGATCCTCCCAGGAATCGGGCAGCAGAAAAGCCACCAACAGGAGCACTGCCAGCACGGCAGAAAGGGTGAACACAGCCATCCATTCCTTTTGCCGGCGCTTGCTGCGCTTTTTTGCCATGATCTCACCCCTTTCTTTTTCGACATTGTACCACAAAAAAGCGGCCTTGCCAAGGGGCAGATCCTGCCAATCAAAAAGGGGCTGTCTCAAA
Source organism: Faecousia sp. (assembly GCA_045535175.1). Lineage (GTDB taxonomy): Bacteria > Bacillota > Clostridia > Oscillospirales > Oscillospiraceae > Faecousia. The sequence goes on along the minus strand of JAZSLC010000172.1, from coordinate 19,275 downwards.
ATGAATGAGACGGCCCCTGATATGAATATTTAGCCAGGGAACGGCCTGTGTGCCGTTCCTGATTGCGTATTTAAGAGACTTTCCCGGGAATGACACACAGGTCATTCCCTACATATGCATTTTGAGACAGCACCTTTTGATAAGCGATCAGTTCCAAAGACCGTCCGGATACTTGCCTTCGGCGGCCATGGCTTTCAGAGCGGCCACCACCTGGGGCTTGTCCGCCGCATAGGTGACGCCGTACCATTTATCGGGACTGCGCAGCACTTTGACGGTGGCTTTGCCTTCCTGCAGCAGTTCACCGATGGTCATGGGCAGGAAAAATTCGGATTTCAAGGGATTCTCACTGACCTTGGTACGCAAAAACAGGGGGAACCGTGCTTTCAGTTCCTTCAGAAAGCCGGGGGTAAAGCCCCACATATTCATGGAAACGGGGGTATCGAAGGGGAGGTCTATCCAGTGTTTGCCATCTTCCGTATAGTGAATGCCGCCCTCGTAGGTTTCAACGCGGGTACGCTCGGTGATGGTCACCAGATGGTCCTGCTGATCGGTCTGGCAGACACCCCGGGAAACATAGCCGTTTTCGGTAACGGTATTACCCAACTGGTAGCCCACCATACAGTAATCATAGCAGGTTCCGTCTTCAGCGGTGGTCAAATACTGGTACATAACCTTGAAAGCATCCTGACCATAATAATCGTCGGCGTTGATGACCATGAAGGGTGCATCGCCGATTTCCGCTGCGGCGCACAGGACCGCATGGCTGGTGCCCCAGGGCTTGACCCGGCCTTCGGGGACGGTAAAGCCCTCAGGAATTTCCTTGTCAATTTCCTGGAAGGCATAGCGGATTTCCATGGGGCAATGTTTCAGCCGGGCTCCTACGGTGTCCATGAAATCCTTTTCGATGGCTTTTTTGATGATGATGACGGCGGTTTCAAAGCCGGCCCGGTGCGCATCATAAAGGGAGTAGTCCAGAATGGCCTCTCCGTGGCTGCCCACAGGATCGATCTGCTTCAGTCCACCGTAGCGACTGCCCATTCCGGCAGCCATAACAACCAGTACAGGTTTTTGCTTCATTTCAAAATCCTCCTTGGTTTATTTATAATCATTATAACGGGTTCCGGGGGAAAAAGCAAGGGTTAAAGGAGTCGGGAGGTATCCAGGTAAATATCTTCATGACGGAGCTTCTCCCAGGAGAATTCCCCACTCAGTTCCCGGGCAGAGATGGGTTCATATTGGGGAATGATTCCGGCAGATGCGGCCAGGGTGCCCAGGATTTTTTCCGGGGTGCAGCGACTTTGCAAAACACCCAGGTCCAGGTCCCGGTCCCGCTTGCTGAGCCGCCGTCCGTCCGGGGCCATCAGCATGGGCACGTGGCCGTACTCCGGGTGGGGGAATCCAAACAGCTCCTGCAGATACATTTGCCGGGGGGAAGAACCCTGCAGATCCATGCCCCGCACCACTTCTGTGACGCCGGCTTCTCCGTCATCCACTGTCACAGCCAGCTGATACACATAGATGCCGTCGGCCCGACGCACCACGAAATCGCCGCAATCGGTGGCGATGTTCTGGGCATAAGGACCTCTGCCCAGGTCCCGGAAGCTGTAAACCCGGTCCGGTACCCGCACACGCCAGGCAGGCAGGCGGTTCATAGCCGCCCTTTGGGCATCGGTCAGATCCCTGCAGGTGCCCGGGTAAACATAGGTTCCGTCACTGAGATGGGGAGCATTGACATTGTGAAGCTGGCTGCGGGTGCAGTAACAGGGGTACAGAAGTCCCAGATCCATCAGCTTTTCGAAATACCGGTCATAGACCGGGCCTCGCTGACTTTGGGGCTGGGTTTCCAGGTCCCAATCCAGGCCCAGCCAAAGCAGGTCCCGGCGGAGGGTTTCCGCAAATTCGGTGCTGGTTCGCTGGGTGTCCAGATCCTCCACCCGAAGCACCAGAGAGCCGCCCCGGGAGCGGACGGAAAGCCAGGCGATCAGGGCCGCAAACACATTTCCCAGATGCATTCGTCCGGAGGGAGTGGGGGCAAATCGCCCCACAGGGGGATTCTTCGTCATAACAGACCTCCCTTCCGGCTGATCCACCAGGCAAGCCCCAGAAAAGCGGCTGCCATCAGCAAAAGAATGAGGATCACCAGGCCGGTTTTGCTGCGGGGACGCTCCAGGGACTCGGCGTATTCCTCGGGATCAATATCGGTTTGATCGGTGTTGCGGATCCGGTGACCGTAGGAAACCGGCGGGGCAGCCGGCTTCGGGGGCGATTCCGGATCTTCTTCCAAAAGGGCATCGCTGATGCGCGAGAGTTCTTCCTGCTCGTTCCAGGCCATAGGCATCCCCTCCTTTTTCCTCATTGTACTCCATAACGAAGAAAAAGTAAAGATGCACCGTATCCCTTGCCGGGGCCCAAAGAAAAACGGCCCGTGAATGGGCCGTTTTCACTGAAGGGTTATTTGGTGTTGCCTTTTTGGCTGTTGGAGTGAATGATGGGAGGCTTGGGGTCTTTTACCTCAAAGGTTACGGGCTCTTTTTCTTCCTGTTTCACTGTCTTTCCCTCCTGTTCGTCCATAGTTTAAGCAGGGGGAGTTTATTTATTCACCGGAAGAAAGATGTCTGAAAAAGTTTCCTTCAAAGACTCCAGCCGTTCCCGGTCGAAGGGGCTTTTCAGGCCGTAGGTATCGGCGAAGCGCATGATGTAATACTCGCTGCTGCTAAGGCAGTTTTGATACACCGCAAGTCCGGCACCTGCTTCTGTCTTTTCCATCTGGTAAAGTTGCATGGCCAGGTCGTTGCTTACCACATAGCTGACGATATACAGGGGCTGATCGAAGAAATGTCCCACGGTGATCAGGTCGCGGCTGTCCCAGGAGTTACTGTCAAAGCCGAAGTCGGTACCGATTTCCTCGTAGAGGGCGAAAATGTTTTCCGGGGTCAGGTCATCGCCGGTCAGATCATAGACCTGGTGCTCAAAGAGGGCGTAAGCAGACTGCTCCACATAGAGGGACAGGCTGTCCGCCAACTTCAGCTGTTCCAGTGCCTGGCCTTCCGTGGCGTAGCAGGTGCTTAAGTATTCCATGCCCTGGGAGTGGACCTCTGCAACGTCGGTGCCCGGATAGCCGCCTTCCCGGATGAAGTCATTGACAAAGTGGCCGAATTCGTGGGAGAAGACCAGCCGGTCATAGGCGGTGCCATCGGGAGAGGTAAACACATAGGGTTCATAGTACAGAAGCAGCATGACTTCAAAGGAGGTGTCGTATTTGTTTTCGCTGATGGTGATGTCGTAAAGCTTTTGCCGGGCCATGTGCTCAAAGGCCCTCTGAATGTGGCCGCCCATGGCCTTGGCTGCGCTTTCCAGATAGGCAAAGGTCTGTTTTTCCGAGCTGTATACGGCGGCTTCTTTCCATATATCGGAATTCACCGCCAGCCGGTAAAGGGGTGTCAGTTCCTGCCCCAGCTTTACAAGATACTGCTCCGCTTCTTCGGGGGCATAGTCCCGGTAGTGGTAGAAATCGTAGGCAAAGGCGGGGTAGCTTTGGTAGCCGGCATATGCGGCGATTTCCTGCCGTTTTGCCACCAGCTCTGCAAAGAGCTGGCCGATTTTCGGGGCATAGGCATCAAAGTAGGCATCGGAGTAGTATTCCAGGACCGATGCTTCTTCACAAAGGGCATAGTAGTTGCTGATCAGCGCTGCTTCTTCTTCCATGAGGGTCAGAAAGGTGGGATCCCACACGGAATCGCCCTCATAGGCATCGAAATAACCGGCTCCGAAATACTCGTCCCCTTCCAGGGTTTGCCGAATGGGGGATTGGGCCAGGGCTGCATAAAGGGTTTCAAGGCCTGCATCCACGGTGGGGGCATACTTGGAACAGTGTTCATACTCCTCTGCCCAGTAGGAATTCGTCACATCACTGCAGTAATGAATATAGGCCAGGTCGTGGGAGGCATAGAACCGGTCATATTCATGGTAATAGGCGTTGATGGCAGAAAGAACCTCGTTCAGGTCAGAGCTTTCCTTTGCAATGCTGCAGCTTCTGCTGAGTACCACATCGTGGATGGAGATATCCGGATGGACATATTCCATATCGGGGAAGGCAATGCTGGCCCCGGCCAGGAGTGTTTCTTTGAAATAGCAGCCTGTCAGCAGAAGAATTGCCAGTAACAGGGGCAAAAGGCGAAGTTTTCGTTTCAAGGCAGAATCCTCCTTCGTCTGTTTTCTTCAGCATATCATAACTGACAGGTTTTCACAACAAAATTTCAAAAAACAGGAAAATATTCTTTACAAATCCTGACGGGGTTGGTAAAATGGTTGCGAGTGAAACGATTGCGAACGCAACGAAAAAGGAGGCTTGGATATGCACTCTGTCAGTGAGCTTCTGAGGGGGATCAGCCGTTACGGCCGCCAGTACCGGGAGATGCAGCTGGCACCCCTGGAACTGAATTCCCGTCAAGGAATGTACATTCGGGAGATTTGTGCTGCGCCGGGTATTTCGCAGGAGCAGTTGGCCCAGATTCTGAGAATCAACAAGAGTAATGTGGCCCGCCAGGTGGCGGCTATGGAAGAGGATGGGTATATTGAGCGGCGGTGCTGCGGCAAGGACAAGCGGGTGCTGCGCCTTTACCCCACAGAAAAAGCCCGTGCCCTGCTTCCGGGAATTCTGGAAGTGATGGACCATTGGGAAGATTGCCTGGTGGAGGGACTCACCGAACAGCAGCGGGAAGTTTTGAAGCAGATGCTGCTCCAGGTGCGGGACAATGCCCGCAAACGGGTAGAGGAGGGCTGAAATGAAACATTTGTCGAAATATATATGGCCTCACCTGGGATTTATCATTCTGACCATGGTGATCAAACTGGCCGGTGCGGTGCTGGAGCTTTGGATTCCTTCTTTGATGGAAGTGATGCTGGACGAGAAGGTGCCCGCCGGAGAGATGTCCCAGATTTACCTTTACGGTGGCCTGATGATGATCTGTGCAGCCGGCTGCCTGACCATGAACGTGGTGGCCAACCGCATGAGTGCCAGCAGCTCCGGCAAGATAACCCGGAAGGTGCGCCACGACTTGTTCCAGAAACTGCAGTCCCTGTCCGCCCGGCAGATGGACGGCCTGACGGTTTCCTCTGCGGAGTCCCGGCTCACCAGCGATACATACAACGTCAACCAGATGCTGGCCCGGCTGCAGCGCATGGGCATCCGTGCCCCCAGCCTGCTGATCGGCGGTATCTTTATGATGCTGACCATGGACGTGACCCTGGCCCTGATTTTGCTGGCGCTGCTTCCCATCATCGGCATCGTGGTCTATTTTGTCACCAAGATCAGTGTGCCCATGTATACCCAGCAGCAATCGGTGCTGGATAAGGTGGTGCGGGTGGTTCAGGAGAACATCACCGGCATCCGGGTGATCAAGGCCCTGAGCAAGACCGAGTATGAAAAGGGCCGCTTTGAGCAGGTCAATGAGGAACTGGCGGATATCGGCCTGAAGGCCGGCATGGTGGCCGGCGCCACCAACCCCGTTTCTTCTCTGGTGATGCGTATCGGTCTGACCCTGGTGGTGCTGATCGGTGCGGTGAAGGTCAATGACGGCCGGATGGAGCCCGGTGTCATTGTGGCGGCCCTGCAATATTTTGTGATCATCATCAACGCCATGATGGGCGTGACCCGAATTTTCGTCATGTGGTCCAAGGGCGAAGCCAGCGCCAAGCGCGTGGCAGAGGTGCTGCAAATGGATGAGGACCTGGCGGTTCTGCCCTCTGAGGGGCAGGAAGAGAATGCTCCCCACATTGAATTCCGAAATGTCACCTTCTCCTACAGCGGTGTGGGTACCAATGTGGAAAATCTCAGCTTCAAGCTGCAGCACGGTCAGACCTTGGGCATCCTGGGTGCCACCGGTTCCGGCAAGTCCACGGTGCTGAATTTGCTGATGCGCCTTTACGATGTGGACAGCGGTGCCGTGCTGCTGGACGGCATGGATGTGCGGACCATTCCCAACGAAGACCTCCGGAAGAAGTTCGGCGTGGTGTTCCAGAATGACTTCCTGACCGAGGGAACCATCTCCGGTAATATCCGCTTTTTCCGGGATCTGCCCGATGAGGCCCTGCAGCGGGCTGCGGTCAATGCCCAGGCCTCCTTCATTCCCGAAAAAGAAGGGGGCATGGAAGCAGAAGTGGTGGTGCGGGGCAACAACCTGTCCGGTGGACAGAAGCAGCGACTGCTGATTGCCCGTGCCCTGGCAGCAAATCCGGAGATTCTGGTGCTGGACGATGCTTCCTCTGCCCTGGACTATGCCACTGACGCATCACTGCGCCGGGCGCTCCGGGAGCAGTACCGCAATACCACCACCGTGGTGGTGGCTCAGAGAATCAGTTCCCTGCGGCACGCAGATTTGATTCTTGTGCTGGATGACGGCCAGGTCATTGGCATGGGCCGCCATGAGGAGCTTTTGGATACCTGTGAGGAATACCGCATCATCGCCCAGCCCCAAATGGGCGAAGGAGAGGAGGGAGTCTGATGGCAAACCCCGGTATGATTGGCGGCGGGCGATATACCCGTCAGGAAGTCAGTGGTGACAGACGCCGGTTTGAGGCGAAGAAGATCAACGTGGGGGCCCTGTTAAGCCGCCTGTGGCGGTATCTGGGCCGAAACCGGGTGCTGCTGGTGCTGGCCATGATTCTCTCGGTTTCCAGCAGTGTCCTTTCCCTGCTGGGCCCAAAGTTCTCCGGTAAGGCCATCAACGCCATTGAGGCAGGTGCCGGCAAGGTGGACTTCCAGGTGGTCATCAGCAGCGTCATCTGGATGCTGGTGTGCTATATCTCTGCGGCAGCCCTCTCTTATCTGCTGCACGTGGTGGTGCTCAGGATGTCCAGAAACGTGGCCAAGCAGATGCGACACGATGTGTTCAACAACCTGGCAGAACTGCCGGTCAGCTACTTTGACCGGTACCAGACCGGCGACATTATCAGCACCATCACCTATGACGTGGATACGGTGAACCAGTCCCTCTCCACGGACCTGCTGCAGATCCTCCAGAGTGTGGTGACGGTTGTGGTGAGCTTCGTAATGATGGTCACCATTGCGCCTCCGCTGATGCTGGTTTTCGTGGTGACCATTCCTGTGACGATCCTCTTTACCCGGTGGCTCACCGGTATGGTGCGGCCCCTGTTTCGCAAGCGCAGCGCCAAGCTGGGCCAGCTGAACGGCTTTGTGGAAGAAATGCTCTCGGGCCAGAAGACCATCCGGGCCTATGGCCGGGAAGCCCGGGTTCTGGAGCAGTTTGACCAAAAGAACGATGCGGCTGTGGAGGCCTACACCAAGGCCGAAGCCAACGGCACCATTACAGGCCCGTCGGTGAACTTTATCAACAACATCTCCCTGGCGCTGGTTTGTATGTTCGGCAGTGTCATGTATATGGGCGGCACCGTGGGCCTGGGAGATCTGAGTACCTTTGTCCAGTATTCCCGGCGCTTCTCCGGCCCCATCAACGAGGTGGCCAACATCATCGCAGAGCTGCAAAGTGCCTTCGCAGCGGCAGAGCGGGTGTTTACCCTCATCGATGCCTCCCGGGAACCTGTCGATGCCCCCGATGCAGTGGCACTGGATCAGGTGCGGGGCGATGTGAAGCTGAAAAATGTGGACTTCTCCTACGTGCCCGGCACGCCCATTATTGAAGACCTCAGCTTCCATGCGGAGCCCGGCAGTCTGACGGCCATTGTAGGTCCCACCGGTGCCGGCAAGACCACCATCATCAATCTTCTGATGCGCTTTTATGATGTGGATGGAGGCGGTGTGTACGTGGATGACCAGGAAATCCGTACCCTGACCCGGTCCTCCCTGCGGGCGGCCTATTCCATGGTGCTGCAGGATACCTGGCTGTTCCACGGCACCATTTACGACAACATTGCCTACGGCAAGGCCGACGCCACCATGGAACAGGTGGTGGCAGCTGCCAAGGCAGCCCACATTCATTCCTATATCGCAAGGCTTCCCGATGGATACAACACGGTCCTCTCCGACAACGGCTCCTCCATCAGCAAGGGCCAGAAGCAGCTTTTGACCATTGCCCGGGCCATGCTGCTGGATGCCCATATGCTGATTCTGGACGAGGCTACCTCCAACGTGGACACCCGTACCGAGCAGCACATCCAGGCGGCCATGCGGAATCTGATGCAGAACAAGACCTGCTTTGTCATTGCCCACCGGCTCAGCACCATCCGCTCTGCGGACCATATTCTGGTGCTGGATGGGGGTAAGGTGGTGGAGCAGGGCACCCATGAATCCCTCATGGCGGCCAGAGGCTTCTACTATAACCTCTATCAGTCCCAGTTTGACAGCGTATCCTGAGAAAACGGCCCCCCTGCCACGGCAGGGGGGCCAATGCTTTTGCGTATGCCGCATGAAAATCAGAGATTATCCTTCGGGTAGTCAATCCGTGGAGAAATAGAGAAAAGAACGGTGTCTATTTGAAAAAACTGTGATATAATCCATTTAGAATAAGGAATTCCCCCATGCTCAGTCGTATAAGAAGTGAAAGGGTCCCATGGAGGCCTTGGCCCGAAGGAGGGAACTGGATGGATAACGGCGCAAGTAGCTACCGCCGTTTTCTGGATGGAGATGAAAGTGCCTTTGGCGCGTTGATGGAGGAACTGTTTCGCGGACTTGTTTTCTTCATTGACGGTTTTGTACACGACATACACGCAGCGGAAGATATTGCCATTGATACCTTCTCGGATTTGGTAGTACATCGGCACCGCTATAACTTCAAGGTCAGCCTGAAAACCTATCTGTACATGGTGGGGCGGTCCCGTGCCCTGGACTACATCCGGCACCGGAAGGTGCTGACCTTTGTGGAGCTCAGCCAGGCGCAGACCCTTGCCGATGAAACGGCAGCCCTGGAAGAGCTGGTGCTTTCGGATGACCGGAAACGGCAGGTGCATACTGCCCTTTCCAGACTGCCGGAAGAGATGCGTGTGGCGGTACACCTGGTTTATTTTGAAGAAATGACCTATGCGGAAGCGGCAAAGGTTATGAAAAAGAGCCCCAAACAGGTGGATAATCTGCTGTATCGTGCCAAAAAGGAACTTCGGATCATTCTGGGAAAGGATGGTGAGCTGTTATTATGAGAAACATAGAAGAATGTCAGGCGGAGGTGTTCCGCCGCAGCGAAAAGCGAATTCGGAAGCGCCGCAGAATCGGTAAGTGCATTCTGACCCTGTGTATTCCGCTGAGCATAACGGTTGCCCTTTGGGCATTTGCTGCGGTGTCGGGTGTGTTTCCTGCAAATGAGAAGAATATGTCTGCGGGCGGGAACAGAGAACTGGCTGGCGGGATCGCCGTTAATAAGGAAGCATCTCTTCGTCTGGAGGTTGTGCCCCCGGGGGACTCCAAACAGACGGTGATCTGCAAGGAGGATGTCAATGAGGCGGCGCGGATTTATGATGCGCTGCAATCCTTCTTTGTGATTGTTGAGGAATCTGTGAAGGAGCATTCAGAAGATAATGTGGTGACGGAAGATTCCCATATTTATGCAAATTGCGGAACGACCTATAACTGTTCCGGGTGCCTCCTGTGCAGGGTAGTGTTTACCGCTGAAAATGGAGCGCAGGCCAGCTATATGCTTTCCGGAAACACACTTACCGATGAACAAACGGGACAAAAAGCCATTTTGACGGAAGCCCAGCGGACGGATCTTCTGGATATGCTTGGATTGACGATTACGTGGGAGGTGGATCCGTGATGAAACGTATGATGGCATTTGTTTTGGCTGTTTTGCTCCTGGGGGGCCTCACTGCCTGTAACCGGGGGGCGAGTCTGCCCGCAAGCGGAACATTCCATCTCGAGAAAGCCACCATTGAGCTCGGCGCAACCCATAGTGATGTGGATGGAATGGAAATCCGGATCATAAACGCAATTTGGAATGACGAGGAAATAAAGCTTGATGTAAACTGGATCAATCAGACCGGATATGAGGTTGTGTACGGTGAGTATTTTGATATTGAGCGTCAGGATAACGGAGCATGGAAAAGCTGTGTTGCCATTGATAACCTGGCGTTTCATGAAATAGGCTATGAACTCAAATCCGGAGCTAGCCAGAAGAAAATATACGGTTTAACCGATCTGTTTGATATTTATGAAAATGGCAAATACCGACTTGTCACAGATTGCATTGTATATGTGAAAGGACGCGGCGGTGAAAGCGCAGAATGTAAGCTGTGGGCAGAATTCACGGTTACCCGCACCGGAGATACCGGTAAGGATATCAAGAAAGCATTTGTTGGCTTTGTGCCGCAGTACATCCGTACAAACGGATATCACGAAGATGTGGAGTATCCGGTGGTTAAAATCATTCGTTCTGTTGATGAATTGAATGCCTACTATAATGCGGCCAAAGGCAAGTATGATCTTGCGCGGAAAGAGAAAGTCTACTCGGACACCACAATCGGTTTCCTGAACGCCTGTGATAAATATGACGATGCCTATTTTGAGGAACAGATTCTTGTGATGGTTCTCCTGGAAGAGGGCAGCGGCTCCATTCGCCACAACGTGGATTATGTGAAAACCGGTTCTGACGGAACACTCCATGTGGGCATCCGAAGGATTGTTCCCGAGATAGGAACCGATGATATGGCCCAGTGGCACATCCTGATTGAACCGGAGAAAGGAATATCTGTTGCCGATGAATCAGATGTGATTGTTTATCTGGATGGGATCAATCCCAGGACACAGCCCAAAACTGTGTATGCGTTTGGTTCTTATTCCAATATTGCCTTAACCATTCCATACGATTGGAAATATGAAACAGAACGAAGCGATTCCGGTGACTACTGCATTTCTTTCTGGCCTGCGGATCAGACAGAAGGCAAACTCAAAATGTGGTATTGCGGTTTCTTCGGTGTGTGTGGGACTGGTCTTGAAGAGGAGAATATCACAGTCGGTGCATACAAGGCGCGTAAAGGCACTTACGATCATAAAAAACTCTGGGATTATATCAGTTTTCCCGGGATGCCCGGTTCCTATGTGGTTATGAATGAGGGCGCCGGGAAATGGTGGAGCCAATACGGTGATGCTGCAATGGAGATTCTCAGCACGGTTCAGATTGCTGAAGGCATCCTTACGGAAGAACAGGTCATTAACCTTGTGAAGAAAGATGTTACGGTAGAATACAACCGGGTCCAGGCTAGCTTTGATACCGGGAATGGTTTTTGGACCGTCACGTTCTCTAAGGACAATACGGCCGGAGGAGATCAGGTCTTTCTGGTTACGCATGAAGGTAAGATCATAGATGTTGCGTATGGCGAATGAGGAGGTTTCCATGAAAAAGAAAGCTTGGATCTGGATTGTTGCCGGGGTATTGCTGCTGGCGATTCTGGTGACGCCCATTCCCTCGGGCGTATACAGAGACGGCGGAACCAGGGAGTATACTGCCCTGACCTACAAGATTGTGGATTGGAACCGGCTGACTCTGACGGGGGTCTATGACGAAACCCGGGTGTATTTCTTCCCCAACAATTTCAAAAGCCTGGATCGGCTGCTGGAAATGGAGGAAGACCGGATTCAGAACCGGTTTTTAGCCAATGTGGTAGCCTTGGAGGGGTCCACGGTATTGGTGGAGGCGCTGATGGATCAGCCCATCCGGCAGAACAGTACCGATTTATACCGCTTCGGGATCCGGGAACTGGAGGACATCGGAGTGCAGGAAGGGGACTGCGTGCAGATTACCTTTACCGGCGCCATCCGGGAAACTTATCCCGCCCAAATCGATGTGGTGGCCTGGGAACTTGTGAAGGACCTGCGGTTCCGGACCTATGAAGGCCAGTGGCTGGACCGGGAAAAGGCTGTCCAAAAGAAAAACAATCTGTTTTCTGATGTGGTGATTACGGAGATCTATTCCAACTGCTTCTTTGCCCACAGTGTGATTCCCATGCCCTATGAAATCAAGATCAACGGCAGCCTGGGAGAGCAGTGGTGCGTGGGAGATCAGGTGGTGGTGACCTATGAGAACACCTGGTATGACGAGGCGTCCTGGCACGTGGAAGCGGATCTGGTGTCGTTGACGGAAAGCGATTTCAGGCTCCAGCCAGGTGTGGCTTACAAGCCGGTGATCTATCTCTACCCGGAGGCAGAAACAGCGGTTTCCGTGAAGCTGCTGCTGGACGGGAAGCTGACCTGCACTTATCCTTCCTATCAGACCGGCTGGCAGGTAACCGCAGCGCCTGACGGCACTTTGACGGATGGGAAGGGGCAGACCTACAACTACCTGTACTGGGAAGGGGAAACCGAGACTCAGTGGGATATGACCCGGGGCTTCTGCGTCAAAGGGGAGGACACGGCTGCGTTTTTGGAGCAGGCTCTGGAGAAACTGGGGCTTACCCGCCGGGAGGCCAACGAGTTTATTGTGTACTGGCTGCCGCTGATGGAAGGGAATCCTTATAATATTATTTCCTTCCAGACAGAACTCTACACCGATGCTGCCCGGCTGGAGATTGATCCGGCACCGGATACGCTGATTCGGGTGTTTATGGCCTGGAAAGGGGCAGACAGCTTTGTGGATCTTCCGGCCCAGGAACTTACCGCACCTCCCCGCACCGGTTTTACAGTCGTGGAATGGGGCGGCACGCGGGTAGAATAAAAGATTAAGGACAGCCAATGGCTGTCCTTATTTTATGTTTGGTATTGTGGTAAAAGGTGTAATTTGCGGTTGGTTCGTTTGTGTTTTCTCCCGGTGGGGGTGGGGGAAAGTGAATTGATCCGCCGGAGATCGTATGCATTTTCTCCCGCCCCCGGCGGGAGAAAATAGAGGTAGCTACCAGTGTTTGCACTGGTGGCAGCAACAGTCCACCGGACTGTTGCATTTGGATTGTTCGAATCTCTGGCTCCTCAAGGAAATAAAAAAACCATCCCAACGGGATGGTTTTTTTATTTGGTGATCCGCCGGAGATTCGAACTCCGGACCCATTGCTTAAAAGGCAATTGCTCTGCCAACTGAGCTAGCGGATCTTATGGCTGGGATGGCAGGATTTGAACCTACGAATGCCAGAGTCAAAGTCTGGTGCCTTACCGCTTGGCGACATCCCAATCGAAATGCGCCCGGATGTGGACACACCGGGTATTATAGCACAGTCTTTTTGGTTTTGCAATAGGAAAAACAGTCGATCTTCGTAAATTTTTTGGAGGAATTTCCCTGGGGAAACACGCATATTTTTCCTTCTGATGCAAACAATACCTACGAAATCGAACGGCCCCTGGGGCCGGGAATCAGGAGGATAATCATGGGACGAACCAAAATTTTGTCTTTTGCCCTTGTGCTGGCGCTTTTGCTCAGCGCCAGTGTGGGCGTTCACGCCGTGGAAGTGGAAAGCGGCAGCACCTATTGCTTTTCTGCCGGGGATTTTTCCCGGGAAGCCGGGGAACTGATGGGAATCTGCATTACGGAGCTTCCGGATCCCAAAACCGGTACCGTCATGCTGGGAAACCGGGTGATTCGCTGCGGTGATATTCTGACGGCGGAACAGGTGGCACAGATGACCTTTGCGCCCCTGCAGACCCAGGAGGACACCCAGGCGGTGGTCCGCTATCTGCCCGTTTTCCAGGATCGGGTGGAGCAGGTGGTGGAGATGACCATTTCCATCCGTGGCAGAGAGAACAAAGCCCCCATCGCGGAGGATCTGGCCCTGGAAACCTACAAGAACCTGGAAAATTCCGGGAAACTGAAAGTATCCGACCCGGAAGGGGAGGAAATGACCTATACCGTGACCCGTCATCCCCGCCGGGGCGCCGTGGAGATCGCGGCAGACGGAACCTTCACCTACACCCCAACCAAGAATAAGGTGGGCGTGGACTCCTTTACCTTCACCGCAACGGACCCCCAGGGAAATGTTTCCCGGGAGGCAACCGTAACCGTGCGGATTCTGAAGCCTTCCGAGGGGAAGCCTTATCAGGACACCGTGGGCTATGATTGCCGCTTTGAAGCGGAGTGGCTGCGAAACAGTGGTCTCTTTGAGGGCGAAAAGGTGGGCAGCCGGCACTGTTTCTACCCTGAAAAGGTCGTCAGCCGGCAGGAATTCCTCACCATGGTCATGGAGCTGCTGGAAATTGAGCCCCTGCAGCAGGAAGCCTATGGGATGCTCACTTCCCAGGTGCCGGATTGGCTGAAGCCCTATGTGGCGGCGGCTGTTCGTTCCGGGCTTCTGTCTGACGGGGCGGAGTTTGCTACCGATGCGCCCATTACCGGCGCAGAGGCGGCAGCCATTTTACAGAACGCCATGGATCTGGAGGTCTTTGCCCCGGACGGTCAGGAAGATCCGGTGGTGGCTGTGATGAATGAAAACGGCTTTTCCATGGAAGCGGAATCCCCTCTGACCCGTGCCGATGCAGCCAAACTGCTCTATCGGCTCAGCAAAACCGATACCGCCGGTCTGGCGGTTTACCGCAATCAATAAGAAAACGGATCATCCGGGGCGGCGTAAGCCGCACGGGATGATCCGACTTTTTTAGTAGAGAATATTGGAAGTGATGTAGTCCACGCCCATTTCCACCAGCTCGGCAGCGCTCTGGGGATCGTCCACGGTCCAGCAGTTGATTTCCAGACCCTCATTGTGGAGCTGCTGCACCAGCTCGGGAGTGACCAGGGTATAGCGGATATCCAGACCGAAGCGGTACTTCTTCATACCGGCCAGGTCTTCGTCGCTCATGGGAACCTTCAGCAGGAACTGGCAAACGGCATCTTCAGAGACTTCCCGGACATACACCAGGTTCTGGAAGCAGAAGGAGATGAACACCACCCGCTCGAGACCGATGGCATCTGCGGCCAGTTGCACCAGCTCGGCAACCAGTTCTTTGGACATGGGGTTCTTCAGCTCAAACACCGCAACTTTGTCATACCGGCGGCAAATGGCGAAGTATTCCTCGGGAACAGGCATTTTCAGGTCCACCCGGAGGGCCTGGTTGTTGCGTACCTCCCAGAGGGGGAGTGCCCGGAGGGTTTCCAGATCCGTTTCCTCCACTGCAATGTCCTGGGCGCAGATCCGGCCGGTGCGGTCATCGTGGAAGATGACGAACTTGCCGTCGGCGGTTTGGTGGACATCGGTTTCAATGCCCCAGTAATCGCAGTTTCCCGCTGCCACGAAGGCAGCGCAGGAGTTTTCCAGCTCCAGGCCGCTGAGGCCCCGGTGGGCGATCATTTTTACCTGCTTGCGGTCAATTCGAATGGCATCCATAAGATGATTCATCCTTTCTGATTTGGTGGTATCAGTATAGCACGGCCCGACGCAGATTGCAAGTTCAGAAGCTTCCGGATGGGCAATAATCTGGTTCTTTTTGGAAACAACTTTGTGTCAAAGCCAAAAAAACCTGTAAAAAACTATTGAAAAATAAAAATCAATGCGGTAAAATAAACCATCAAGTTTTTTAGGTTGTCCTAATGTTTCGTAATGGAGGTATCTTTATGTCCGGAAATGTTCGTCCCGAATCCATGGAGAGAATCACTACCTTTGAACAGGCCAATGCGTTTATCGATGAGCAGGTGGCCCTGGTTCGTCAGCAGGTTGGCGACCGGAAGGTGCTGCTGGCCCTCAGCGGCGGCGTGGATTCTTCCGTGGTGGCAGCCCTGTTGATCAAAGCCATTGGCAAGCAGCTGGTTTGTGTCCATGTGAACCATGGCCTGATGCGCAAAGGCGAGAGTGAAGATGTGATCAGAATCTTTGGTCAGGAGCTGGATGCCAACCTGATCTATGTGGACGCCACTGACCGGTTCCTGAACTTGCTGGAGGGTGTTTCCGACCCCGAGCGCAAGCGCAAGATCATCGGCGGCGAGTTCATCAAGGTCTTTGATGAAGAGGCAGCCAAGCTGGAGGGTATTTCCTTCCTGGCCCAGGGCACCATTTACCCTGATATCCTGGAGTCCATCAAGGCCAAGGAAAGCGGCAAGCCCGTCAAGTCCCACCACAATGTGGGTGGTCTGCCCGATGACATGGCCATGGGGCTGGTGGAGCCTGTGAAGCTGCTGTTTAAGGACGAGGTCCGTGTGGTGGGCGAGGCCCTGGGACTGCCCCATGCCATGGTTTACCGTCAGCCCTTCCCCGGCCCTGGTCTGGGTGTCCGCTGCCTGGGCGCCATCACCCGGGACCGTCTGCATGCCCTGCGGGAGGCCGATGCCATCTTGCGGGAAGAGTTTGACAAGTGCGGCCTGGCCGAGAAGGTTTGGCAGTACTTCGTGGCCATCCCTGATCTGAAGAGCGTGGGCGTTCGCAACGAAATGCGCTACGAAGGCTGGCCTGCCATCATCCGTGCCGTCAACACCGTGGATGCCATGACCGCCACCGTGGAGGAGATTCCCTACCCGGTGCTGCATAAGATCGTAAACCGCATCACCACTGAGGTGGAAGGCATCAACCGCGTCCTGGTAGACCTGACCCCCAAGCCTGTGGGCACCATCGAGTGGGAATAAATCATTTCACGCTGCCTGACGGCAGATGAAGTGAAATGATTTATTGCGCCGCGGTCGATAGCTGACGCAGCCGCTTTAGCGGCAAGGAAGATATCGGGCATCGCAAGCGGGGCATCCCATCATTGCGCTTGCGCAATGATACCTTGATTGGTTCGGTAAATCCACCATTGGTGCGAAAACAAAATACAAATGGCTTACAAGTGCCCGGAAAACCTTGGAAACAAAGGGCTTCCGGGCACTTTATGTTTTGACGAAGGCTGAGAATTAGAGCGTAATTCCAGAGTGGCATCTCGAAACTATCTGGAATTAAGGGTGAACGTTGTAGCTAGACAGACGGTAGAAATGAGAAAATTTCCGGGAATTTATAGAGGAGGTAATGAGATGAAAAGGAAAATCAGATGGCTGTTGAGCTTAGTACTGATCACTCTGATTGTTTTAGGCTTGGCTGTTGTGGTTGCTGCTACAGAGTCTAACTCAGAAGCGGAAGTACCTGCGCAGACAGAAACTACACCGGAAACAGAAACACCTGTGGAGACAGAGCATACGCATAACTGGCAAATTCAATATATAAGAGATGACGGACATCATCTCGTATGCTTTGGGTGCAATGCGACAAAACTTGAAGAACACACACTTGACAGCACAGAAACCTGTGTTTCCTGTGGCCGACATGTGCATATTCATAACTGGCAGCGTGAGTGGTATGACCACCAATATCACTGTATAGTCTGTAGTGGTTGTCAAGAAAAGAAAACTGTAACCCATAGTAATGACAGCGCAGGAGTCTGTAAAATCTGCGGATATACACCCCATGAACACACCTGGCAGTATAACGGAGAAAACTATGCCTATAACCACGGTTTGCGCTGTACACAATGTGCTACACTCAGTGCCGAAGATCACATTTACGGAAATGACGGAAACTGTATTGTTTGTGGCAATGCTCCTCCGCATGAGCACCAGTGGGAATGGGACGGAAACAAATCGAACTATCTTGGCATCCATTTTATGGTCTGTTCCTGCGGTGCAAGCACATCGGAACCTCATCAACTTTTTGCGTGGGACGGCCAGATAGGAAATGACCGCGGGCATAGTGCACGTTGCGGTGTCTGCGGATTTGCCTTGGTCTTCGAACATGTGTACGACTCTGCATATTATAATGGGAAGCGTTGTACAGTATGCGGGTATCCGGGTCAGGGTACCACGGTGCCGGAAACGAAACCTAGCGAAACCACTCCTGTAGAAACCAGGCCTGCTGAGAGCGAACCGAATGAAACTACCCCGGTAGAAACCAGGCCTGCTGAGACAAAACCGAAGGAAACCACCCCGGTAGAAACCAGGCCTGCTGAGACAAAACCGAAGGAAACCACCCCTATAGAAACAGGGTCTGCTGAGAACCAGCCGAAGGAAACAGAACCGTCCGAAACGAAGCCAGAAGAAACAAAGCCTGCTGAAACAGAACCAGAGGAGACCATGCCCCAAAAAGCTGCAAAAGAGGGTTTGCAGCGCAGTAGTTCTGTGTGGATATGGGTTGCAACTATCCTTGTTGTTGTCGGTGGTCTGGGCACTGTAGTGTTCTTTGTGAAAAAGAAATCATCCTAAAATCAGAGCTTACATATAATACTATTAGGCATTGGCAAAATGACCGATGCATTGCAACGCAAAAATCGCTCCATTTCCGCTAAAAGACGCGACCAACTTTTGACCAACAAAAGTCTGGTAAAAGAGAATAACTGGTATAATGGCACTATATTTTGAATGCTAATACACCAGCAACCACTACATATCCACGAAACCAATAAACCGCCATCGAGTGGGAATAAGGGACTGAATCGTCAATGATTCAACAGCCGCCTGTTTTGCAGGCGGGTGTTTTTTAGTGCTGGTCGGAATGGGGGAATACAGTGGTTTAGTAGCTGTTTCTGGCGGGGGAAATACGGGTTTATGTGCAATTTGCTCAAAATGTGTCAAAATATTTCACTTTAATCAACTAAAATCTCAATTGACATTTTGCCGTTTGGCTGATAAGCTTAACAGGTATGTGATTGCAACTGAATACCGCTGAAACACTCGATACATAACAAATGATATGGATTTGAAGTCTCTGCCCGGACACCGTAAATGACCGGACTATCGATGGCGCTGTTCCCCGGATATGGGGATCTACGAAACAACGCACCGATCAGGCTTCTTTGTGCTTGAATCGGTGTTTTTTGATGGATTTCAGGCAGATCACATTTAAGACCGCTGCCTTTCACTCTGAAAAGGCAACGCAGCCAATGTGTCTTGACCCATTGAGGGTTTTGATAAAGAATTTATATAGGAGAGACATAGAATGAAAAAGATTATTGCACTGTTGCTCGCTCTGGTTATCGTGTGTTCTTTTGCTGCTTGCGACAGCGAAAAGCCCGGTGAAACCACTAAGTTCAAGGCTGGTTTTATCTTCCTGCATGACGAGAACTCCACCTACGACCTGAACTTCCTGAACGCCGCAAAGGAAGCCTGTGAGACCCTTGGCGTTGAGTATAAAATCAAGGTCAACGTTCCCGAATCCGAGGCTTGCTACGACGCAGCTGCTGAGCTGGTCGACGAAGGCTGCACCTACATCTTCGCTGACTCCTTCGGTCATGAACCCTACATGCTGCAGGCTGCACAGGAGTTCCCCGATGTTCAGTTCTGCCATGCTACCGGCACCCAGGCTCACACCGCAGGTGTTGCTAACTACCACAATGCTTTCGCTTCCATCTACGAAGGCCGTTTCCTGGGCGGCGTTGCTGCCGGCCTGAAGCTGAACGAGATGATCGCTGCCGGCGAGTTCACCGCTGAAGAGGCCAAGGTTGGC
>JAZSLC010000041.1:0-8330 GCA_045535175.1 Faecousia sp. | reverse complement strand
CGCTGGTTCAAAATGGTGTTCAGAGTGTTGCCCGTAACGTTGAAGGTCATGGAGTAAGCACAGGGATACAGGTTCATCTCATGCAGGTCCGCAAAATTATAAATATTGGTCATAATCCGGCGGGAGGAGGGGTTGTTCTTCAGATCAAAGAGCACCCGGTCCACCTGGTCAAATTCCCCTTCCCGATACTGGTGCTTGATGCCCAGCTGGTAGCCGTAAGCCTTGCCGATGGTGCCGTCTTCGCCGGCCCACTCGTCCCACACATGGCTGCCCAGGTCTGCAATCCGGTTGGACTTCTTCTGCCAGATCCAAAGAAGTTCATCCACGGCACTCTTCCAATAGGTGCGGCGCAGGGTCATAATGGGAAACTCTTCTTTCAGGTTGTAACGATTCACCACACCGAACTTCTTGACAGTGTGGGCCGGGGTGCCGTCCGGCCAATGAGGCCGCACCGGTAAATCCGTATCGTAAAATCCGTTTTCCAAAATATCCAGGCAAGTGGCCCGGTAAAGTTCATCGGCTCTGGACATAATTCCCTCCAAATATAGAAAATTTTCACTGCAACTGCGCAATTTCAGTTGACACATTGTTGCAACTCTGGTAAAATCAAGTTGCGCATTTTGCGCACACATCTTATTTATTATACCAACAGGAGTCAGGTTTTTCAACCTAAAATTGACAAGTTATGATACAGAAAAAACAGAATCTCACCATTGATGACATCGCCCGGGACCTTGGCGTATCCAAAACCACCGTTTCCCGGGCCATTTCCGGCAAGGGCCGCATCAGCAATGCCACCCGGGAACGGATTCAGGCCTACATTCAGAAAACCAACTACCGGCCCAGCGCCGCAGCCAAGGGCCTTGCCGAAAGCAAAACCTACAATGTGGCCCTTGTTCTCCCCCGTTCCCTGTTCAAAATGGATATGCCCTTCACCCGTAAGAGCATGACCGCCATCTGCGAGGAAGCTTTTTTGCAGGATTACAACATTCTCCTGTGCCTGTCCACCGATGACAATCCCGCGTCCCTGCTGCGCACCCTGGACAACCGGAAGGTGGACGGCGTCATCGTTTCCCGCACCGTGGAAAAGGACCATCTGGTGGATACCCTCATCGACCGAGGCATCCCCTTTGCCACCATGGGCTCCCTGCCTGCCGGGTACAAAGGCAAAGCCACCGTGGAAGCGGACCACGATCAGGTGGGCGGCTGCTGCGCCTTTACCCTGGCTTTCCTTAGGGGCAACACCGCTCCCGTGGGTATTTTGGGCAACGATATGAACTACATGGTGAACCAAAGCCGGCTGAAAGGCGTTGTACAGGCACTGGAGGATCTGGAAATCCCCGAAGAGAACCGGTTTTTCCGCCACGGGCTCCACAGCGCCATGACCTGCTGCGAAGCGGTGGACGAATTGATGGCCCTGGGTGTCCGGCGCTTCATCACCATGGACGACGAGATTTGCATGAATGTGCTTCTGCATCTGAAGGAAAATGGCGTGCGCATCCCGGAGGATGTACAGATCGGCTCCCTCTACGACAGCTCCCTGATTGCCAATTGGAGTCCTTCCATTTCTTCGCTGCAGTTTGATGCATCAGAGCTGGGGCGGGTCACCTGCCGGGAACTGATCCGCTTCCTGCGCAATGAAGATTACAATCCTCAACCCACCCTGGGCTACCGGCTCCTGCTGAAATAATATTGAACGCCCCGAACCACCGTTCGGGGCGTATTTTACAGAACCAAACCGATTTCTTCCCGGCGGATGGGGGTAGCCCCCAGTTCCCGGAGCTTTCGCACCGGGTCGGTGCCGTCCTCAAAGATGAACACAGGGCTCCAGCCCTTCGTCAGGTTCTTCTCGGTACCGCTCCAGGTCCCCCCGGAAAGGCCCGATTGGGCCACGAACACCTTTTGACCCATACAGTGGATCAGCCGGTTTCGGCTGTGGGCCCGGATGGAGGAGAAGGCTGCGTCATAATCCAGTTCCGAAAGGTAGACGATCCGGTCCGCATGGGGCTTGCGGCGCAAATCGTCCGCCACAACACTGATCACCGCGCCGCCTGCTTCCAGGCAGGCCCTTTGGGCCCTCATATCGGCGCCCCGGGCATTGCCGGAGATCAGCACATAGCCTTTTCTTGCCGCCCAGCGGCCCACAGATTCGGCAAATTCCTCATTCAAAGGCCTTAAATCCCGGCTTCCAACCAGGGAAACGGCAGGTTTACTGAGCAGTTCCGGGTTTCCCTTGATCCACAGCACACCGGGAGCATCGTCATTCAGAGAGGAACGAATCCGGTCCGGGTAATGCCGGGAAATCCAGGTCACCGGCTGGCAGCCGTATTTGGCAGCCGTTCGAAGATAGTCATCCAGAAGTTTCTCTTCCGAAAGAAGGGCCACAATCCGCTGGGCCATTTCTTCGTCATAGCCCAGCCGCAGCAGGTCCCCGGGCACCAAATCCCGGTCTTCCCTGGGTCTTTCCGCGGCCCGAACACGCTGGGCCAGTTCCCGAAACCGGGCAACAGACAAAGTCTTGCGGGTATTGACCCCCAGATGGCAGGTCAGCAGCAAAAAGCCCCGCTCTGCCCCGGTCATTTGAATCTCCTTTTCTTGGGAGCAACGGGAGGTTTCACTTCCTCCTCTTCCAATGTGCCGTCCTCCTTAAAGACCATGGCCTTGATGGTGTAGTTGGAGAATTTGGCAATCTCGTCCAGCTTGGCCTTTTCGGGGAAGTTGCCCACGATGGACCAGGCCACACCCTTGCGCTTGGCACGGCCCGTACGGCCGATGCGGTGGACGTAGTACTCGTTTTCCTCGGGGACGTCAAAGTTAATGACGCAGTCCACATCGTCCACGTCAATGCCACGGGAAGCCACATCCGTAGCGATCAGCACCGCCAGCTTGCCGTCCCGGTAGCGCTGCATGGTCTTTTCCCGCTGGCTCTGGCGAATGTCGCCGTGAATGCACTCACAATCGGCCCCGGCCCGCTGGAAATCGTCGCAAAGCCGCTGGCACATATGCTTGGTGTTGCAGAAGATCATTACCCGCTCATAGCCCTGGGTGCGGATCAGTCGCAGGGTAGTTTCCGCCTTTTCCAGAGGGGTCACGGTGATGCTGAACTGGTCGATATCAGGCCGGTCTTCCTTCTTGGGCTCCACGGTGATCTCCACCTCGTCCCGCTGGTACATCCAGGACACGGTCATAACCTCCTGGGAAATGGTGGCAGAGAAGAGGCCCAGATTCTTGCGGTTTTTCACCTTCTCAATGATCCGGGTCACGTCCTTGAAAAAGCCCATGTCCAGCATACGGTCTGCCTCATCCAGAACTACGGTCTTGATCTTGTCCAGACGAATGGTCTTGCGGTTATAGTGGTCCATCAAACGGCCCGGGGTAGCCACCATGATCTGGGGCTTGCGCTCCAACTGCTTGATCTGACCACCGATGCCGGCGCCGCCATAGAGCACAGCCACCCTGATGCCCTGATAATAGGTCAGCAGGCCACGAAGCTCATCGCCGATCTGAATGGCCAGTTCCCGGGTGGGCGCCAAAATCAGCCCCTGCACCTCTTCGCTTTCTGCATCGGTATGCTCGATCATGGGAATACCGAAGGCAAAGGTCTTACCGGTGCCGGTAGGTGCCTTGGCAATCACGTCTTTCCACTGCATAAACTCAGGGATCGCCAGCTGCTGAATGGTGGTGGGATAGCCGTAGCCCTTCTTCTCCAGAGCCTTCAGCATGGCCTCACTGAGGCCCAGATCCCGAAATGTAATATCTGTCTTTTCCATGAAATGAAACGTCCTTTTTATCTTGATAGTGCTCTCATTCTAACAGATTTCCTTCCAATATGCAACCACCAGAATCTCTTTGCCGTTTATAGAAAATTAAGATTTCCCGGAGGTGCAACGGTGGACAAACAGGGGAAAATATGTTATTATTTATTTTAACATCCTATGGTCTGAGGAGGAATCCTAAAAATGGGCAAACTGATTGTACTGGAAGGCACCGACGGCAGCGGAAAATCCACCCAGTTCCGTCTTCTCTCTTCCTGGTTAAGCGAAACCGGAAAGGAATTCCGACACATTGTCTTCCCCCGGTACAGTGAGGACAGCTCCGCGCTGATCCGTATGTACCTTGGCGGTGCTTTCGGCACCAAGCCTTCGGATGTAAATGCCTACGCAGCTTCCGCTTTCTATGCGGTGGACCGTTTTGCTTCCTACAAGCAGGACTGGGGCCAGTGGTATGAGCAGGGCGGTGTGGTGCTCTCTGACCGTTACACCACTTCCAACGCGGTCCATCAGGCCTCCAAAGAAGCCCCCGAGGACCGGAAAGAGTTCCTTCGGTGGCTCTATGAATTCGAATACGACAAACTGGGGCTCCCCCGCCCCGACCTGGTGATTTATCTGGATGTGCCCACCGCATTCTCGGAAAAGATGATGCGCTCCCGGGAGGCTGCCACCGGCACCCAGGCGGACATTCACGAAAAAGACAGCGCATATCTGGCCACCTGCCGGGAGACCGGCCGGGCTGCCGCCGCTTATTACGGCTGGACCGTCATTTCCTGCGTAAAGGACGGGGTCATGCGCTCCATTGAAGACATTCACAGCGAGATCCGCCATCACGTGGCGGCCTGTTTGGAGGAGTAAATTATGGTATATGTACTGCTTGGAACCGGCTTTGAAGAAACCGAAGCCATTGCCCCCATCGACCTGCTGCGCCGGGCCGGAATTCAGGTTCTGACCGTGGGCCTGAACGGCAAAACCGTTTACGGCGGCCACGGTATCGGAGTGGAAGCGGACATTACCGTGGACGAAATGGACCTGACGGACCTGGAAATGATCGTTCTGCCCGGTGGCTTGGGGGGTGTTGCCTCCATCCGTGCCTGCGAAAAGGCCATGGACGCCATTCGTTTCGCTCACGAAAACGGCAAGTTCACCGCCGCCATCTGCGCAGGCCCCACGGTTCTGGGGGACCTGGGCATCACCGATGGCAAGAACGCAACCTGCTACCCCGGCTGCGAAGAGGGCATGGGCAGCGCTCATATTGTTAACACCGCCGCCATTCAGGACGGCACACTGATTACCGGCACTTCTGCCGGCTGCGCAGTACCCTTCGGTCTGGCTCTGATTGCCGCTTTGAAGGGCGAAGAAGCAGCGAAATCCGTTGCGGATCAGATTGTGATCCGCTGACAGGAGGATTTTTATGGATAACGAAAACCTGAACGGCACCCCTCAGGGTACCGGTCCCGTGGATGGGATTCCTGCCGACGGCACCCAGGTGATCCCCCCCGTGGAGTCTGGTTCTGCTGTCCCCCCTGCCCCTCCGGCAGAGCTGGACGACACCCAGATTCTCTTCCCGGCGGCGGAAGCCGCGGAAACCCAGGTGATTCCCGCAGCAGGCGGTGAAGAAGGCGGCCCTGCCGAATCCGAGGGCGGCACCCAGTTCTTTGCACCTCCGGAATCCGAGGGCGGCACCCAGTACTTTACCCCCGCCGAAACGGGAGAAGACGATGTCGATGTGGACCAGATCCTCAGTGAGGCCAGAGATATGGCTGGCATGGAACCACCCGTACCCCCCAAGCCCCCGGCACCCTTCCGTGACGACGAATACAGAGATACCTTCGGCGAAGGCGAAGAGCTGGAAGCGGTCTTTAATGACGATGTTCCGGGAGAAACCGAACCCGAGGAAGAGGAGGAAGAAGACGTGTCTGCCTCTGAAAAGGCGCCTCCCAGAAAAGTGCGCCCCAAAATGAAAAAGGGCTACGGCTTCTTCGGATTGTTCCACCTGCTGGCTACCGGCGTTTGGCTGATGGTCATGCTGGTGATCGGCGTCACCCTGGGCAGAGTCCTTTGGGTCTGCGCAGCAGATGTGCTGGCCTTCGGCAAGGAGCCCATGGAAGCCCAGATCGTCATCCAGGAGGGAGACGATATGGACACCATCGCCCAGAAACTGGGGGATGCAGGCCTCATCAAGTATCCCTGGCTCTTCAGCCTTTATATGGACCTGACCGACAACGAGGTGGCCCCCGGTGAGCATCAGCTCACCGCCATGATCTACGACTACCACGCCATCAAAACCGCTCTGGAACCCAGAACGGCGGCCCGGGAGACGGTGAAGGTTGTGATTCCAGAGGGTTATACTTGTGCCCAACTTTTTGCCCTGTTGGAAGAAAAGGGTGTCTGCTCTGTAACTGAACTGGAAGAATACGCCGCCAACGGCAAGCTGAACGAATACTGGTTCCTGGAAGGCGTGGAGCGGGGCCACAAGTACTGCCTGGAAGGCTATCTCTTCCCGGATACCTACCAGTTCTACAAGGGCCATGACCCGGAGCTGGTACTGGAAAAGATGCTGGATACTTTCGATTACCGCTTCACCGACATTATGAAGGCCAAGCTGGATCCTCTCAATGAGCGTCTGGCTGCCACGCTTCAGAAGCGGGGCTACGGCGCAGACTATATCGAGGCACACAAAATGACCATCCGTGAAATCGTCATCATCGCCTCCATGATCGAGCGCGAAACCGCAAAAGATCCCGAAAGCTTCGAAATCTCCTCGGTTATCTATAACCGTCTGACAAACCCCGGCAATTTCCCCTATCTGAACATTGACGCCACCGTCATTTATGGCCTGGGCGGAAAGATCGATCCCATCACCGGTGAATCCATCCCCCTGACCAAGCAGGATCTGGAGACCGACACCCCCTACAACACCTACACCCGGAAGGGCCTGATCCCCGGTCCTATCTCCAATCCCGGCCGAAACAGCATCAATGCAGCCCTGGACCCCAACGAGACCACCTATTACTACTATGTTTACAACCCCGAAACCGCCAGCCACCTGTTCGCTTCCACAGCCAAGGAGCATGAGGACAATGTAAACAAAGTCCGGAATCAGGGGAATTGACATGGGAAAAATTGAACTTTTAAGCCCCGCCGGGGATATGGAACGGCTGCGCATGGCCGTTCTCTACGGCGCTGATTCCGTATATCTGGCCGGCACTGCCTTCGGAATGCGGGCCTTTGCCGGAAACTTCTCCCCGGAGGAGCTGCCTGAGGCTGTGAAATTTGCCCACAGCCACGGCGTCAAGGTCCATGTGACCGTTAACACCATGCCCCGCAACGAGGAAGTGGCTGCCCTGCCTGCATACCTGGAACAGCTCCAGGATGCAGGGGTGGACGCCCTGATTCTGGCAGACCTGGGGGCCTTTACCCTGGCCG
Organism: Faecousia sp.; assembly: GCA_045535175.1. Classification (GTDB taxonomy): domain Bacteria; phylum Bacillota; class Clostridia; order Oscillospirales; family Oscillospiraceae; genus Faecousia. The sequence continues at coordinate 1,131 of JAZSLC010000041.1, read as the reverse complement.
GCAAGTATGCTCCCCAATGCGCCCGGCACATTTCCACCCAGCAGTCCATCGCCAATTACGAATGCGCTGCCGCCTGGCATGATTTGGGCGCCCAGCGGGTGGTGCTGGCCCGGGAACTGAGTCTGGAGGAGATTGCCACCATCCGTGCCAAGACCCCCAAAACGCTGGAAATCGAGACCTTCGGTCACGGTGCCATGTGTGTCAGCTACTCCGGCCGATGCCTGCTCAGCAACTACATGACCGGCCGGGACTCCAACCGGGGCGCCTGCGCCCAGCCCTGCCGCTATCAGTACGCCCTGATGGAGGAAAAGCGCCCCGGGGAATACTTCCCCGTTTTCGAGGACGAAAAGGGCACCTACATCCTCAACTCCCGGGATATGTGCATGATCGATCATCTGCCGGCCCTTCAGGAAGCGGGTGTGGATTGCATCAAGATCGAAGGCCGGGCAAAATCCGCCTACTACGCAGCCATCGTCACCGGCGCTTACCGGCACTGCATTGACGATGCAGCCGCCGGGCGGCCGGCGGACCCGGTCTGGCGTGACGAAGTGGAGCACGTGAGCCACCGGATTTATTCCACCGGCTTCTATTTTGGTGAGCCCGGTCAGTACACCCAGAATTCCCGTTACATCCGAACCTGGCAGGTGACCGCCATTGTGGAAAGCTGCGACGATCAGGGACTTGCAAAGTGCAGCCTGCGCAACAAATTCCGTCAGGGCGACACATTGGAAGCCGTGGGCCCGGACCTGCGCCCCTTCCCCTTCTTGGTTCAGGCCATGACCGATGCAGAGGGAAATCCTCTGGAAGAGCCCCGCACCCCTCAGATGGAATTCTACCTGCAGCTTCCCAAGAAAGTCCCCCCCTACACCATCCTGCGCCACAGCGTGGATCTAAGTGCAAAATGAGAAAAAGCTCTGTAGCCGGTTCGAAACCGGATACAGAGCTTTTGATTGGCGGCTTAAGCCAAATAAACCCCCGGTTCTACCGGGTGGAATAAAGACTTTAGTATATGAAAGAATAACCTCCAATGATAGAATGGTAAAGGTTTGGCGACCGCATTACCAGATATCAAAGGAGGTTATAAACATGGAGAAAAATACAGTAAATCACAGTGCGCATTCCACATGGAGA
>JAZSLC010000084.1:0-11722 GCA_045535175.1 Faecousia sp. | reverse complement strand
AGAACACCAGCCTTCCAAGCTGGATACGCGGGTCCGATTCCCGTCACCCGCTCCATAGAAATGCGCCAGTAGCTCAGCTGGATAGAGCAACTGCCTTCTAAGCAGTAGGTCAGGGGTTCGAGTCCCTTCTGGCGTGCCATTTTTTAACCGAGTCCCTTCTGGCGTGCCCTTTAGTGCGATACGGTTTTGTTCAGCAATTGAATATGGTGGTTGTAGCTTAGTTGGTTAAAGCGCCAGATTGTGGCTCTGGAGACCGTGGGTTCGAGTCCCATCATCCACCCCATAAAAAAGACAGACCTTTGGGTCTGTCTTTTTTATGGGGTGGATGATGAAGGACTCGAAAGGGCGGCCGAGCGAAGCGAGGTAAAAAAGTGTCCGGGGGACACTTTTTTAGCCCGTGGGAGAGTCCTTTGAGTTCCAGACGCATCCAGTAAGGATGTGGATGGAACTCAAATCCGTTTCAGAACCCCCAGTCCCTTTGAGGCTGGTTTTTGCGTGGGTCGGATGATGGGACTCGAAAGGGCGGCCGAGGGAAGCGAGGTAAAAAAGTGTCCGGGGGACACTTTTTTAGCCCGTGGGAGAGTCCTTTGGGTTTCAGATGCCCCGGCCATTAGGGCTGGGGTTATTGCGAGGGAAGATTGATATATCCCATCTGCTTCAGATAAGGCCCGTAGCGCCGGAACTGAACGTCGATCATGGAATCGGAGTTTACGAAAGCAATAAAGTCCGCTTCCTTAACCCACTTGTAGGATACGGTTTCTCCCTCCTGGAGTTTGACGGAATTCTTATCACAATCGGTGACACAGAGGAAGGTTTCGTAAATCGTATCGTGGGATACGAACCGGCCGATGCTTGTAAGGGTGCCTGCATTGATGCCGGTTTCCTCCCGCAGTTCCCGCTGGGCACAGCGATAAGCATCTTCGCCTTTCAGGGCGGAGCCGCCTGCGGTAGCTTCAAAGTATCCGCCGTAGTTGGGCTTCCGGGGATCCCGCTGCATCAAAAGATAATCACCGTCTGTGTGCCGCACAAGGATCTCGCTGACCAGATGGTATAGTCCATTAGGGATTGGTTCTCCCCGAACCAAATCACGTCCTGCAAGCGCACCGTCCGGATGATAAGCGTCCCATATTTCTCCGGAACGGACATATCGCACTTCCAATGCGCCGTCAAATTCGCTGACACGCTCGCTGCCGTCCCGGCGGAAGCCGTGTTTTTCGTAGAACCGGCGGGCGCGGGTGTTTTCCTTGAATGTCCAGAGGAATACCGGACGGTCACCGATTTGCATCAGAGCTTCCGTCAGCATGGCGTGGCCAATACCTGTTCCCCAGCTGACCGGGAGAGAGTGGAGTGCCACAATTTCTGCGCCATCGTCGGTTTCCTGCCAGCAGAGGAAGCCTTGGTTGCCGCCCATCAGGAAGTGCATTTTGCCTTCTCGATAAATGCTCTCCAGCATGGCACGGCAGTTTTCTGGGTTGGTGCAGGCATCCATGGTTTCCGGGGACACAAAATCCGCAAAAGCCCTGCGGAAGGATGTGACCATAATATCTGCGGCAAGGGCCATATCTTCAAATGCTGCGTTTCGGACAGTCATTGCTGAACCTCCATTCTCTTTGCAAAGTCATTATACATCAGCCGGAATTACAATGCAATGTATCTCACAATCCAAACCTGTCTTTGATCATTTTGGCCACAACATCCGGTGCGATATTGGAGTTATCGATTCTCATGAAGTTCCTGATGGGAACCTCACCGTCGCGGCTTACAAATCGGTGGCTGTTCGTATGCTGAATCAACCGTTCGTTGGAAGCTGCAAGATCCCGTTTGGATGCCTTGTTTTTCAGCCTGTTTTCCGTGGCATTCCGCTTGAGTCTTACATCCAGCGGCGCCGTTAATTCCACGCAGTACAGTTCGGCCCCTGCGCTTTCGAAGATGCCCAGGATTTTGGTCATGATCTCCCAGTCCTCGGGGCAGTCATATGCCCACATACAGGTGTAGATCATGCCGTAGTTGTCGGTTTTTACAAATTCCTCAAAGATCAGATACCGCAGCTTTAAGATCACATCCACATTGAAATCGTTGAAGATTTCCAAAACGGGTTCGATGGTCATGTGGTTGTGAAACAATCTTAAACCGGTGATTTTCATCAATTCCTGACCGACGGTCATTTTTCCTACGGCACCATCGCCAACGATCAATACCAATTTCATATAACATATACCTCTTTTCCTCAAAAATAAAAACGGTGCAAATCGAAGATTTCTCCGACTTGCACCGTCATGTCCAAATAATCTTACACGAATGGATTATCCGTGAAAATGGGTACGACCATACAAGCCCGGCAAGTCTGCAGTGACTTCGACGCGCTGCTGCATGGACATATGGAACATGGAATGATTCACTGCCATGGTCGTACTCCTTTCATGATTTTTCGTTATTGTACAGCGTCTTGCTTTTTTTGTCAATAAGCGAGTAAAAATGTGAGCCGGGACGAAACCCGGCTCTTGTTGTTTATTGCTTTTGCAGAATCCTGCGGATGCTTTTTTCGGACAGATGGTACTTGCGGCTTAATGCCGTCACAGTTTCGCCTGCAGCATAATCACTGCGGATGCGATCATTTCTGATCTTCAGCTCGGCTTTGTAGTCTGTTTTCTGCCCCCATGGGTGCCGGGTCCCCGGCTTACGGGGGATGTAAATGTACACACCATCGGCGTATTTCTGGATCTGACGGATCAATTCCTCCGGCAGGATTTCTTCTGCTTTTATATAGCTCACGGCTGCCTCCCTGTAAAATTGCTTTATTGGGAAAGCATCGGCTATACAAAGTCCGTATTCTGTTATTCTTGCATAGCCAACGCTTATGCAGCCATTACATAACGAATCAAGGCGCAAATCCTCCTTTTTTCGGGATAACACTCTATAATATACGGCAAAAAGGGAATATTTGCAATCGCTAAAAATTTTCGGAAAAAACCGTGTCCCGGAAATGGATCCTTCGGAAAAGAGTATGGGGATAGCGTCGGGCTGTATTCTGTGATAGTATAAAGAAAACCGAAAAGGATGGTACCTTCAATGAAAGAATTGCAGTACATTACATTAAGAGAAAACCCTGAACTTATGAACACAGCCGCAGCGTGGTTTCACAGCAAGTGGGGCGTTCCCAAGGAAGCCTACTTGGAATGCATGGAAGCCTACCTGAAGCAGGAAACGGAACTGGGCTGGTTCCTGTGTCTGGATGGCGGGCAGATTGTCGGTGGTCTGGGGGTAATTGAAAACGACTTCCACGACCGTCCCGATCTGACCCCCAACATCTGCGCCGTGTACACGGAGGAAAGTCACCGCGCATTGGGCATCGCCGGGAAACTGCTCAACATGGCAGTTGAGGATCTGCGTTCTAAGGACATTTCTCCTGCCTATCTGGTGACCGATCACACCGGCTTCTATGAGCGCTACGGCTGGGAATTCTTGTGCATGGTGCAAGGTGACGGCGAACCGGATATGACACGGATGTACATTCACAGGTAAACCTGCAAAAAATCATGTGTAGATTCGGCGAAAAACGGATCAAATGTGGCCGTAGAGACGGGTTCCCGTCTTAGCCAACCACTTCCCGGGAGGCGAAACGCCTCCCCTACGGTTTATACAGAAAGAGGAGCTGTCTCAAAATGAATGAGACGGCTCCTTCTTTGATGCTCTGAGAGGACCCTTTTGGGGTCCTCTTTGTGATGCGACATCAGGATTTGGGGAAGAAGATGACTTCCGGGGAGATGTTATCACCCAGAATTCGGGTGGTGCGGCCCTCCCAAATTTCCTCCATGGTGACGGTTATCAGCTCCGAACAGCTTTGGAAAATGGTGCCGCCAAATCTAGTGATGCTGCCCGGGAGTGTGACTTCCGTCAGTCCCGTACAGCCTTCGAATGCCAGTTTCCCTATATTGGTCAAATTGGGGCCGAGGGTCAGTTCCGTCAGCTGACGGCAGTAGCCGAAAGCTCCCGAACCGATGATTTCCGCCCGGTCCAGGCCTTGGATGACCTGCAGACCCTGGCATTGGTAGAAGGCTCGCTCCTGGATTATAACCGAGGGCGCAGTGAAGGTGATCTGCTCCAGGGTACGGTAGTTCAGGAAGCAAAAATGGTTGATTCTGGTGAGCTCCGGGCCAAAAACAGCTTCGGTCAGGGGCTTCCCGCCGATGATCAGGGAGGCATAGCCGCAATGATTCAAGGGATGGGCCTGCTGATTGGCAAAAACAAGGGATGCCCATTGATCCACTGTGCCTCCGTAGATGACTTCTTCTATGCCTACGCATCGGTCAAAGGTGTTTTCGGAAAGGGTAGTCAGCGTGGCAGGCAGTTCCAGACGGCGCAGGTTGATGCAGCCACGGAAGCAGTTGGGGGGGATGGCCTGGGTTGCCTGGGGCCAGGAGAAGCTTTTCAGGGCGATACAGTTTTCAAAGATACCGTCTGAGTCAAAATGATTCTCCAGGTGAACCTGGGGGCTGCAGGAAACCTCCTCCAGGGACAGGCAGTTGGTAAAGCATCCCCAGTTTACGGTGACGGCACCTTCCAGGCGGACCGACCGGAGATTGGAGCAGCCGTAGAAGCATTGTGATGGCAGTGTCAGATTGCCCCGGACCGTGACGGACAGGATCTCCGGATTTCCGGCAAAGGCACGGTCGGGAATCAGTACCGACCATGTGGCGGGAAAATCAAATACCAGCTCCGTGGCACCCGGGGCGGCGCCAACAATCTCTGCAACGGAGTACTGGGGATCCAGCCGGTAAATGAGGCCGTTTTCCACCCGTACCGGCCGGGGATCCTCCGGTGTTTCCACGGGAATGGGAGTGGGGGTCCAGGGGAGCGCCCGCTCTGCCAGGACTTGGGTGCCCAGCTGATAAACACCGTTTTCCAGGGTTTGGGGCAGGTATTCCAGACCCGTATCCGCAAAGGCACGGAATCCTACGGAGAACGAGGCATCTTTGGGGGCCGTTACTTCCTGCAGGGACAGGCAGCCCTGGAAGGCCCAATCCTGTATGGATTGGAGTTCGGAACCCAGGTGGAGGGATTGCAGGCTGACGCAGTTTTCGAAGGCGCGGGCACCGATGGTTTGGAGACTCTGGGGCAGCCGGAATTCTTCCAGCCAGAAGCAGTCCCGGAAGGATTCGTTATAAAGGCCGGTGATGCCTTCGGGAAGAGACAGACTGCGGATCTCGCTGCCCCGGAAGGCGTCATCGGTGATTTCGGTAACCCGGGCCCCGTGAAGAAACCGGGGAACGCGTACATCTTCCCGGTTGTCGCCGTAGTAGTGATAGATCCGGGCTTCGCCCTGGGAGACGGTGTAGTAAAGACCGTCATGGACCCGGTAGCCGTATTCCCGGAATTGCAGTTCCTTTCCTGCCTGTTTGGAGCAAATAACGGTCAGGACCAGGGTCAGAATCAGCAGAATCAATCGTTTGGGGGAATTTGCAGGGGGACGGAACCGGTAGCTGAAGGTGCGCTGACGGGGATTGCCCCAGCGCAGCCGGGAAATCAGCGCCTGAACGCCGGATACAAGCACTTGCAGTGCCAGCGGCACCCAGCAGAAGAACACGTGCTGCTGCACGGTGGTGCCCCGGAAGTCCAGGGCGTTGTAGGTCTGGTCCATATTGGGCAGCCATGCACACAGCAGGAAGCACACTGCGGTGCCCAGCTGGAAGGCCATGGCACCCCAATGGGGCTGCCACCACTGGCGGTGTCGGTAGAGAAACCGGAAGCGCTGCCGTGCCTCGGTATTTTGGGAACGGGAGATCAGCAGCCCTGCCGGCCAGGCGATAAACCAGGTGATAGAGCAGGTGAAGACCACACTGAGCATCACGGTGATGGCCATGGGGTAGAAATACCGGTCAAAGTGGTAGGGATCTTCGTAGGAGGAAAAATACACCGAAAGACACGGCAGCAGCAGAACCAGAAAAGCCGTAATCAGCCCTTGGCACCAGCCCAGCAGCCGGCGGTTGGCTTCCCGGTCAAAGGATTCCTTGTCCATGGCCAGCAGACCCAGGGTGAAAAACAGCATTCCCAGCACCGCTGTCACGTTGGCGGCGGTTTCCAGGGCGTTGTACAACGTGGAGGCCAGGATATCCAGTGCGTGATTTGTTACAAATTGCAGATTCAGCAGCACGGAGGTCACGATGACCAGGGCCAGAACAATAAGCCCGGCCTTTATGGCTACGGAGGTATAGCTGTGGGCGGCGGACAGGGATTTCAGGGTGTTTCGGGACCAACGGCTGCGGGTCAGATCGGCGGTTCCCTGGTGAATGGAGGCTGTTTGATCCGGCAGCCGGTGGGCCTGGCAGTATGCGTCCAGGTCGTTGGCAAGGGCAATACGCTGCTCGTTCCAGTGGATGTGGCCGGTGACCAGAAACAGCTTCCGGCAGCAGCGGTCCAGTTTGCCGGCGATTTCCAAAATCAGCCGGGGGGGAGAACCTTCCGTGACCATCAGTTGATAGGTGTAGTGGTGCAGTGTGGTTTCGTAGAGCCTGAGGGCTTCCCGGCTGTTTTCCCGGGCCAGAATCTGGACGGCGGCCTGGCAGGCACGGTCATACAGGGGAAGATCCTGCCCCTGCCGGGCCCGGAACAGCAGCAGTTCCACCAGGGCCCGTGGACCCAGAGCTTCGGTGGGGGCAGTGCGGATCCGTTCCAGAAGAAAGTGGCGGTGCTTCCGGTTTTGCAGCAGCTTTCCGGAGCGCAGGTACTGAATGCCCGCCCGGACCGTCAGATCCCAATTCCCCTGCCCATGGGCCAGGAAAGCAGCCCGGTAAAGGCAGCGGTTGGCCCGGGCTTTGTCCAGCCAAAGGGGGTTGGACCATTGGCAGGAACCCAGGGAAAACCAGGTCTGGGCCAGCAGATCGGGGCAGGGGTCTTTGGCATTTGCCCGGAGGGCTGCCCGGTGGGCGATTTTGGCATAGGTATGGGCCTGGGACCATTCCAGCCGGTCTGCAAAGATCCGGCTAATTTGCAGGGCGGTTTCCGGCAGCTGCCCGGGTTTTTCCTGGGTGCAATGCTCCAGAAGGCCCAGGGCAATTTCAAAAAAGCTGTGGGCGCGGCTGTCTTCTTCCTGCAGCAGTGCCTCTGCGGCTGTGAAATAATAATCAGAGAGCAGGGTGTAGCCCTCCGGGTGGCGGAAATCCTCTGCCTGCAGGGCGCAAATGCAGCGAAGGCACAGGTCCAGCCCATGGGGGTGATTGAAGGCGGCAAGTTCCCGGAGCTTCGGGGAGAGGATCCGGCAGATTTGGAATGTTTCTTCCGGGCTGCATTCCTCCAGCAGGTCGTTGCGGCCGGTGTCGGGCCGGTTTGCTTCCAGGGCCAGGCGGCAAAGGGCATCGGCACCCCGGATAAAGGCCGGCCGGAAGCAGCACCCGGCCAGGGTCCGGTAGTCTTTGATGCGGCCGCAGGCATGGATCAGCCCCGGGTATTTGGCCGGATGGTGTTCCGGGAGGCGGAGATAGTATTGGGCCGCCCGGTGCCACAGGTCCTTCAGGTTCCGGGTCTGGGTTTGAGCCAGTAGGGCGTTTTGGATGATGTTGTGGGAGAACCGCCAGCTGCCGTCCTGATGCTGGTGCAGGTGCATCCGGAACATTCGCCGATAGACGGAAAAATCCGCTGCGGTGACGGGACAGGGGCCACCGGCGGTGATTCCCAGAATCTCCTGCTCGGTAATGCCGCCGGGGGTGCAGACCAACAGGGCGGTGATCCATTCATATCGCAAATCCAACTGGGCGGCACTTTTGGCGGACAGGGCCTGGATGAGATCCGAAATGGTGCTGCCCGCACTTCGGATGGTGTCGGAAATGTACTGATTGATGGCCCCGGCAGGGGTCAGGTGGTGCAGATGCTGACGGGCGGTAATCTGCCGGAAATCATCGTAGCCGAAAGAGCACAGCAGTTCCAGCAGGGAGGCCAGATACATGGGCACACCGCAGACCGGTGTGCCGGAGGCATCGGTTTTTTGGGTCAGCAGGGCCAGGGCTTCCCGGGGAATTTCTTTGTGGAGCCGCCGGGCAATGCCCTGGGCCACCAGGGGGATCTCCTGGGGCTGCAGAGTCTCCAGGGGGAAGACGGCGGCAGACCGTTTTTGGAACAGGTCCTCCCGGCCGGGCAGGCAGGAGTACAGGATCCGTACGCCCCGGGGAATCAGCTGATCCTGAATCCAGTCCAGCTCCTGGAGCTGCCGGGAATCGGAAAACTGATCCAGGGCATCCACCACAATGAGCACGGGCCGTTTCTCGGCAGCATCCATCAGTGCGGTCAGGAGCCTGCGCTTCAGTTCCGGATACTCCAAATCCCAGGCAGTATCGGCAGCATCGGGGACCAGGGTGGCATAGCAGTACCGGGCCAGGAAGGGGAAGTGGCCGGAACGGTCGGAAATACCCGCAAAAAAGGGAATGAGGGTGATGTCTTTTTTGGAAAGGCGACCGCACAGCGCCGCCATCAGGGAACTTTTGCCAAAGCCGGAGGGGGCCACCACCGCCATTTCTCCGCTGCCGGAGCCGGTGACGAACCGTTCCAGGGCCTGCAGTTCCTGCTCACGTCCATAGAAACCCGTTTGAAGGTCCTGGAGGTGGGCTTTTTGGATGGCCTGCTCCGGAGCAAAGGGCGTTTCCTGTTCCCCGGAGGGCGCCTGCTGAAGCTGGGAAGCGATGGCGTCACCGATGATTCGGATCAGCATGGTTCCCAGCTCTTCCAGGCCGGTGATTTTGTTGGCTTCCGGGTCCCAGCGGCAGCGGTAATCGAATACCTGGCTTCCGTAGTGGCTGCGCAGGTGGGCTTTCAGCCGGTCGGTGCAGCGCTGCATGGCCGGGTCCGTGGGGAAGTAGATGCTGCGGGTGTCTGGGTCCCGGATCTGGTCCGGGCTCAGGCCGCTGCGGATAAAGAAAAAGCAGTTGGCCCGGGATTCAAATTTTTCCAGAGCGTAGCGCATCTCCAGTTCGGTGATGCTGACGGCCTTTTCGGCATCGGGCAGTTCCATTTCGTAACCCAGCAGGGCGCTTTCGATGATGTGTTTGTCGGGAATCCAGCCGTAGCGCTCTCCGATGAAGCCGATGAAGAAGGGCTTGCTGCGCTCGATTTCATCAAAACAGACCCGGAGAATTTTGGCGGTGTTGGCCTGCTCCGATGCCTCGTCCGGGGTGCTGATGCCCCAGCGCAGGTCGATCAGATCCAGATGAACCCGGTGACCGGAAAAACGGTCCTGCAGTTCCGGGATGACCACCCGATGGAGCAGGTCCCGCTCTGCGTGCATATCCTGAAAGGTGCTGGAAATAAACAAATCTTGACGGATCATGGCAGATCTCCTTCCATGAGAACTTCCAAAATGGGACGGAGGACTTCCAGCAGCTGGGCCTGATCGGTACCCAGATAAAGCGGCACCTGGTTTTCATCCAGCAAGATCACATAGAAGGTCCGGTTCAGTGGCGGGAGGGTTTCCGGGTCCAGATATTCTTCCAGGCCGTACTGGGCGACCATTTCCTTATAGGCGCTTTTTCTGCACAGGGTCACATTCAGCTTTTCCTCAAAGGAAGCTTTGGTAATGTCAAAAGAGGGAAGAAGTTTGGGGTAAAGTTTGTAAAACAGATTGTTGTAGACGTTTTCGTTGCCACACAGAATCACCATGCGGCCCTCCCACCGGGGGGCGGGGGGCTCCGGGGTGAAGTGATGAATCACCAGGGGGACGGAAACGGCCAGAGAAAGAACCACCAGTAGTGACAGCAGCACCAGGGCAGTGCGGCGGCGGGAGCGTTTGGTGCGGCAGATGCCCTTGATCCCAAGGCTCAGGCGGTTCAGAGTTTTCTCTCTTGTGGTCATGGAAACACCCTCTTTCCGGACTGTTTTTGGGGGAATGGAGTCGATTTATCGCTGAATTCATTATACTGTTACAGTCGTGGGAAATCAAGGGCACAAGGGTGGGACAATTGTTTTTTGGAAAACAGTGATTTGGTCACAGAAAGGGTTGCGCTTGTGTGTTATACTGTTATCAAAAGATCGGCGGGGACAGGTCCCGCCGGAAGGAGCGTGAACGTTTTGCAGTACCTGATTGCATTTTTGGAGGGGATCATTACCTTCATTTCCCCCTGTTTGCTGCCTATGCTGCCCATCTATATTTCTTACTTCGCCGGGGGCGGCGTGCGCAGCACCGGGAAGACCCTGAAAGGCGCTTTGGGCTTTGTGCTGGGCTTTACGGCGGTGTTTGTGGCCATGGGCGCCCTGGCGGGCTCTGTGGGCAGCTTCCTGCGGCAGCATCAGACCGCGGTGAACATCGTGTCCGGGGCCATTGTGATCCTGTTCGGCCTGAATTTCCTGGGCGTGCTGAAGCTGAACCTGTTCCGGGGCAGCGGCGCAGCGGTGAATACTGCCCACATGGGCTTTTTCCGGGCGGTGCTGTTCGGCATGATCTTTTCCGTGGGCTGGACCCCCTGTGTGGGTGCCTTCCTGGGGTCGGCGCTGATGCTGGCATCCCAGCAGGGCCATGTGCTGGAGGGAATGCTGATGCTGCTGGCCTACTCGCTGGGCCTGGGGATTCCCTTTGTGCTGAGCGCCATTTTGATCGACTACCTGAAGTCGGCGTTCCAGTGGATCAAGAGCCACTACGGCATCATCAACAAGCTGAGCGGCGGGATCCTGGTGCTGGTGGGCATTCTCATGGCCACGGGCACCCTGGGCCGGCTGCTGGGTCTGCTGAGTTAAGGAGGCAATATGAAAAATAAGATTACGCTGATTGTACTGATTGCGGTGTTTGTGCTTCTGATTGCCGGGGCCAGTGTGCTTTATGGGCTGCTGGGGGACCGGCTGCAGCCCGACCGGCTGGAGGTGCAGAATCCCCCTGCCACCACGCCCCCTGCCACCACCGCCCCCACTGCGCCCTCACAGACCGATCCTGAACCTTCGGATACGGTGCCCGGGGACACTACGGAGCCTGCACAGACCACCCAGCCGGTGATTACGGCGCCGGATTTTACGGTGTATGATGCCGAGGGCAACGAGGTGCATCTGTCGGACTATTTCGGGAAGCCCATTGTGCTGAATTTCTGGGCCAGCTGGTGCGGCCCCTGCCAGATGGAAATGCCGGACTTCCAGGAGAAGTACCTGGAGCTGGGGGAGGATGTGGCGTTTCTGATGATCAACATGACCGACGGGGGCCGGGAGACGGTGCAGACCGCCTCGGAGTTTATCGCCTCCAAGGGCTACACCTTCCCGGTGTTTTATGACACCATGGGCATGGCCGCCGGGGTTTACGGGGCCTACTCCCTGCCCACCTCCTACTTCATCAATGCCCAGGGCCACGTGATCGCCCGGGCCGTAGGTGCCATCGACGGAGAAACCCTGCAGCGGGGCATTGACATGATCAAATAAAGCCGGCAGTGCCGGCGGCGTCATCCTGAGGGTCGTGAAACGGAGTCGAAGGATCTTCTTCGTTATGGTATTTGGGTGTGGGGGTATTACGCAAAAACCCGGCAGGTTTTTTGTAGGGACACCTCTCCTGAGGTGTCCGGAAGGGCGGCGTTTCGATGGATGGAAACGGGGCGGAAAAACCATCGTATAATTGCGGGGTTTATCGGCAGGTGATATCGATGGACCGGCGTGATCGTTCCGGACGCCTCGGAGAGGCGTCCCTACGGACATGACCGGAAGGGGTACGAAACCGGGGGCGTTTCGGGCCGATGTGGGCATCGGCCCCTACAGTGGAAACCGTGGG
>JAZSLC010000198.1:0-2233 GCA_045535175.1 Faecousia sp. | reverse complement strand
TTCCAGAAGCGCTCCCCCGCCCAGCCCTCCGGCGGTATGCGCCAGCGGGCGGCGCTCCTGCGGACCTACCTGTTTTCTCAGGATGTGGCCCTGCTGGACGAGCCATTCTCCGCCCTGGACACCCTGACCAAGAGCTCCATCCACCGGTGGTACCTGGAGGTCATGGAGCGCATCAAGCTCTCCACCCTCTTCATCACCCACGACATCGACGAGGCCATCCTCCTTTCGGACCGGATCTACCTGCTCTCCGGCCAGCCCGGACGGATCGTGGAGGAGATCCCCATCACCCAGCCCAAGCCCAGACCGGCGGACTTCAACCTGACCCCGGAATTTCTGGAATACAAGCGAAGGATCCTGAGTCTGCTTTAACCCCCAAGCCCGGAACCAAACGGTTCCGAGCTTCTCCGGTGGTAGATCGGCGTTATGTACAAAACCGAAAAAGTTAGAAAAAGACCGACTTTTTAGATGAAAGTCGGTCTTTTTGGCGGAGATAAGCGGGATCGAACCGCTGACCTCTTGAATGCCATGGCCCAAATGCCCTGGAAAATTGGGGAATATACGGAAAATATGGAAGCTATGGAGGATTTCCGGGCATCATTTTTCCAGAATGCCCCCAATTTTTCCAGGGTGTTTTTATCTCGTTAGGGTACGGTTAGGCACGGGAAGTTCCGCAAAATCTGTACCGAGTTCCGCACTCTTGATTCCGCAGCTACAGAAAGGAGCCACATGGACAACTATATCAGCGTCAAAAAAGCGGCCGAAAAGTGGGGCATATCAGAGCGAATGGTTCGCCGCTACTGCACCCAGGGCCGGATCGAAAACGCCCAGCAGGGGGAACGGGGCTGGCTGATCCCGGGGGATGCTCAAAAGCCGAAGATGATTGTCGTGGAGAAACCGGAGCCCGAGATCTGGCTCCCGCCGCTGGTCAGACGCATCCGTTACCAACGGGAGCGCAACAACCACTTCGGCATCTACGAGTACATCCAGATCGAGCTGGCCTACCACTCGAACCGCATGGCCAGCAACCGTCTGGCCCGAAAGCAGGTGGAGGAGGTCTACCGGACAGGCAAGGTCACCTCGGCCTTCGAGCCTATGAAGGTGGACGACCTGGTGGAGACGGTCAACCATTTCCGCTGCGTCCGGGCCATGCTCGACACTGTCATGCAGCCGCTGACCATAGCCCTCATCAAACGCTATCACACCATCCTCACCACCGGCACTGCCGCCTCTCTGGAAGGAAGTCTCCGCCCCGGCAGCTTCCGTACCGAAACTACCACCCCTGGCATCCCGCCACAAGACATCAGCCGAACCCTCACCGACCTGCTCTATACCTACGAACACACCCCCACCAACCTGAACAGTATCTTGGACTTCCACATCCAGTTCGAACACATCCACCCCTTCCCCGACTACAACGGCCGCCTGGGCCGTATCCTCCTGCTGAAGGAGTCCCTCCGCCACGAGATAACCCCGTTCATCTACCAGGACAAATCCAGAGGCACCTATAACAAAAGCATCCGGGATAATGATCTCCAGCAGCTTCTGGAAATCACAGCACAGGCCCAGGAGCGTTTCAAGAGGAAGGAGGAAATTTGCAGAGGGATGCGGTATCGAAGAAAGTGAAAATCTGCTTTTGCATACACCGCTATGGACACAATCATTGCCCAATAATCCGCTTCAGCTTATTAAATCCCGCCCTGGGGCTTCGGGAGAACATACTGACCGGAATCGAATCGAGGATATCACCGTTGTTGTTTGTGATGGTAAAAGAACCATCCTGAACGATAATGGCATTTTTGTCGTTGACCCGGTACACGGTGGTATTATCCGCAGAAGTTTCGGCAGACAGATTATCAAAGGCCTTGTTGATCTCCACCATGAGGCGATATTCTTCCTCGGAATGGATGTTGAACAACTCAAAGGACTGCTGGCTGTGTTCCAGCAGGAACAAGCTGGTGAACTTCGGCTCGTTGACCCACTCGTCTTTCACAACGATGGGAGTAGGAAGCGTCTTCCACTCCTTGATGCGGAAAGCATAATACTCCTCGTCGCCGTTGTTGCGGCTCATGGGGAAGTCGATCTCCCTGCGCCTTACCTTCTTCATGTAGGTAACTTCGCCGTAATACCGAATACCGGCATATTCCTTAAACCGATTCCTGGACTGATACAGAGCGACATAATGGATCGGAAGATTACCGTCTTTGACATATTTGGCAGGCACATAGTAGTATCT
>JAZSLC010000050.1:0-3447 GCA_045535175.1 Faecousia sp. | reverse complement strand
TACGCTGAAAGGCCGTTCAGAGAGCCCCGGTTGCTGGAAAGGGGTACGGGATCCGTCAGCCGAACATGGTCTGGGAGCTGGAGTGTCGATAGGTAGGCATTCCCGGCTGCGCCCGTCATCGCGCAAAAGAGGCACTGGCGCCTGGGCGCCGATGCAAAACAAGGTGGTACCGCGGTAATTTTTATCGCCCTTGGCTGAGCCAGGGGCGATTTTTCATTAGGAGGAAAGAAAATGAGCAAAGGCAATTACTACATCACGACCCCCATCTACTATCCCAGTGCCAATCTGCACATCGGTCACGCCTACTGCACCGTGGCCACCGATGCCATGGCCCGCTATAAGCGCCTGCAGGGCTACAATGTCAAGTTCCTTACCGGTACCGATGAGCATGGCCAGAAGATCGAGGACAAGGCCAGGGAAGCCGGTGTCACGCCCCAGCAGTTCGTGGACAACATCGTCCTGGGCGAAAAGGGCGTGCTGGATCTGTGGAAGCTGATGAACATCAGCCATGACCGGTTCATCCGCACCACCGATGATTACCATGTGGCAGCCATTCAGAAGATCTTCAAGAAGATGTACGAAAATGGCGACATCTACAAGGGCAAGTACACCGGCAAGTACTGCAAACCCTGTGAGTCCTTCTGGACCGAGAGCCAGCTGGTGGACGGCAAGTGCCCCGACTGCGGCCGGGAGTGCGATTATGCCGAGGAAGAGGCCTACTTCTTCCGCCTGTCCAAGTACGCTGACCGGATCCGGGATCTGCTTGAGAACACCGATTTCCTGGAGCCCCGGAGCCGTGTCCACGAGATGGTGAACAACTTCATTAAGCCGGGCCTGGAGGATCTGTGCGTTTCCCGTACCAGCTTCACCTGGGGCGTGCCCGTGGACTTTGACGAGGGCCATGTGGTCTATGTTTGGATCGACGCGCTGTTTAACTATATGACCGCCCTGGGCTTCTGCAACGACAAGTATGGTGATCTGGATGCGTTTTGGCCTGCGGATGTCCACTTTGTGGGCAAGGAGATCGTCCGTTTCCACTCCATTATCTGGCCTGCAATGCTGATGAGCCTTGACCTGCCTCTGCCCAAGAAGGTCTACGGTCACGGCTGGCTGCTGCTGGACGGCGGCAAGATGAGTAAGTCCAAGGGCAATGTGGTAGATCCGTATATTCTGGCCCAGCGCTTCGGCGTGGATGCTCTGCGGTTCTTCCTGCTGCGGTCCTTCCCCTTTGGCTCTGACGGCAATTTCTCCAATGAGCTTTTGATCTCCACCATCAACACCGACCTTGCCAACGACCTGGGCAACCTGGTGTCCCGTACTGTGGCTATGGCGCAGAAGTACTTTGGCGAAAAGCTGCCGGAAAATCAGCTTGCCAATGAGGAAATGGATGCAGAGCTTCTGGGCCTTGCTGCCGGTCTGCGGGATAAGTACGAAGCACAGATGGAAGCCTATGCCTTCCAAAATGCTTTGGCAGAGGTGTTTAAGGTCATTTCCCGGGCCAACAAGTATATCGACGAGAATGCGCCCTGGGTGCTGGCCAAGAGTGAAGAAAATCATCCCCGGCTTGCCAAGGTGCTGTATAACCTGTTGGAAACCGTGCGTATCTGCGCAGGTTTACTCACCCCCTTCATGCCGGATACCGCCAAGGAAATCGCTGCCCGGCTGGGCGGTGCTGAGATGGGTTGGGACAGCCTGGCCACCTTCGGTGTGCTGCCGGCTACTGTGGCTACCGACAACGGTGCGGCCCCGTTCCCCCTGATCGAAGTGGAGAAGGAGCTGTCTGCGCTGGAAGAGCTGAGTAAGCCTAAGAGCGATATCGAGATCGAACCCTATCTTGATGAAAAAGTGGATTTCGACACCTTCTGCAAGAGTGATTTCCGTGCCGTGAAGGTCAAGGATTGCCAGAATGTGAAGAAGTCTGATAAGCTCCTGCAGTTTACCCTGGATGACGGCACCGGCACCGACCGGCAGATCCTCAGCGGCATCGCCAAGTACTATAAGCCGGAAGAGCTGATCGGCAAGACTCTGGTTGCCATCACCAATCTGCCTCCCCGGAAGATGATGGGCAAGGAATCCTGCGGTATGCTGATCTCCGCCGTCCACACTGAAAAGGGCGAGGAGAAGCTGCACCTGCTGATGATCGACGACGCCATCCCCGCCGGCGCAAAGCTGTGCTAAATGAAAGGAAGAGGTCGTCTCAAAATGCATATGTAGGGAATGACCTATGTGTCAATCCTTAAAAATTCCCGCAAAAATGCAAATAGGAACGGCACACAGGCCGTTCCCTACAATTTGTTATTAATAAATATTCGTTTTTGGGGTGTCTCATGCATTTTGAGACACCCCCTTTTAAAGCGGTACCTTCCCCTGGGGGAAGGTGGCACGCGTTAGCCGTGACGGATGAGGGTATTCCTTTTCCGTATTGCAGAAAAAGCCTACAGTCTGTGCATTTTTGAGCTTTGTGCCCGCATTCCATACCCGCCCCTTCGGGGCACCCTCTCCCCGGGAGAGGGTATTGCATAGCAAATCAACAGAGCGATCAATCGGAATTTGTCCTTCGTCAAATTAGATGGCGGGAGGAATTTGAAAAAAACAGGATTTAGGCACAATTACAAGTATTTTTTTCTTGCGTATTGAAAAAAATACCTGTATAATATTTCTATCAAATTTTACGGTGCAGGAGGAATGTATTATGTCCTTTGATCTTCGTCCCGAATCCATGCAGCGGATCACCACCAAGGCCCTGGCCGATGCTTTTATTGAAGAGCAGGTAGCCGCTGTCCGTGCCCAGGTGGGCGATAAGAAAGTTTTGCTGGCGCTTTCCGGCGGTGTTGACTCCTCTGTAGTGGCCGCTCTGCTGATCAAGGCCATTGGCAAGCAGCTGGTCTGCGTTCACGTGAACCACGGCCTGATGCGCAAGAACGAGTCCGAGAGCGTTATCAAGATGTTCAAAGACGGCATGGATGCCAACCTGATCTATGTGGATGCCACCGATCATTTCCTGGGTCTGCTGGCCGGTGTTTCCGACCCCGAGACCAAGCGTAAGATCATCGGCAAGGAGTTCATCACGGTCTTTGCTGATGAGGCCCGGAAGCTGGAGGGTATTTCCTTCCTGGCACAGGGTACCATTTACCCCGACATTCTGGAGTCCATCAAGGCTGCCGAGGGCAAGAAGGCCATTAAATCCCACCATAATGTGGGCGGCCTGCCTGAGGATCTGCAGTTTGAGCTGGTGGAGCCCCTGAAGCTGCTGTTTAAGGACGAGGTCCGCGTGGTGGGCGAGGCGCTGGGTCTTCCTCACGGCATGGTATACCGTCAGCCCTTCCCCGGCCCCGGTCTGGGCGTGCGCTGTCTGGGTGCCATCACGAGTGGCCGTCTGGAGGCTGTCCGTGAATCCGACGCCATCCTCCGCGAGGAATTCGCTCTCGCAGGCCTTGACAAGAAGGT
>JAZSLC010000138.1:0-4349 GCA_045535175.1 Faecousia sp. | reverse complement strand
TGTGGGTGAAGCTTTGGCCTTGACCTGGACAGACTATGATGATTACAGCAAAACTATTCTAATCGACAAAAACATGGTCTACGTGGGTAACGAGAAGATTACTCAGACGCCGAAAACAGAATCCGGCGAGCGTGTGATCGTTCTCAACAAGCAGGCCGTACAGGACCTGCAAATGCTCCGCAAACAGTTTGATGAACAGTCTGAGATCATCGATCAGCGTATGGCTGAGGAGCTGCGGCAGGCAGAATTGGATTACGCAGGTCCGGAGCAAAAATCTGCCAAGCGTGTTATCAAAGAGAAATACGAAGCGATCCGCCGAGAACATAAGTACATCTGCGGATCTTCCAACTTCCCATTTGGCAGTGGTGTCAGCTGCAGCACTAGCCAGGGTCATCGGAAGATCTGCAAGAAGATCGGCCTGACCCATAATGTCACCGTGCATGGCCTCCGGCATACCTATGTGACCCACTACTACATCAAGCATAAAAATGATCCTGACTTCGATCTGGCGACGTTTTCAAAATCCATCGGCCACTCCAGCATCCGGACAACCATGGAGATATATGCCCATCTGGATATGACTCAGAATCGCTTCGTTCAACGTTCCTTGGAGGATTTGAAGGATTTTTGATAAAATGCTTGCTCAGAGGTTGCCGTCGAAACTTCAGAGGCCTAATCTATATCTCTGAGCTTTCTGACAGATACAAGGAAGCTTTGGCATATAGAAATGCCAAGGGTTAACCACTATATGAGAATCACACACATTTTGTAAAATGATCATCCCCCGGCCTTCGTAGGCCGGGGGATCGTTTGTATAACAACATCTGGTACACAGGAGAATTGTTCCTTATGTACAGGTTTAGACTCACACATTGGCATCCACGGCTTTGCTGTGGTTTTCTTTGGAGTGATTCATTTCAAAATGAATCAAGAAAGACAGCAGGGCCCGGAGAATAATTACGGCACCAAGTACGGTCAATTCGCCGAAATCGCGGATCAGAACGGTCTTTAGAATCTCTGCAGCCATCTTGAACTCCAGACTCAGTGCCAGACCGTTTGCAAGCTGGAATTTTACATTGCATGGGACACGCTTGATCAAGCTTTTGACATACTGCCAGAAAGCTGTACCGGCGGATATGGCAACAATAGAAATACCCATTAACTCACAGATAGGGATTAATATCTCCAAAAAAAGTTCAACAAAATGCTCCAGCATTGGTTTCTATCCTTTCTTTACAAGGCATGTATTATAGGTGGGATCTGCGGCTTTTGGAAGATTTTTGGTTAATCTCTTACAGAATCCCGGATGGATTTCACAAGAATCTCCACAAAATTCCAAACTGGCGGTTCCAGCCATTTATCGTAAAGAATACACATATACAGCGCCTGATGCCAGTTTTTAAGAGGAACAAACCGGATTCCCGGGCGCTGCTGCACGCATTCGTCGGGAATAAATGCAATTCCAACACCGGCAGCCACCAGGTCCAACGCGGATTGCGCGGTATCCACCGTACAAATCACACTTTCGTCAGCAGGCGTGCCGGTGGTCCATTCCTTGAAACTCTTACCTACATCGTAATTGAATACGATTTGGGGTTCATGAACCACATCCTGAGGTTCAAGGGATTCAAAACCTGACAACGGGTGGCCTTCCGGTAATGCCACATAAAAATCCCGCTGATTCAGCTTCCGGAAGTGAAGACTTCTGTCCCGGTCTGTAGAGTCCACAATAGCCATATCCAGTTTTTCCTGCCTCACTAAATCCATGAGGTTTTCGGCGGAACTCTCTGTCAGGTGGAATCGGATGCGCTTGTTCTTTTGGGCATAATTGGAAATTTCTCTTGCCACAAGACCGTCTAATGTGCCGGAAACAAGGCCCATACGAATGACGATCGGCGCGCTGATTTTGCTGTCACGAAGCATCAGAGAGGCGGTATGCAGTTCGTTCAGTGCAGCGTCAACTTTCTCCCGATAGAACTTACCTTCTTCTGTCAGTCGGATGTTTCTTCCAGCTTTTTCAAAGAGCTTTACGCCGCCCAGCTCGGTTTCCAGGTTATGGATCGCGCTGCTCAAGGACGGCTGCGAGATTCCCAGCCGGGCAGCCGCAACAGTATAGTGCTCCACCTGAGCCAGGACAGAGAAATATCGCAACACGTTGTAGTTCATATATGATTACCTCCGGGACCCATAGATTGCTCCTATAAATAAAATATCATAAAAATATTGGTTATTGCAATTTCCAATATTATAATTCACAGAGTTACTGTTGGTTTTCTGTAAACGGGGGGATTTGATGGAGACGAACAAGGTCTCAAAAAAACTGTTGAAACGACTTCCGGCCTATCTGAATTATCTGAAATCATTGGGGGATTCCGTTGAAAATGTGTCTGCCACCACCTTAGCCAAAGGTTTGGGATTGGGTGATGTGCAGGTGCGCAAGGATCTGGCTAAAATCTCCGACACAGGTCGCAGAAGAGTCGGACGTTCCCGGGAATTGTTGATTCGCGATATCGAAAAGTATCTGGATTTTGTCACAGAAACCGGAGCGATCCTTGTAGGGGCAGGAAAACTGGGACGAGCACTTCTGGATTATCCGGGATTTGCGGAATCCGGAATCAATTTGATGGCTGGGTTTGATATCTGTCCGATTGACACTCAGACAAGCAGCGGCAAACCGATTTATCCCTTAAGCCGAATGGAGTCTTTCTGCAAGTACTATGATGTGCACATTGGCATTGTTGCGGTTCCGGCAGAAAGTGCGCAGGATGTCTGTGACTGCATGGTTGCCTGCGGCATCAAGGCCATTTGGAATTTTGCTCCGGTTTATCTGAAAGCGCCGGATCATGTCATGGTTCAAAGTGAGGACCTGGCAATTTCCATCGCATCACTTCGTATGCGGCTGAAGAATCAAGATACATTAGGATGATATGGATGGTGGTCCTGAACATGGGCTACCATCCATTTTGTTTGCCGGAATGATAATCCGGGCCGCAGAGATCATACAGTGCGGCCCGGAATACGAATACAAATTACTGCTTGGAGATGGCGCCAAACTTACAGGTGGCGATACAGGCGCCGCATTTGACACACTTCATAGGATCGATGGCCAGCGCGGGCTTCTTCTTGCCGGGGGCAATGTAGTCGGTCTTGGAGATGGCATCAGCGGGGCAGGCCTTTGCACACATACCGCAGCCAATGCACTTGCCCTTGGTAATGACATAGCTCATCAGATTCTTGCAGACCTTGGCAGGGCACTTCTTGTCCACAACGTGAGCAATGTATTCGTCGCGGAAGTGCTTCATGGTAGACATGACAGGGTTGGAAGCAGTCTGGCCCAGAGCACACAGAGAACCGGTCTTGATCAGGTTGCTGATCTCCTCCAGCTTATCCAAATCCTCCAGAGTTCCCTTGCCTTCGGTGATCTTGGTCAGGATCTCCAGCATACGGCGGGTGCCGATCCGGCAGGGGGTACACTTACCACAGGATTCGTCGCAGATGAACTCCATGTAGAACTTGGCAACGTCCACCATGCAGTTGTCCTCGTCCATGACGATGGCACCGCCGGAACCCATCATGGAGCCCTTGGCAACCAGATTGTCAAAGTCAATGGGCTCATCCAGTCCTTCTGCGGTGAGACAGCCGCCGGAGGGACCACCGGTCTGGATAGCCTTAAACTGCTTGCCATCGGGAATGCCGCCACCGATGTCGTAGATCAGTTCCCGCAGAGTGGTACCCATGGGGATTTCCACCAGACCAACGTTGTTAACCTTGCCGCCCAGGGCGAAGACCTTGGTGCCCTTGGAACGCTCGGTGCCGCAGGAGGCGAACTCAGCAGCACCCTCCCGGAGGATGTAGGGAACGCAGGCCAGGGTTTCCACGTTGTTGACGATGGTGGGTTCTGCCCACAGACCCTTCACAGCGGGGAAGGGAGGACGGGGACGGGGCATGCCGCGCTTACCCTCAATGGAGTTCAGCAGTGCAGTCTCCTCACCGCAGACGAAAGCGCCTGCACCCAGACGGATGTGGGCCTGGAAGCTGAAGTCAGTGCCCATGATATTCTTACCCAGGATGCCGGCTTCGTTCATCTGCTTGATGGCATTGCGCAGACGGTTAACGGCGATGGGATACTCAGCACGAACGTAGAAATAACCCTCGGATGCACCAATGGCATAGCCCGCGATCATCATACCTTCGATAACGGCATAGGGATTACCTTCCAGAATGGAGCGGTCCATGAATGCGCCGGGATCGCCCTCGTCGCCGTTACAGACCACATATTTCTGGTCGCTCTGGGAACCGTAGGCGAACATCCACTTTCTGCCGGTGGGGAAACCGCCGCCGCCGCGGCC
>JAZSLC010000177.1:0-15884 GCA_045535175.1 Faecousia sp. | reverse complement strand
AAGAAAGCCGTTGCGCGGCCAAATCATATGGTCTGCACAACGGCTATTAAGCATTTATGAGATTTATACATCAACACCGAGGAATTTCTTCGCAAGTACACCAACAACGAAAGAAAGAACCGCAACGCTGATGCTGATGAGCGCCATCTCCAGGAATCTGGATTTGAACGGCTGATCCTGAGCAACGGAAGTATAATAAGTGAAGCCGGCGATGATCAGTACAACAATGAGCATCATGCACGCCAGCGCGATCAGGTACTGGGCGTTGCCGAAGATCAGGTACGGTGCAACGAGCAGGACTACGGTGATCAGATAAGCGGTACCGGTGTAGCTGCAGGACTTCAGAGCATCGTCGCGTCCCTCACTTCTTGCGGCCAGGAATTCACTGGATGCCATGGAAAAGGTAGCGGAAATACCAATGATCAGTCCGGACAGAGCGATCAGGCGTGTGTTCTGAAGCGCAAATGTAAAACCTGCCAGAGAACCGGTCAGTTCCACCAGAGCGTCATTGAGGCCAAGCACCATGCTGCCCACGTACTGAAGACGTTCCTCGTCCAGCATGTTCATGAGGGCATTCTCGTGTTCTACTTCCTGCTGACGGATCACAGCAGATTCTTCAACTTCCCGGGCCAGAAGCTCGTATTCGGACTGTGCGTTCTCTTCTCCATTCTCCATTAATTTAATAGCAAATGTAAAACCAAGGATACGGGCCAGCATCTTGAACTTGAAGATCTTGCCCTTCTCCGGCTTCATCTCAATGCCGGTATACTGCTTCCAAATCTCATAATGAGCCATCTCTTCTTCACAGAGACGTAAAAGCACCTTCTTATTCTCTTCTCCTTTGGCAAACTTTGCGATCTCTTTATAAATATAGCTTTCTGTAAGCTCATTTTGTTGCATTTTTTTGATTATTGCAAGGGATTTTTCAGATATATCTTTCATATAAATCATCCTTTTGTATGTTGATGGGTATATTTTAACATTGTTTGCAAAATATGTCAAAGGAATAACAAGTAATTTACAATTAATATTTGGATAGCTTCATAAAAAGAAGTTGTATCAACAATAATAGCACAAAATAATTTACACCATTATTTGATACAACATCCTTAATTGTATGTTTTAGCATCGGGGTACAATTTTAAAAATCAATTAACTGACAATTGCTTTAAATATGTCTCTGTCCTACATGAGTATTGGTGAACAAAAAATATACATTTTTTAAGATAATTATGCGTAAATAGATGACAAATAGGCAAAAAAATGCTACAATATAGTTAGATATTGAAACTTTTTACAATCTATATAGATAGAAAGAGTTCGATAAATTTTGAATTTGTAGGTGCGAATGATGAAAACTTTATATATGATTGGTGGCACTATGGGAATTGGAAAAACAACTGTGTGCCAACAGCTCAAACAGGATTTACCGAATAGCGTATTTCTTGACGGAGATTGGTGCTGGGATGCAAGTCCGTTCCAAGTAACCGATGAAACAAAAGCAATGGTGACGAATAATATTTGTTACTTACTTAATAATTTTCTGAAGTGTTCTGCATACGAGAATATCATTTTTTGTTGGGTGATGCACGAGCAGAGTATTATCAATTCTATACTTGAGAAGCTGGATACACAGAACTGTGAGGTGAAAAGCATCTCGCTTGTAGCGGATGAAAAGACCCTGTGCGAAAGATTATCAATGGATGTGGAAAGAGGTATCCGTTCTGAAGATATAATTGAGCGAAGCATAGCAAGAATACCGATGTATCAAGCACTCAATACCATTAAAATTGATACCAACGCCAAAACCGTGGCTATAATTGCCAATGAGATAAAGCAGTTGTAATACTGACAAATCCCAATCTGACGAACAGTCGCCAAGTGAAAGCGGTGGCCAATGAACTCTGTCATTAAAATGTTATGATCATTCAAAATACAAAGGGGAATACAGACATGAAAAAAGCTTGTTTTGCATTGGCAGTGATTCTCATTCTCGTTATGCTCTGCGGTTGTGAGGGATACGTTAACAGTTATTCTGCAACCATTTTGATTACTTCCTGTCAGGGCGATGAAGCGAGTATGGAATTTGATACCTTTCAGGGAACGTATCATTTCAAATTAAGAAGAGACGGCAGCGCTGAGCATACGCTTGATTTGGAAGCGCGCCTTGCCGAAGGCGAGATGAATGTCTATATCGGTGTTGGCGGTGAAAAGGAATTGCTTATAGCCGTTAAGGGCGGAGAATCCTATGATGAAATCATTGCACTAGATGATCGATATGATAACGAAAAAACCGTTTACATCATTCTCGAAACCACAGGAAAATGTGTGAATGGTGATTTTGAGTTTGAGTACAATTAACATATTGGCTGCCCTTCCGGGAAAGAAAACACCTTTTGCCAGCAGGCAAAAGGTGTTTTGGCATTTGTGAGGGGAAGTGCAAAGCATCGGTGGGCCAGTTTTGTTGGGTCAGGCGTAGTGGCGGATATAGCGCTCATGGGTGGGGGCTTCGGGGCGGGCGCAGACCCCGCTGACCAGGCCCAGCATGGCATACAGGGAAACAACGGAAGAGCCGCCGTAACTGATGAAGGGCAGGGTCAGGCCGATAACGGGCATGATACCGATGCACATACCCACGTTGATCAGAATCTGGAAGGTCAGAGCCGCGGCAGCGCCGAAGCAGACCAGCCGCCGGGTGTAGTCGGGGCTGCGGCGACCGATGGCAATGCAGCGCCAGACAATCAGCCCCAGCATGGCCAGCACAAAGGTGCAGCCCAGGAAGCCCAGCTCCTCGCCGATGGCGGAGAAGATGAAGTCCGTATGCTGGGCGAACAGCTCGCCGCCCTGGGTACGGATGCCGTTAAAGAGACCCTGGCCGAAGAAACCGCCGCCGGTGAGGGATTTCAGGCTTCGCACACTGTGGAACCGGGCGTCCACGCCCATGGGGTCCAGTTCCGGGTTCCAGAGAACTTCCAGACGCTCCATCTGGTGCTCTGCAAGCAGGCCGCTGTTCCACACGATGGGGGCCAGAACCACCACCGCACCTGCAGCCAGTGCAAACCAGATGATATTGACACCGCCGGTGAAGGCCATCACGATGAAAATGAACACGAAGATCAGGGTAACGCCCAGGTCCGAAGAAAGGGCCATGTTCAGACCGGCCAGCAGCATCAGATGGAACACCATTTCGATGACGGACTTGATGTGGGAAATCTGGCTGCGGCGGCTGGTCATCACCGAGGCCATAATCAGAATGTAGGTGATTTTACAAATTTCCGCAGGCTGAATATCCACAGGAAGGAAAGGGAACACCAGCCAGCTTCGGTTACCGGAGCCGTGGTCGGTGCCGAAGGGGATCAGAAGCAGCAGCACGAAGGTGTTGAACAGCACGAGCCAGATCCTGTTTTCGTGGAAAATGTCCACGTCGATGGAAGAGATGGTCACATAAAGCAAAATCCCCAGCATCGCTGCTGCCAGATGGATGATCACGTACTGGGCGCTGCCACGGTAATTGGTGGTGCTGGCAATCATTACGGCTCCGAAAATGTTGGTGCCAAGACACAGCATCAGCAAAACCAAATCGCCTTTGCGGAAGAAAGCTTTGAATTCATCGAAGAATTGGCGCATCCCGGCACCTCCTTTCTGAAAAAGTATTATACCATCCCTCGGGGAAAAAGTAAATGGAAGAAATGTAAATAATACCGGGAACCCCGCAGAGTTCCCGGTATTGGAAGGTTTCTTATGCCAGATAGATGGCCTTGCAGGCCAGCATGGTCATGTAGCAGTCCAGCTTGCTGACCAACTCCATGGGGGCGTGCATGCTCAGAACGGGCACACCGGCATCCACGGTGACGATGTTGCGGTTGGCCATGTAGGCAGCCACGGTGCCGCCGCCGCCCTGGTCCACCTTGCCCAGAGTGGCGATCTGCCACAGAACGCCGTTTTCCTCGAAGGTGTTGCGCACATGGTTCATAGCCTCGGCGGAAGCATCGGAAGCGCCGCCCTTGCCGCGGGAACCGGTGTACTTGCAGATGGACACGCCGTAGTTCAGCAGAGAGTTGTTGCGGCGGTCGCAGGTTTCGGGGAAGTTGGGGTCGAAGGCGTTGGACACGTCTGCGCTGAGGCAGAAGGAGTTGGCGAAGCACTCGCTGAGTTTCACGCCCTGGGCGTCGCACAGCATTTCCATGCAGTACTCGAAGTAGTGGCTCTGCATACCGGAAACGCCCACGCTGCCGATCTCTTCCTTGTCGGCCAGGATGCACACGGCGGTGTGCTTGGGGGTGCCCATGGTCAGCAGGGGCTCGATTTCCGCAAAGGCGCAAACCCGGTCGTCGTGGCCGTAGGCGCCCAGCAGGCTCCGGTCCAGACCCACTTCCCGGCACTTGCCGGCGGGAACGATGGTCAGCTCTGCGGTGCGGAAGTCAGCCTCGGTGAAGCCGTACTTCTCGTTCAGGATCCGCATCACATTCAGCTTCACCAGGTCGCTGCCTTCGCCTTCCATGGGCTCGGTGCCCAGGATTACGTTCAGCTGCTCGCCCTCGATGACCTTAGCGGCGGGCTTCTGCATCTGATCGCCACTGAGGTGAATCAGCAGATCGGAAACGTAGAGGATGGGATCGTTCTCGTCCTCGCCGATGGCGACGGTAACGGTGGTGCCGTCCCGCAGGCAGACCACACCGTGCAGCGCCAGGGGCACAGCGGTCCACTGGTACTTCTTGATGCCGCCGTAGTAATGGGTCTTGAAGTAGGCAATTTCGTCGGCCTCATACAGGGGCTGGGGCTTCAGGTCCATCCGGGGGCTGTCCACGTGGGCGGCGCAGATATTGGCGCCCTTGGCCAGGCTCTCACTGCCGATGACGGCCAGCAGAATGCTCTTGTTCCGATTGTTGTAGTAGACCTTATCGCCGGGCTTCAGGTCCATGCCGGGGGTGAGGGGCATAAAGCCGTGCTGCTGAGCAATGGCCACGGTCCATGCGGTGGCTTCCCGCTCGGTCTTACACGCATCCATAAAGGCCATGTAGCGCTTGCAGTAAGCTTCCATTTCGGCCCGCTGTTCAGCGGTCAGGGTGGTGTAGCCGTTGGCGCGCTTGGCCAGCAGTTTTTCGCGCAGTTCTTCAGTGGTCATAGTAAACACTCCTTACAAAGATTTATGAGTTCATTATACCGAAAGGAACCAAGAAATCAAGACATTTGTTCTTGAAGTCCAGCTGGGTGCCGTTATTTTCCAGAATATAGTCGCAGCGCTGCCGGAAATAGTCATCGTCGGGCTGGGCGGCAATGCGGCTGCGGGCATATTCTTCCGTAATGCCGTCCCGTGCCATCAGCCGGCGGACCCGGTCTTCCATAGGGGCGGTGACAGCCACGGTGGCGTTGCAAAGATCATCCAGGCCGCTTTCGAAGAGGGCGATGGCATCAATGGCGGCAAAGCCGGGGGCTTCTTCCAGCCGGCGGATCACTTCCGCCTTCACGGCACCGTGGGTGATGGCATTCAGGTCCTTCAGGGCCTCCGGATCGGCGAAGACAATGGTACCCAGCTTCTTGCGCAGCAGTTGGCCCTCCTCCACGCAGCCGGGGAACCGGGCATCGATGGCGGAAAGCAGGTCCCTGTCCCGCTCCAATAGTTCATGGTAAATGGCATCGCAGTCCAAAACCGTTCCCTGCAGCAGCCGGATATTCTCCAGCAGGGTGGTTTTGCCGCAGCCGGTGCCGCCGGTGATGCCCAGGACGAAAGGCGCTCCTGCCCGGACCCGGCAGAAGCCGGCGGCCTTTGCCAGACGGTTCTGCACGGCCAGTGCCTTGCCGCTGCCTTCGGGGCAACGGGCGAAGACCATGCCGATGGCCGGGTCATCCACTTCCCGCAGGGCGGCAAAGAGACCGGCCATCAGGGAGTCGGGGTTGCTTTTCCGGCCGTAGGCCAAAGGAGCGAAATCGGAAAAGGCGGTCAGCTCCTCCTGGAAGCAAAGCACCCGGTTTCCCGGCTTCCAGTGCTTCCGGATGTACCGGGCAGCCGCATCCACGGGGCCGTCCACAATCAGCACCTGGGCGGCAGGGGCGTAGTGCTTGTACTTCATGCCGGGAGCCTTCACCACCGCGTCCTGCTCGATGGAGTGGGTGACGGCCTTGTCGATGATCATGTCCCCAAGAATGGGCAGCATGGCGTGGGGCGTGATGCCGCCGGGCCGCAGCAGCCGGGGCCGCTCCTCCGTCAGGTCCACGATGGTACTTTCCACACCCACCCGGCAGGGGCCGCCGTCCACGATGCAATCAATACGGCCTTCGTGGTCGTGGCGCACGTGCTCTGCTGTGGTGGTGGAGGGCTTGCCGGAAATGTTGGCGGAGGGAGCCGCAATGGGAACGCCGGAGCGCCGGATGATTTCCCGGGTTACATCACAGTCAGGACACCGGACCGCCACACTGGGAAGGCCTGCCCGGGTGGAAAGGGGCACAATGTCTTTGGCAGGCAGCACCATGGTCAATGGGCCGGGCCAGAAGGCGGCAGCCAGGGCCCAGGCCTCCGGGGGGATGTGATGGCACAGCCGGTCCAGTTCCGAGGCATCGGCAATGTGGAGAATCAGAGGGTTGTCCTGGGGACGCCCCTTGGCTTCAAATATTTTCTTTACCGCATCGGGGTTCAGGCCGTTGGCGCCCAGACCGTAGACGGTTTCCGTGGGCAGGGCCACCAGACCGCCGCTGCGGATGATTTCTGCGGCGGTTTCGGGGGTCCGGGAATCCGCCGCAGAAAGAAACAGTGTGTTCATAGGAAAACCTCCTGAAAAGAGGGACTCGTTGGCAGTCTCCGGGCCCGGTGAAATGCCCGGAGCGCTGACTGGGATGGTTTCAAAAAAGGAGCGGCTTGTGCCGCTCCTTTTTAGGGTAATTACAGGGTGGGCTGGTTGGCAGCCCGGATGATCTGAACGAACTTCTCGGGAACCAGGGAGGCCCCGCCGATCAGGCCGCCGTCGATGTCGGGCTGGCCCAGCAGTTCGAAGGCGTTCTTCTCGTTCATGGAGCCGCCGTACAGGATGGAGATGGCGCGGGCGTACTTGGAGGAGTACAGCTTGCGGACAACGCTGCGGATCTCCTCGCAGACTTCCTGAGCCTGCTCGGGAGTGGCGGTACGGCCGGTGCCGATGGCCCAGATGGGCTCGTAGGCGATGACCACCTTGCGGATCTTGTCTTCGGGCACGTTCTGCAGGCCCAGCTTGATCTGCATGGAGATCCACTCACTGGTAACGCCGGCTTCGCGCTGCTCCAGGCTCTCGCCGCAGCACATGATGGGGATCAGACCGGCTTCCAGAGCGGCCAGAACCTTGGCATTGACATCAGCGTCGGTCTCGCCCATGGCGCGGCGCTCGGAGTGGCCGATGATGACGTACTTGCAACCGGCGTCGGTCAGCATGTTGGCGGCGATTTCGCCGGTGTAAGCGCCGGAGGCGTTGGCGTTCATGTTCTCGGCACCGATGCCCACCCGGGTCTCACGCATAGCGCGGACAGCAGCGGGGATGCAGACGGCGGGCACGCACAGGGCGATGTCGCACCAACGGCCCTTGGGCAGGATGGCCTTGAAAGCAGCCATGAACTCCTTGGTCTCGGAGGGGGTCTTGTTCATTTTCCAGTTACCGGCAATGACGGTCTTACGATATTTTCTGTTCATAATATTCTCTCCTATATGTGCATCGAATAATCGATGAAATTTTCAATTTTATGGGGTGCAGTGGCGGCAACCGCCGCCACTGCATGTAAGCGGGGAATCAATTACTTGTCCAGCAGGCAGGCGATACCGGGCAGCTCCAGGCCTTCCAGGAATTCCAGGGAAGCGCCGCCGCCGGTGGAGATGTGGGTGATCTTGGAAGCGAAGCCCAGCTGCTCACAGGCAGCAGCGCTGTCGCCACCGCCAACGATGGTCACGGCGTCGGAGTCGGCCAGAGCCTGAGCCACGGCGATGGTGCCCTTAGCCAGGGTGGGGTTCTCGAACACGCCCATGGGGCCGTTCCAAACCACGGTCTTGGCGCTGCTGACGGCAGCGGCGAACTCGGCAGCGGCCTTGGGGCCGATGTCCAGACCCATCTGGTCAGCGGGGATGGCGGTGCAGTCAACGTATTCCACGTCGATCTCGGCGTCGATGGGGGAGGGGAAGGAAGCGGCAATGGCGGTGTCCACGGGCAGCAGCAGCTTCACGCCCTTGGCCTCGGCCTTCTTCAGCATTTCCTTGCAGTACTCCAGCTTCTCGGTGTCAACCAGGGATTTGCCCACGCTGTAGCCCTGAGCGGCCAGGAAGGTATAAGCCATACCGCCGCCGATGATCAGGGTGTCCACCTTTTCCAGCAGATTGTTGATGACGTTCAGCTTGTCGGAGACCTTGGCACCGCCCAGGATGGCCACGAAGGGACGCTCGGGATTTGCCAGGGCCTTGCCCATGATGGCAACTTCCTTCTGCACCAGGTAGCCGGAGACGGCGGGCAGGTACTGAGCGACACCGGCGGTGGAAGCATGAGCGCGGTGTGCGGCACCGAAGGCATCGTTGACAAAAATGTCAGCCATGGAAGCCAGTTCACGAACCAGCTCGGGATCGTTCTTGGTCTCGCCCTTCATGTAACGGGTGTTTTCCAGCAGCAGGACCTGACCGTTCTGCAGAGCAGCGGCCTTGGCCTTGGCATCTTCGCCAACCACGTCAGCAGCCATGATGACTTCCTGACCCAGCAGCTCGGAGATGCGCTCGGCAACGATCTTCAGGCTCAGCTCGGGCTTCCACTCGCCCTTGGGCTTGCCCATGTGGGAGCACAGGATGACCTTGGCACCCTGCTCCACCAGGTACTTGACGGTGGGCATGGCGGCGACAATGCGCTTGTCGGAAGTGATCTTGCCGTTCTTGGTGGGAACGTTGAAGTCGCAGCGGCACAGAACGCGCTTGCCGGCTACCTCGATGTCCTCGATAGACTTCTTGTTGTAGTTCATAAAAATTCCTCCAAATGATATTGGGTTTTTACAGGGTTTGGGTTCCCATCTTGCCCTGATCCAGAAGACCCGGGAATCCGGTTTGACGCAGGGCCTCGAAAACGGTGATGGCCACTGCGTTGCTCAGGTTCAGGCTTCTGGCCTCGGCACGCATGGGAATGCGGACGGTTTCGCTTCGGTGCTGCTCCAGAAAGTCTTCCGGCAGGCCCCTGGTTTCTTTGCCGAAGAGCAGGTAGCATCCGTCGGTAAAGTTTGCCTGGGTGTAACACCGGGGGGCTTTGGTGGAAAGGCACCACAGCTGCCGGACCTGATTCTTTTCGAAGAAGTCCTGGAGGTTCTCGTAAACACGCACATCCACCAGATGCCAGTAGTCCAGGCCTGCTCTGCGGACAGCCTTTTCGGAGATGTCAAACCCCAAAGGTTTGATCAGGTGCAGGACACATCCGGTGGCGGCGCAGGTGCGGGCGATGTTGCCGCAGTTCTGGGGGATCTCGGGTTCGTGGAGAACAACATTCAGCAAAACGATCTACCTCGGAAAGAATTCGGCCCGAAAGGGCGCTTATGTATTGTATGACAAAAGTTTTCCAAAATCAACCCCTAAAAACGGATTTTTTACAACTTTTACAGGATAACAATTTTATTTGTAGACATAATCTTGTATTTTGTGAATTATGTAAAAAAGGAAAAAACCGAAGAAATTGTTCATTCATTCCTCTGATTGCCCCGGCCGGGAAGGCGGTTTTTACGGGCATATATATAATGTATGTCCGGGACAGTTTATCTTGCGCGGAGCGCTGTCTTTCCAGTTGACATTTATTCCTTTTTCGTCTACAATATCCTTTATAAAACTAGAAACAAGGGGAAATAGACCATGTTCCAATCCAGAACTCATAACTGCGGAGAGCTGCGGCTCGGCGATGCAGGCAAGCAAGTCACCCTGGCCGGCTGGCTGGAAAACGTCCGTGAAGTGGGCGCAAACTTTGCCTTCCTGGTTCTGCGTGACTATTACGGTACCACCCAGGTGGTTATCGAAACTGCCGAAATGATGCAGATCATCAAGGGCCTCAACAAGGAGTCCACCATTCAGGTGACCGGCACCGTTCGGGAACGTGAAAGCAAGAATAAGAAGATTCCCACCGGCGAGATCGAAGTGGTTCCCGCCGAGATCAAGGTGCTGGGCAAGTGCCGCCACAACCAGCTGCCCTTTGAAATCAACAAGTCCCGGGATGCCGACGAGAACGTGCGTCTGCGCTACCGTTACCTGGACCTGCGTAACCCTGCCGTCAAGCAGAACATCATTCTGCGCTGCCAGGTGGTGGCGGACATCCGCCGCCGCATGACCGAGAAGGGCTTCCTGGAAATCACCACTCCCATCCTCACTGCCTCCTCTCCTGAGGGCGCCCGTGACTACCTGGTGCCTGCCCGGAATCACCCCGGCAAGTTCTACGCCCTGCCCCAGGCTCCCCAGCAGTTCAAACAGCTGCTGATGACCTCCGGCTTTGACAAGTATTTCCAGATCGCACCCTGCTTCCGTGATGAGGACGCCCGTGCAGACCGTACCCCCGGTGAGTTCTACCAGCTGGATATGGAAATGTGCTTTGCCTCCCAGGATGACGTGCTGACCACCCTGGAGCAGGTGCTGCAGCCTGTGTTTGCCACCTTCGGCAAGTACAAGAGAGTGTCCCAGGCTCCCTTCCGCCACATTCCCTACAAGGAAGCCATGGACCGTTACGGTTCCGACAAGCCTGACCTGCGTATTGACCTGGAGGTGCAGGATGTTTCCGAGACCGTTCAGGGCTGCGGCTTCGGCCCCTTCGAAGGCGCCACCGTCAAGGCTGTTGTGGTTCACGATTTTACCCAGGCCCGTAAGTGGATCGACAAGCTCCTGGCCGATGTGGAAGTGCAGACCGGAAATAAGGCCTGCTGGGTCAAGGTGGACGAAAACGGCAACCTGACCGGCGGTATTTCCAAGTTCCTGACAGAGTGCCAGGAAGATTTCAAGGCTGCTCTGGGCCTGAAGCCCGGCAGTTTCGTGTGTATGGCTGCCGGCAAGAAGCTGGCTGCCCAGAAGACTGCGGGCGTGATCCGCACCATGCTGGGTAAGCGGGTGCCCGGTCACTTTGACGAAGAGCAGTACGCCATGTGCTGGATCGTGGACTTCCCCATGTATGAGATGGGCGAGGAGTCCGGTCAGCTGGAATTCTGCCACAACCCCTTCTCCATGCCCCAGGGCGGTATGCAGACCCTGCTGGATGCAGAGGGCGACCTGGAGAAGCTGCTGGCCATCAACGCCAACCAGTATGACCTGGTGGTGAACGGCTACGAATCCGCTTCCGGCGCCGTCCGGAACCATGACCCCGAGATCATGGTCAAGGCCTTCCAGATGGTGGGCCTGGGCGAGGAGGATGTGAAAGCCAAGTTCCCCGCCATGTACAATGCCTTTACCTACGGTGCACCTCCCCATGCAGGTGCAGCCCCCGGCATCGACCGCATTGTGATGCTGTTGTGCGGCGAGGAAAGCATCCGGGAAGTCATTACCTTCCCCATGAACAAGAACGCTCAGGACCTGATGATGGATGCTCCCACCGGTGTCAGCCAGAAGCAGCTGGACGATGTGCACATCCTGATCAACGAGTCCCACCTGTAATTCCAACACACAAAGCGCCTGCGAACTTCCTTCGCGGGCGCTTTTTTGCGACCTCAGGTTCAGATTTGGGGAAAAATTGCCGAAAAAATTGAAAAATCCAGGAAAAAAGGTTGGACAAACGGTTGTTCACGATTTATTCACTTGACACCTTGTCTCTTTTCTGCTACACTATGCCACGAAGAGGGAGTAGTCGGCGCTTATGATGCGTGACCGGGTCAACATCCTGAAGCATTGCTTCTGGCCCGGGATTAAATGACGAGACTTGATGTCAGACGCGATCTCTTCAGAGGCTTTCGTGTCGAAGGAAGATGCGGGGGCTTTTTTCATGGAGTTTTTGGAAGCAATGATTCTGGCGGTGGGCCTGAGCATGGATGCTTTCGCGGTGTCCGTATGCAAGGGCTTGAGCATGAGACGGGCGGATCTCAAGAGCGGAATGATCTGCGGTGCGTGGTTCGGCGGCTTTCAGGCGCTGATGCCCACCATCGGTTTTTTCCTGGCCATGCTCTTTGCCGATACCATCGAGGCCATCGATCACTGGGTGGCGTTTGTGTTGTTGGCGCTGATCGGAATCAATATGCTGAAGGAAGCTTTCGGGAAAGAAGAACCGGAAGAGACATCCGGAGATCTGGGTGTCAAAACAATGTTTGTCATGGCCGTCGCCACCAGCATCGACGCCATGGCGGCAGGAATCAGTCTTGCCATGGACGGTGCCAACATCTGGCTCAACGCAGCCTGTATCGGCATCACCACCTGCGTGCTTTCCGCCATCGGCGTGAAGGTGGGCAATGTGTTCGGCAGTCGCTTTGAAAAGAAGGCGCAGCTGGCCGGTGGCATCATTCTGGTTCTGCTGGGCACCAAAATCCTGCTGGAACACCTGGGCGTTCTGTAACGCCGTAACTTTATCAAACCATAAATTATTATATTGGAGGAACAAACAATGAAGAAGATCACTGCTATGCTGCTGGTGCTGGTCATGGCCCTGAGCCTGGCTGCCTGCAACACCACTCCCAACAACCCCGAAACCACCACCGAGCCCACCGTGGCCGGCCCCGCTTCCGCTCTGGAGGTTCTGCAGAACATCTGGGGTCTGTACACCGATGAGAACAAGTTCTTTGCCATGGGCGGCGACTTCAATGCTCCCGTGGACGGCGCTCCCGGCGCTGTGGACGTGACCAATGCCGACTTTATGACCTACAACCTGCTGGTGCCCGCAGCTGAGCAGGCCAACGTCGCCGAGGCTGCTTCCCTGATTCACGGCATGAACGCCAACTCCTTCACCTGCGGCGCTTACAAGGTTGCCGATCCCGCTGCCTTCGCTACCGCTATGCAGACTGCCATCCAGGGCAATATGTGGATGTGCGGCTTCCCCGAGACCCTGATCGTTGCTTCCTTCGGCGGCGGCTACGTGCTGGTGGCCTTCGGTGTGAACGACGCCATGACCCCCTTCCTGACCAATCTGCAGACTGCTTACCCCGCTGCTGAGCTGCTGGTCAACGAGCCCATCGCCGGCTGATTATCTGAGAGCGAAAGAGGGTGCTTAGGCACCCTCTTTTTAACAACAAGGAGGAACCATTATGCTTTTTTCCAGCGTTCCCTTTTTGTATTACTTCCTGCCGGCGGTACTGATCCTGTATTTTCTGGCCCCCAGAGTACTGAAAAACACGGTGCTGCTGCTATCTTCCCTGGTCTTTTACGGTTGGGGCGAGCCCAAGCTGCTGGCACTGATGATCTTTACCATCCTGCTGTTTTATGGCTGCGGTCTGGCCATCGGTTACTGCACCCAGAAAAAGTGGAAGAAATTCTGGATGGTGGTGTCCGTCACCGTCAGTGTGGCTCTGCTGGGCCTTTTCAAGTATGCGGATTTCTTTATCGACTCCTTTAACGCCGTCACCGGACTTTCTGTGCCCTTCCTGAGACTGGCACTGCCCGTGGGCATCAGCTTCTACACCTTCCAGTGCCTGAGCTACACCATTGATGTGTATCGGGGCAATGTGGAATCCCAGAAGAACCCCATCAGCTTCGGCGCCTATGTGGCGCTGTTCCCTCAGCTGATTGCCGGTCCCATTGTGCGCTATGTGGATGTGGTCCGGGAACTGAATTCCCGGACCCACAGCTGGGACAATGTGGCCCTGGGTCTGCGCAGATTTATTGTGGGTCTGTCCAAGAAGATCATCCTGGCGGACAACTTCGCCCTGCTGATGAAGATGTTCCGGGAGTCCAATGAAAAGTCCGTGGTGTTCTACTGGATGTATGCCATTGCCTTTGCCCTGAATATCTACTTTGACTTCTCCGGCTATTCCGACATGGCCATCGGCCTGGGCCGTGTCTTCGGCTTCAAGTTTATCGAGAACTTCAACTACCCCTACATGAGCAAATCCGTTTCCGAGTTCTGGCGCCGCTGGCACATGAGCCTGGGCAGCTGGTTCCGGGATTACATCTATATCCCCCTGGGCGGCAACCGGGTCAGCAAGTGGCGCTGGGTGCTGAACGTGCTGGCGGTCTGGATGCTGACGGGTCTGTGGCACGGTGCCGCATGGAACTTTGTGCTGTGGGGCCTGATGTTTGCGGCGCTGCTGCTGGTGGAAAAGTGGATCCCTGCCATCGGCAAGCTGCCTGTGCCGGTGCGTCATATTTGGACGCTGCTGTGGGTGGTGCTGAGCTTTGTGCTGTTCAACGCAGATAGCCTGTCCCAGGCCATCGGCGACATTGGCGGTATGTTCGGCTTTGCCGGTGTACCCATGATCACCATGGAGACCCTCTATTACCTGGGAAGCTACGGCATCCTGTTTGTGCTGGGCTTTATCGGTGCTACCCCCGTGGTGCGGGACACCGCAAAGCAGCTGTATCAGTATAAGGCAGTGGCCATTCTGGAACCCATTGTGCTGATTGCTCTGCTGCTGATCTGCACCGGCTATCTGGTGGACGGCTCTTTCAGCCCCTTCCTCTACTTCCGTTTCTAAGGAGGACTTATGGATCACAAGAAGATTCGCGCCATTGGCGCTGTGGCTTTGGTGGTGATCTGGGCGCTTCTGGTTGGATTTTCCTGGTTTGGACCGGAGAAGGATATCTCCGAATCCGAGCGCCGGGAACTGGCAAAGATGCCTGAGATCAGCCTCAAGACCATTATGAATGGCAAGTTTATGTCGGAATTTGAAGACTACACCCTGGATCAGTTCCCGCTGCGGGATACATTCCGTCAGGTGAAGTCCCTGTTCCACTTCTACGCCCTGCAGCAGGGTGACAACAACGATATCTACATCGCCAACGGTTACGCTGCCAAGCAGGAATACCCCCTGAACGAGACTTCTGTGAAGTACGCTCTGGGCCGTTTTGAGAATTTCTACAAAAAGTACCTGGAAGGTACCGGTTCCCGGGTCTTTATGACCGTGGTGCCCGACAAGGGCTACTACATGGCTCAGCCCTCCGGTCATCTGGCCATGGACTATGAGAAGATGTTCGATTCCTTCCGGACGGGTATGCCCTATGCCACCTACATTGATCTGACCGACACTCTGGAGCTGGGTGACTACTACCGCACCGATACCCACTGGCGTCAGGAAAAGCTGGTGGAAACCGCCCAGCGGATCTGCGAGGCTTTGGGTGTAACCGGTCCCAAGCAGGAGAATTTTACCCAGGTGGCCGTGGCCCGGCCCTTCTACGGTGTCTACTATGGACAGGCAGCCCTGCCCATGGAGCCGGAAACCATTTACTATCTGCAGAGTGACCTGCTGAAGCAGTGTAAGGTGTTCAACTTTGAGTCCAACGCCTACGGAGATGTCTATGACATGACCAAGCTGGACAGCCGGGACCTGTATGATGTGTTCCTGTCTGGTTCCCGCAGCCTGCTGACCATTGAAAATCCCAATGCAACCACCGATCGGGAACTGATCGTGGTGCGGGACTCCTTCGGCAGCTCCGTGGTGCCCCTTCTGGTGCAGGACTACGCCAAGGTGACCCTGGTGGATATCCGCTATATCCAGACGGATATGCTGAGCCGGTTTATTGAAATCGGCGGTCAGGACGTCCTGTTCCTGTACAGCACCCTGGTACTGAACAACAGCACTACCATTAAATAAGACAACTCCTTTTCGGAGTGCCAAAGAACCCCCAAACCGTGCGGTTTGGGGGGTTTTTGTATAAAGAAAAACACTCGTTATACGAGTGGTTCAAAAAAGCCTATGGCGATGAGTAAAAAGCCCTGTTATGATAAATGTGCGGTCCGCCAACTGCGCAATATCATAACAGGGAGGTATCACTCATCATGGGAATGAATGACATCAAC
>JAZSLC010000219.1:0-2216 GCA_045535175.1 Faecousia sp. | reverse complement strand
GGTTTCCGGTATGCAGGTGTTTCCGGCATTGATCCGGAGGATTTGGAACTGACTGCCTTGGTGCTGCACAGTGAATTGGAGCGCACCGGCGAGTTTGCCTGCTCCAATGAACTGCTGAACAAGCTGAACGAAAATATCCGCTGGGGCGGATTATCCAACTTCGTGGATATCCCTACGGACTGCCCCCAACGGGACGAACGGATGGGCTGGACAGGCGACGCGGCAGTTTTTGCCTCCACCGCTTGCTTCAACTTCGATATGAGCCGGTTCTATGACAAATGGCTCCGGGATCAGTCCGCCGAGCAGGGCCCCGGCGGAGGATTTCCAATGGTGATCCCGCAGCAGGGTGACGAGTGGACGGTCTGTGCCACATCCTGCTGGGGCGACAGCTGTATTCTTGTCCCATGGGCAGAATATCTGGCCCGTGGTGATATGGAACTTCTAAAAAGGCAATATCCCACCATGAAGAAATTCCTGAAAGCTGTTAAGGGCTGGGCTAATCTCCTGTCTGTCGGTCACAACCGCTATATTTGGGGCTATCCGCCGTTCCACTTTGGTGACTGGTGCGCGCCTGGTGGTGACTTTATGTTCTGGGTCATGCGTGCTAAATGGGTGGGCACCTCCTACTTTGCAAATTCCTGCGGCATCATGGCGAAAATTGCAACACTCCTTGGAGAAGATCAGGATGCTGCCTATTACGAGAAAATAAGAAATAAGATTATCCTTGCCCACCGGAAGAAACTGACTGATGGCAAAGGAAAGCTGAAAAACGAATTCCAGACAGCCTACACGCTGCCGCTGCACTTTGGCATGACAAATGGCGAAGAAACAAAGGCAATGGCCGACAATCTGGCCGCACTGCTGAAAAAGAACGACTACAAGGTGGGCACCGGTTTCCCCGGAACACCATATTTGCTGTTTGCCCTTTCGGATCACGGACATCTGGAGGATGCCTACCGGGTGCTGCTTCAGGAGGGTTGCCCCGGTTGGCTGTATGCGGTCAAGGCCGGTGCCACCACCATGTGGGAACGCTGGGATGCACTGAAGCCCGATGGAACCGTGAATATGGGTCTGGGCGGTGACGATGGTGGAATGGTATCCTTTAACCATTATGCCAACGGTGCCGTGGGTGACTGGCTGTACCGCCGGGTGGCAGGCATGGAACCCATCGAAGGTGGCTATCGGAAATTCCGCATTGCGCCCATGCCCGGTGGTGGTTTGACCTATGCCAACGGTCAGGTGCAGACACCGTTTGGCACCGTGAGTTCCGATTGGAAAATCACCGACAAAACATTCCACATTACCATACAGGTGCCTGTGTCTACAGAGTGTACAATGGTACTTCCCAATGGTGAAATACATATCCTGCAAAGCGGGCAGTATTCTTTTCACTGCCCATATGGAGATATAAAATGAGCAAGATGATCTGTAATCCTTTGAATCTGGAAT
The DNA here is from genome assembly GCA_045535175.1 of Faecousia sp. Taxonomy (GTDB): domain Bacteria; phylum Bacillota; class Clostridia; order Oscillospirales; family Oscillospiraceae; genus Faecousia. The sequence continues at coordinate 767 of JAZSLC010000219.1, read as the reverse complement.
ACCGCTATCAGGTGAAGAAATCTCCGCTGAACACCGCTTGTTACCGGGAAGCGGCGGATCCTACCATGGTGGTATACAAAAACAAATATCTGCTGTTTGCATCCATGTCTGGCGGCTTCTGGTATTCAGAGGACTTGGTGGACTGGATATACAAAGCAACCCCGGAGCTGCCTGTATACGACTATGCCCCGGATGTTCATGTGATGGGTGACAAAGTCGTATTCTGTGCCTCCAATCGGGATCACAAGTGTGGTATCTATGTCAGCAATGACCCCCTGCACGAGCCTTTTACTTTGGTATCCCAGCCGCTGAAATTCTGGGATCCTGCTATCTTCCAGGATGATGATGGCAGAGTCTATCTCTATTGGGGTTGCTCCACCAGAGAACCTATCTGGGGAATCGAGCTGGATGCGAAAACCATGATTCCCATTGGCAAGAAAACGGCTATCATCCATGAACAGGAAAGCATCCATGGATGGGAGCGGGTTGGCGAGAATAATAAATTGGAAGCTCCGAAGACCTTTGGTGATAAGCTGATCCGTTTTGCATTGGGCACCAAGCCCTGCATTGAAGGTGCCTTTATGACCAAGTACAATGGACTCTATTACATGCAGTACGCAACGCCCTATACCCAGCACAATGTGTACAGCAATGGCGTATACGTTGGCAAATCGCCTTTGGGCCCGTTCATGTATCAGTCCCACAATCCCTTCTCTTCCAAGCCCGGCGGGTTTATCGCTGCAGCTGGGCATGGCAGTACCTTCCGG
>JAZSLC010000205.1:0-22965 GCA_045535175.1 Faecousia sp. | reverse complement strand
ATGATAGAAAAAACTGGAATCGGAGGACAAATACATGAAAATGCCCGAACTGTCGGATTGCCCCGAAAAGCGAACGCTGATCACTGCCGGCTCTTATTGGTTTCTGATGTTTTTCCTTATCCCCATTGTGCTGATTTATGCCATGGAAGGGTTTTATAATGATCAAAAGGTAATGGCCGCGGTGGATATTGGATACCACTTTATCAATATGGTATGTGCCTTCCTGATTTTCAAGGACTACCTGATTGACAGCTGGCTGAATGTACAGATTCAAAAGAAAAAGTTCATAAAGACAGTGCTGCTCGGTGCGCTGTTTTGTGTGGGTATCATGCGGATCATGCGTCCTCTGGCGATGCTGCTGTATACGGAAGGGGATGCCGCATGGCAGAGCCTGCCGATCGTGGAGATGGAGCTGTTTATTACTACCGAAGGTATTATTCTGCTCCATCCGGTGCTTGGTACCCTCAGTGTGGTGGGTGCATCCCTGTCAGTCAGCTGCCTGCTTTACGGCCTGGGATTTGCGGCTCCCTGTTATCGCCGGCCCTGGCTGGGGTATGTGGTGATGTTCGGTGTGCTGCTCCTGCACCGGAGCCTGTTCTATTATACTGTGGGATCGGTGCAGCAGGCTGTTGCAATGTTCCTGACCCAGCTGCCCATCCATCTTGCTGCCTGTATCGCTTACCACTATGCCGATACCATTTGGGCCCCCATCTTTATTCATGCCATTGTGGGTCTTGCAGGCAGTGCCATGGCGCTGCTGGGCATTTTGTGAAGCTGAAGGGATTGCCATGAACGAATTATCGCTGGAAACAAAATTCCGGGGCCTCAATGCCAATGCCCTGAAGCTGATTGCTGCCCTGACCATGCTGCTGGATCATGTGGGGTTGGTGCTGTTTCCCCAGGTGCTGTGGCTGCGGGTGGTGGGCCGGCTGGCCATGCCCATTTATGCCTTTATGATTACGGAGGGGTGCCACCATACGAGAAACCGGCTGCGGTATTTCGGTATGGTGTTCGGCCTTGCTGCGGTGTGCCAACTGGTGTATGCTGTGGTGCTTCGGGACTTCTATATGTGCATCCTGGTGACCTTTTCCCTGTCCATTCTGACGATTTATGCCCTGCAATTCCTGAAAAGCCGGGAAACGGCTTCCGGGAAGGCTTTGGCCGGGGCGCTGCTGGCGGGGTGTGTGGCAGGGGTCTGGTTGCTGAACCGGCTCCTGCAGATTGACTACGGCTTCTGGGGCTGTATGCTGCCGGTGTTTCCGGCGGTGCTATACGGCACCAAGAGGGACTCCAAAGCTGGGAGGCTGGGGATGCTGGCTCTGGGGCTTCTGATTCTGAGCCTGCAATCCGGCGGGATTCAGATCCTTTCGCTGCTGGCGGTGCCGGTGCTGGCACTTTACAACGGTCAGCGGGGCAAGTGGCGGATGAAGTACTTCTTCTACCTCTTTTATCCGCTGCATCTGGCGGCCATTCAGGGCATCGCCTGGCTGCTGGCATTGTTATAAAAATCACCGGCTGTTTCAGAACAGCCGGTGTGCTTTTATGCGTCTTCGTTTTCGGGGGATTCAGACGGGTCACTTTCTGTCTGCTGGGACTTCAGGAAATCCTCCGTCAGCTGCCGGAAGGGCTTTTCCAGCAGGATGGCAGCCAGCAGATAGACAAAACTGTAATAGAGCAGCAGGAAAAAGCCGAAGCAGAGGACGAAGATCCCCGGCGCGATCACCAGCACCATCAGGGGCAGGTTGATCAAAAAGGCCAGCAGCAGGGCTTTGGGAAAATTGGTGATGACCAGCAGGCCGGTGTTCAGCAGCAGCTGGAAGGGGCCGTTAAACTGGAACGTGGCGTGGAAGGGGGCCAGCAAACTGTGCAGCACCGAGGCCACCGCCATGGAAACCAGAATCAGCCCCACGGGAGCCACCAGATTCCCATACTGCCAGAACAGGTCATTCAGCAGCAGAAGCACCAGCATGGCGCCCAGCAGGCAGAAAAGGCTGTGGGCCAGGGTGATTCTGCCGAAATCACCCTTAAAGCCCCGGAAAAAGGCTTTGATGCAGGAGCCGCCGTTTTCCTTGTCCTGCAGCACCCGGATGGCGGTGAACAGGCCCGCCTGGGCGGCACCGATGGTAATGATGGGCAGGCAGCAGATCAGGTACAGCACATTGAGTGCCACCAGGTTGCCGCCGTAGACCAGAATTTGATTCATTTTGGATTCGTAACGATATTTGCTCAAGGGTATGACCTCCCGGAATAGATGGTTCTATTTTACGACAGCTGAAGCCGAAATGCAAGGGAATTGACGAACTTTCGGGGAGAACATGGATTTTTGTTAATGACTTGCGCGCTGACCCTTTTTGTATTATGATATGGACAAAAGAAAGGAAGGGGGGAAAGCTTGTGATTTCTGAAACCTATTATCTTCGCCTGGCGGCTGCTGCGGTGCTGGGAAGCATCGCCGTGCCTGAGGCGCTTCGGGAGATTCCCCTGGATGCCATGACCGATGGGGAACTGGAGCAGCTCTTTCAATTGGGGAAGGAACGGGAGCTGAAGCTGTACCGGTTCAAAAAGACCCATGAGGACCTGCCCCGGGTTCGGGTGGTGCTGGGGATGCTCAGCGGCATCTGCCCCGAATCCCTGCTGGATGTGGGCAGCGGCCGGGGCGTGTTCCTGTTTCCCTTTATGGAGGCCTTTCCCCGGGTTCCGGTGACCAGTTTGGATATTCTGCCCCACCGGGTGGCCTTTTTGCAGACTCTGACAGCCGGCGGCATTGAGAATCTGCAGGCCCGGGAGGGGGACATCTGCCGGGAACCCCTGCCGGAGAACGCCTACGATGTGGTGACCCTGCTGGAAGTGCTGGAGCACATTCCCGATGTGCAGGGGGCGGTGCGAAATGCTCTGAGGGCGGCAAAGCGCCATGTGATCGTGTCGGTGCCCTCCAAGCCCGACAACAACCCGGAGCACATCCACCTGTTGACCAAAGAAAGACTGACGCAGCTGTTCCGGGAGGCCGGATGCCACAGCCTCCACTTCAGCGGCGTGCCCGGTCACCTGATTCTGGTGGCCACCAAGGAAGGAGTTACCAATGAAGCTTGATCAGTTCAGAGGCTGCCTGCTGGGCGGCGCTGCCGGTGATGCCCTAGGCTACACCGTGGAATTCGTATCGGAATCGTATATTTTCAGCAAGTTCGGCCCCCGGGGCATCACCGCCTATGTGCCGGTGAAGGGCAAAGCCCGGATCTCTGATGATACCCAGATGACCTTTTTCACCGCCGAGGGGCTGCTGATGGAGGGGAACCCGGTGAAGAATATTGCCGCCTGCTACCGGGATTGGCTCATCACCCAGCGGGAGGAATACCCTTATGAGGGAAAAACCACTTGCCGGCTCATGCAGGTGCCGGAGCTGTTTGCCCCCAGAGCCCCGGGACTTACCTGTATGTCTGCCATTGATGCTGGCTGCGTGGGCACCATGGAAGTGCCCCCAAACCACAGCAAGGGCTGCGGCGGTGTCATGCGTGTGGCCCCCATCGGCCTGCGGTTTGAACCCTGGGAAGCCCTTTGGGTGGCGGCCCAGGCTGCTGCCCTGACCCATGGCCATCCCATGGGGTACATTCCGGCGGCGGTACTGGCCCACATGATCAGTACCCTGGTGCGCCGGGATCTGTCCGTCCGGGAGGCTGCGGAAGCCGCCCTGGCGGAGGTGCGGATCCGGTTTGCCGGTGCGGAAGGACTCCCCGAATTTCTTGCCATGATGGAGCGGGCTCTGGCCCTGGCAGCCCTGGAAGGCAATGATCTGGAGGCCATCCACGCCCTGGGCGAGGGCTGGGTGGGGGACGAGGCCCTGGCCATTGCCCTCTACTGCGCCGTGAAGTATGAAGATGATTTTGATTCCGCCCTGATCGCTGCCGTGAACCACAAGGGCGACAGCGATTCCACAGGTGCCATTTGCGGCAATATTCTGGGCGCCCGCCTGGGTTTGGAGGGCATTCCCCAGAAATATCGCCAGGGGCTGGAACTTTCCGGCCTGGCCCTGCGGTTGGCGGATGACCTGTTTACCGTGACGAAAGGGGTATAACATGAATACCATTGTCAAATACCCCCGGACGCCTCATCTGGAAGGGTCCCGGCTCCAGCCCGGTGACGAGGACCTGAGCCAGATTCCCTTCCGGGAAATTGCGGGGCGCCATCTGGTGGTGGAGGAGAAGTGCGACGGAGCCAACTCCGCCATCTCCTTCGGACCCGGGGGAGAATTGCTGCTGCAAAGCCGGGGTCATTACCTGACCGGCGGCTATCGGGAGCGCCATTACAATCTGATGAAGCAGTGGGCCCATGCCCATCAGGAGGCCTTTTATGGGGTGCTGGGAACCCGGTACATCCTGTACGGCGAGTGGATGTACGCCAAGCACACGGTGTTTTATGACCGGCTGCCCCACTATTTTCTGGAATTTGATGTGCTGGACCGGGAAACCGGCATTTTCCTGGGGACCCGGGAGCGGCAGGCGCTGCTGAAAGACCTGCCTGTGGTGTCGGTGCCGGTGCTGGCAGAGGGGGTCTTTACCCAGCGGGAGCAGCTGCTGGCCCATTTGGGACCCTCACGGTACATCAGCGACCATCACATGGAGGTGCTGCGGCAGGCCAGCCGGGAGCTGGGCCTGGACGAGGAGCGGCAGCTGCAGGAAACAGACCCGGAGTGCACCATGGAGGGCCTTTACCTGAAGGTGGAGGAAAACGGACAGGTGGTGCAGCGGCTGAAGTTTGTGCGGCCCACCTTCTATCAGGCGGTGCAGAATGCGGGGGGCCACTGGCTGGACCGGCCCATTGTGCCCAACCGGCTGGCGGTGCCTGTGGAGGCACTGTTTGAAACCCGGGGGTGAAAATATGGTTTGCAATCCCTGGGAACTGGATGTTTCCCTGATGCACCGGCTGGCCCGAACGCCTCAGAATCCCCGGTATCACGGGGAGGGGGATGTGCTGACCCACACCCGGATGGTGGAAGGGCGGCTGACGGAACTGGAGGAATACCGGGCACTGCCCAAAGGGCAGCAGGAGCTGCTGTGGACGGCGGCGGTACTCCACGACATCGGCAAGGCCCGGGTGACCCGTCTGGAAGAGGGACGCTGGACCTCTCCCAACCACACGGCGGTGGGCGCCATGATGGCCCGGCAGCTCCTTTGGCAGGACCGGGGGCTCAGTGGAACGCCGGAGAAGCGAAGCTTCCGGGAGGGGGTCTGCGCCCTGATCCGGTATCATTCCTTGCCCGCCCATGCCATCGACCGGGAGGACGGAAAGCGGCGGCTGATGAAGGTGGCGGCCCTGGGGGAGCTGATTCCCGGCTTTTCCATCCGGCTGCTGTGCATTCTGGCCAAAGCCGATGCCCTGGGCCGGATCTGTGAGGACCGGGAGGAGCTGCTGGAACGGGTGGAGCTGTGTCAGGCCCTGGCGGAAGAGGCCGGCTGCCTGGATGGGCCCTATCCCTTCCCTTCGGCGCATACCCGGTTTTCTTATCTGAACGGCCGGTATCCGCTGGCCGATCAGCCCCTCTATGACGATACCTGGGGGCCGGTGATCCTTCTGTCCGGTCTGCCCGGCACGGGAAAGGATACCTTTATTGCCGCCAACTACCCGGATCTGCCGGTGGTTTCCCTGGATCAGATCCGCCGGGAACTGGGGATCTCTCCTGAGGACCACCAAATGCCGGTGGTGGAGGAGGCCAACCGGCGGGCCAAAGAACTGCTGCGGAAAAAACAGCCTTTTGTCTGGAATGCCACCAACCTGAGTCCCCGGATCCGTCAGCGGATCATCGGCCTGATGACCGACTATAAGGCGGCGGTTCGGATCGAGTTTCTGGAAACTTCCTGGCAGGAGGGGCTGCGCCGGAACCGCAGCCGCCGGGAGGAGGTGCCGGAGGGAGCTATCTGCCGCATGATGGAATCTTTGGTCCCTCCGGAGCCTGTGGAAGCCCACTGCGTCCGGTGGCACTGTGTCTGAAATGAAGGTGTCATGCCGCCCAGACGGCGTGACACCTTTTTTGCCCCTTGTAATTCAGGGGGGAATTTGCTATACTGTATAAAATAGTATGGATATGCGCTTATGACGTTTTAAGAGGTGATACCGATGGATGCTGTTGTCAATGGGATCCGTGTGAATTATGTGATGGAAGGCCAGGGAGAAACGGTGCTGCTGCTCCACGGCTGGGGTTCCAGCCTGGAACCCTACCGGGGCCTGATCGATCAACTGAAAGAAAAGTACCGGGTGGTGGCTCTGGATTTCCCCGGCTTCGGTGGCTCCGATGAGCCCGACGGCCCCTGGGATGTGGATGGCTTCGTGGACTTTACCCTGGCGTTTATTGAAACATTGCAGGTGAAGAAGCTGTCACTGGTGGGCCATTCCTTCGGCGGCCGGGTGATTATCAAAATGGCCAACCGGGAGCTGCCCTTTGAGATCAGCAAAATTACCCTCATTGGCAGCGCCGGCATTAAGCCCCCCAAGTCCAACAAGAAATCCTTCCGCCAGACGGTGTTCAAGGCAGGAAAGTGGTTCCTGAGCCTGAAGCCGGTGGCGAAGCTGTGGCCGGAGGCCCTGGAAAAGCTGCGGGTGAAGTTCGGCTCTGCGGACTATGCTGCGGCGAGCCCTCTGATGCGCCAGTGCCTGGTGAAGGCCATCAATGAGGACCTGACCCATCTGCTGCCGGGTATCAAGGTCCCCACACTGCTGATTTGGGGCGAAAACGACACGGCTACCCCTTTGGCGGACGGAAAACTCATGGAAAAGTCCATTCCCGATGCGGGCCTGGCGGTGATTCCCGGGGTGGGCCACTACTGCTTCCTGGAAAATCCCTGGCTCTTTAAGCGCATCATTGCATCTTACTACCATTTGGGGTGAAACCATGAAAACTTGGATTTATATTGTATCGGACTTGGCATTTGTGGCTTTTTGGGTGCTGACCCAGCTCAAAGCCCTCCATATGTTCCAGCTGAATGGCTACAAGCCCGGCACCCACCGGCGGTGGCTGTCCAGGAACCTGGGCGTTTTTTTGCCCGGTATCCCGGTAATGATTGCTGCGGCGGCTACCATGTATTGGGGCGGCATTTGGGTGGCGGTTGCAAGCGTTCTTTGTGCCGCGCTCCAGTGGCCCCGGAAGGCCAAAAAGCCCCTGGTCTTTACCAAGCGGGTCATTCGTCAGTGCGTGACTTTGACACTGCTGACGGTCCTGGCTTTGGTGGGCAGTTCCATGCTGATGTTTGTCCTTCACTTCTGGGTGATTGGAGTCATGGCTCTGACGGCGCCCCTTTGGGTGATGCTAGCAAACTTCTGCAACAAGCCCGTGGAGGCGGCCATCAACCGGTGGTTCCTGAACGATGCCAAAAAGATTCTGAGAAGCTGCCCGGACCTTCTGACCATCGGCGTCACCGGCAGCTACGGCAAGACCAGTGTCAAGTACATCCTGCGGACCCTGCTGCAGGCCAAATACGACTGCCTGATGACTCCCGAAAGCTACAACACCCCCATGGGCGTGGTGCTGACGGTCCGCAACCATCTGCGGCCCACCCATGAGGTCTTTGTGTGCGAAATGGGCGCCCGGAATGTGGGGGACATCAAGGAGCTTTGCGACATTGTCCACCCGGGCTTTGGCATCATCACTTCGGTGGGCCCTCAGCATCTGGAAACCTTCGGCTCCATTGAGAATGTGAAGAAAACCAAGTTCGAGCTGGCGGATGCCCTGCCGGAAACCGGTACGCTGTTCCTCAACGGCGAGGACGAGAATATCGCTTCTTACCGCCATCATGTGAAAAATCCGGTGGTTACCTACGGCCTTCACGAGGGATGCGACTACTATGCCACCGATCTTTCTGCTTCTTCCCGGGGCACCACCTTTACGGCCCACGGTCCCGGCGGCGTGACGGAAACCTTTACCGCTGCCATGCTGGGCAAGCACAATGTAATCAACATTATGGGCGCCATCGCCATCTGCTGCGAGCTGGGGATTCCCCTTTCCAAGCTGAAGCCCCAGGTGCGCAAGCTGGAGAGCGTGCCCCACCGGCTGCAGCTGCTGCACCGGGGTGCGGTGACGGTCATTGACGATGCCTACAATTCCAATCCCTCCGGCTCCAAAGCGGCCATCGATGCGCTGGCCCTGTTTGAGGGCTTCAAGGTGCTGGTGACCCCCGGCATGGTGGAGCTGGGTGACCGGCAGGACGAACTGAACAAGGCCTTCGGCGCTTACGCGGCCGGGGTCTGCGACTATGTGGTGCTGGTGGGCCGGAAGCAGGCGGGTCCCATCCGGGAGGGCCTTCTGGAGGCCGGTTATCCCCCGGAGAAGATTTATGTGGCGGATGCCCTGGCAGATGGTTTGGAAAAAGCCTACGGGGTCAGCCCTATGGGCCGGGAGAAAGTCATCCTGCTGGAAAACGATCTGCCCGACAACTTCTAAGGAGTGTGTGTTATGAAAATTACTGTTGCAGTGCTGTTCGGCGGCAAGAGCGTGGAGCATGAGATTTCCGTGATCTCCGCCGTCCAGGCCATGGGCCATCTGGATCGGGAAAAGTACGATCTGGTGCCCGTGTACATTACAAAAGACGGCAAGTTTTATACCGGCGAGTGCCTGACGAAGATCGAATCCTTCCGGAACATCGCCGCCATGCTGAAGCAGTGCCGCCAGGTGCTGATGACCAATCAGGAGGGCCGATGCGTGCTGGTGCCCTATCCCATGACTTTCGGATACAAAAAGCACATCAAGACCATCGATGTGGCCATGCCCATTGTTCACGGCACCAACGTGGAAGACGGCGCCCTGCAGGGCTTCCTGAAGACCCTGGGGGTCCCTTTTACCGGCTGCGATGTGCTGTCCTCTGCGGTGGGCATGGATAAATATGTGATGAAGCTGGTGTTCCGGGGGGCCGGAATCCACGTGCTGGATTGCCGCTGCTTTATGAGAAGCCAGTTCTATGCCGACGAGGAGGCCCTGGTTTCCGAAATCGAGGAGCAGTTTACATACCCTGTCATTGTCAAGCCTGTGAATCTGGGATCCAGCGTGGGCATCAGCATGGCCTCCAACCGGGCAAAGCTGCTGAAAGCCCTGGATGAAGCCTTCCGCTATGCGCCCAAGGTGCTGGTGGAGCGGGGTATCACCGCCCTGCGGGAGATCAACTGCTCGGTGCTGGGAGATGTCCATGAGGCCGAGGCTTCCGAGTGTGAAGAGCCCCTCAATGCCGGTGAGATCCTCAGCTATCAGGATAAGTATATGTCCGGCGGCAAGGGCAGCAAGCAGGGTGCCAAGCAGGACAGCCAGGGTATGGCCAGCTTGGCCCGGAAGATCCCTGCGGACCTGACCCCTGAACTCCGGGAGACCATCCGCACCATGGCCGTCAAGGGCTTCCAGGCCCTGGGCTGCTGCGGCGTTTCCAGAATCGACTTTATGATTGATGAAAGCACCGGAGCGGTGTATCTGAACGAGATCAACACCATTCCCGGCTCCCTGTCCTTCTATTTGTGGGAGCCTCTGGGGGTCAGCTACAAGCAGATGCTGGACCGGATGATCAAACTGGCACTGAAGCGGGCCAGAGAAGAAGAGGAACTGAGCTTCTCCTTCGACATCGGCGTGCTGGAAAGTGCCAACCTGGGCACCAAGGGTGCCAAGGGCACGAAGCGATAAGGGGTACTCGATTGTATTTTGCAGGGGGCGATGACCACATCACCCCCTGCATTTTTTCACCTCAAGGACCGTGACAAAGTCACGGTCCTTGAGGCTCCATGGATTGAATCCGGAGGGGAAATCTGCTATAATATAGAAAACAAAGGAGGGATCTCCCATGGATTTGGAACTGATGAAACGAAAAATGGACGAAAACGGCTACGTCTATGACGAGGACATGGCTACCGTGCTCTTTGTTGCCCTGCAGCTGGGGCGGCCGCTGCTGATTGAGGGCGCTGCCGGCGTGGGCAAGACCGAGATTGCCAAGGTGATGGCTGCGGTGCTGGATCGGGATCTGGTGCGGCTGCAGTGTTACGAAGGCCTGGATGAAAGCAAGGCCCTTTACGAGTGGAACTACCAAAAGCAGCTTCTCAGCATTCAGGTGAACATGAACACCCAGGATAAGGATGCCCTGACCCGGTCCCTTTTTTCTGACGAGTACCTGCTGGAACGGCCACTGCTGAAATCCATCCGCAGCGAAAAGCCGGTGGTGCTGCTGATCGACGAGATCGACAAGGCCGACGAGGAATTTGAGGCCTTTTTGCTGGAACTGCTGTCGGAAATGCAGGTGACCATCCCCGAGGTGGGCACCGTCCGGGCCAGAACCGTGCCTTTTGTGGTGCTGACCTCCAACCGGACCCGGCCCCTTTCTGAGGCTCTGCGGCGGCGGTGTGCTTACCTCTACATCGACTACCCGGATCTGGAGAAGGAACTTTCCATTATCCGCAAAAAGCTGCCCCATGTGGATGACCGGCTGGCGGCCCAGGTGGCGCTGGCGGTGCATAAACTCCGGGCCAATGAAACGGTGCTCAAAAAGCCTTCCATTGCGGAAACCCTGGACTGGGCTGCGGCCCTGGATGCCCTGGGCATCCGGGAACTGACCCCCGATGCCCTGCGGCGGACGGCGGGCTTTTTGCTGAAGAACAACGAAGACCTGGGTGCCCTGACGGAAGCGGGCAGCGATGGAGGCTGCGGCTGTGGACACGATCACGGCTGTGGGCATCACCATGGTTGAGCCCCAGGTATATCTGGAGAAGCTCTCTGCTTTTTCCCGGATGCTGCGGCTGGAGGGCTTCGCGGTAAGTCCCCAGGAAACCGCCGACGGGGCCCGGATTCTGACGGAACTGGGGATGGCAGACCGGGCGCTGGTTAAGACGGCCCTGCGGACCGTCTTTGCCAAAACCCGGGAGGAGCAGCTGACCTTTGACCGGGTGTTTGATGGATTCTTTCTTTCGGAAGAGGCCATGAAGGCCCAGGCCCGGCAGCAGGCCAAAGAGCAGCGGGAGCTGGAAGAGATGCGCCGTCAGGCGGACCGGGAACTGGAACGGGTCCCCATGGAGCTGACGGAGGAGCAGCGGCTCGCCTATGCGGCCATGGAAGAAGCGGAGCGGGAACGGCTCCGGCGGTTTGCCGAAAAATACCGGGAAAGTGTCCGGAATAACCCCAGCCTCTACGGCAATTTCATCCATTCGGTCTTCGCGAAGGCCATTCTGGAGCAGCAGATGCGGATGGAGGATGCCGGTGTGGGGGTGGAGGCGGTGGACCCGGAGATGGGGCTTATGTACCGGGATATTTCCGAGTTTAAGGAAACCGAGATCCCCAAGGCCATTTCCATCATCCGGGAGGTGGCCCAGCGGATCAACGGGGAACTGTCGGCCCGGCGCAGAGCCGGCGGCCATTCGGGAAAACTGGATTTTCGCCGGACCATCCGGAAGGGACTGGAAACCGGCGGCAGCTTCTACCGGCTGAAATACAGGAAAAAGCCCCGGCGGCGGAAGCATCTGGTGCTGCTGTGCGACGTGTCCGGGTCCATGATGCAGTTTTCGGAGTTTGCCCTGCGGTTCATCCAATCCCTGAACCAGGTGGCGGACAGCTCCCGGACCTTCCTCTTTTCCGAGGAGATGGTGGAGGCCGATGCTTTCAGTTTGCAGGATATGGACCATTTTCGGGGCTATGTGCGACAATCGGGCATTTACGGCCGGGGAACGGACCTGGGTACGGCGCTGCAGAAGCTCTGCGCCATGAATCCCCCGGCTTTGAACCAGTCCACCACGTTGCTGATTCTTTCGGATACCAAGACCATCGATCAGCCCCGGGCGGTGGATGCGGTCCGGCAGGCCAAGCAGCTGGCGGGCCGGGTGATCTGGCTCAACCCCATCCCGGAGAACAAGTGGAAGTACCTGCGCAGCGTGCAGACCATGTCGGCTCTGTGCCCCATGGTTTCCTGCAGTACCCTGGGAGCTCTGGCCCAGGCCTGCAAACGCCTTGCGGCGGAATGAAAAGAACCGGTCTGCTGCCCATGGCGGCGGGCCGGTTTGCGCTATGGGAGAAATATCTAAAATACAAGGGTTAATCCCAGGAAAATGCCGGAAAAATTAGAGATTTTCACACATTGACGGGGAGAATCCCTTGGGCTATAATATATCAGAAATTGAAAGAAGGTTCGAACCGCGTCTGTCAGGGAAAACCGGCAGGCGTTTTTTTGAGCACGGGAGTGTGATTGGATGAAAAAAGACAGTCTGAAGAACAGGATTACCACGCTGCTGCTGGTGCTGGTGGGCAATGTGATTTATGCCCTGACGGTGAAGCTGTTTTTGGTCCCGGCAAACCTGATCAGCTGCGGAACCAACGGTATTGCATTGGTGATGGAGCATTTGCTGGACATTCCCATGACCACGTTTATTTTCTGCTTCAACCTGGTGATGCTGGGGGTGGGCTGGCTGGTGCTGGGCCGTAAATTTGCCATGACCACCATTCTCAGCTCCATTCTCTATCCTGTGCTGCTGGAACTGCTGAACCGGCTCCTGGGGGATGTGATCATTACCGAGCAGATGCTCCTCAATACCCTGTTCAGCGGACTTGGCCTGGGCCTGTCCCTGGGACTGGTGCTGCGGGGCGGGGCATCCACCGGCGGTATGGACATTCCACCGCTGATTATCAAAAAGTATTTCCGGATTCCGGTGTCTGCCACATTGTGGGCCTTTGATCTGATCATTATGATGGCCCAGATGATGTATCACCCTCTGGAGGACCTGCTTTACGGCATTTTGCTGCTGATTACCATTTCCGTGACCCTCAACAAGGTGATGCTGCTGGGTACCAGCAAGACCGAGGTGAAGATCATTTCCGAGCGGTCCAAGGAAATCCGGGACGCCATTTTGTCCCGGGTGGACCGGGGTGTGACGCTGCTCCATGGCGCAGGCGGTTATTCCCAAAAAGAAACGGAAATTGTGCTGAGTGTTGTTTCCAACCATGAGCTGCCCAAGATCGAGCGGCTTGCCAGGGACATTGATCCCAGCTGCTTTATGATCGTCAGCCAGGTGACGGAGGTCTGGGGCCGGGGCTTTACCTATGGCAAAAAGACGGAACTCCCCCGGGAAAAAGCATAAAAATCATGCATAAACGAAACGGAACGTGAAAACGTTCCGTTTTTTGTATGAAGAATTGTTGGGGTTTTAAGGGAAAAGTGATAAAAAGTTATGGATTTTGGAAGAATTAACGGAAATGGACTGCGTGATAACGTGGATTCTGTGCAGGTTTTTTAATAATTATCCGTTGACAATGTATAATTAACGGTGGTATCATAGAAAAATCCAATACCCGAAGGGGAATAAAAAGGAGAATGGTTATGAAAAAGTTACTTGCTGTCGTATGTGTGATGCTGATGATCCTGTCCTTTGCTGCCTGTGAGGCGGGCAATGACGGAAAGTATGTAATCGGCGTTTGCCAGCTGATGAAGCACCCTGCGCTGGATCAGGCAACCCAGGGCTTTAAGGATGCGCTGATTGCCGAGCTGGGCGCAGACAACCTGACCTTTAAGGAGCAGGATGCCGGCGGCGAGTTTACCAACTGCGGCACCATTATGGATGGTTTTGTGGCGGAAAATGTGGACATGATTCTGGCCAATGCTACGCATCCTCTGACGGCTGCCGCTTCCGCAACCTCCACCATCCCTGTTCTGGGCACTTCCATTACCGACTATGCCACCGCCCTGTCTATTGAGAACTGGACCGGCACTGTGGGCGGCAACGTTTCCGGCACCACCGATCTGGCTCCTCTGGACCAGCAGGCTGCCGTCATCAAGGAACTGTTCCCCGATGCCAAGGTGGTGGGCCTGCTGTACTGCTCTGCTGAGCCCAACTCCGTCTACCAGGTGGAAGTGGTGAAGGCCGAACTGGAAAAACTGGGCTATGAGACCAAGTTCTTCCCCTTTAACGATGCCAACGATCTGGCTGCCGTTACCCAGACCGCCTGTGACGGCTCCGATGTGATTTACGTTCCCACCGACAATGTGGCTGCCACTTATCCGGAGACCATTGCCAACGTGGTGATCCCTGCCAAGGTGCCTGTGGTTGCCGGCGAGTCCAACACCTGCGCTGCCTGCGGCGTGGCATCCCTCAGCATTGACTACTACGAACTGGGCAAGATCACCGGCCAGATGGCCGCCAAGATCCTGAAGGGCGAGGCTGACATTTCTACTATGGCCGTTCAGGCTGCTCCCAATGTGGTGAAGATGTATAACCCGGAAATCTGCCAGCAGCTGGGCATTACGCCTCCCGCAGGCTACAGCCCCATCGGTGAGTAATTCTCCGAGCCTGCGTCTGATCGGAGCAATGGGCGCAGAAACATAACATACCGGGAGGATTTCCTATGCGTGAACTGATCGCCTTTGTCAACTCACTCCCAGGCGCCCTGGGTCAGGGCCTGGTGTGGGGCATTATGGCCATTGGTGTATATCTAACATACCGGATTCTGGATATTGCGGACCTGACGGTGGACGGCTCTCTGGCCACAGGCGGTGCCGTGTGCGCCATCGGCATTACCCTGGGGATCAACCCCTGGGTGGCGGTGCTGCTGGCAGTGCTGGCAGGTATGCTGGCAGGCCTGGTGACGGGCTTGCTGCACACCGTGTGCAAAATCCCCGCCATTCTGTCTGGAATTCTGACTCAGCTGGCCCTGTATTCCATCAATCTGAGGATTATGGCCATTGGCTCCAACTCCAGCACCAAGGCCACCCTGGCCCTCAGTGTGGACCGTCAGGAGCTGCTGCTCAGCTCCCGTTTTGTCCGGGACCTGAGCCTGGAGAATCCGCTGATTCTGCTTGTGATTGCGGTTGCTGCGGTGATCGGTATTCTCTACTGGTTCTTCGGTACCGAAATGGGCTGCGCCATGCGTGCCACCGGTGCCAATCAGAATATGGCCCGGGCACAGGGCATCAATACCAATTTTGCCAAGGTGCTGGCTTTGGTGATTTCCAACGGCATGGTGGCCCTCTCCGGCGCGCTGATTGCCCAGTATCAGGGCAGCGCAACGGTGGATATGGGCCGCGGTGCCATTGTCATCGGTCTGGCTGCGGTGATCATCGGCGAAGTGCTGTTCAGTAAGGTGTTTATCAACTTTGCCCTGAAGCTGACGGCTTCCGTTATCGGTGCCATTATTTATTACATGGTCATTACCCTGGTGCTGCGGCTGGGTCTGGAAGCTACCGACCTGAAGCTGCTGACGGCGCTGGTGGTGGCCCTGTTCCTGTCCGTCCCTGCCCTGAAGGGCAAGCTGACCCATCATTCCGGAAAGAGAGGGCTCCATAATGCTGGAAATCATTGATCTTTTTAAGACCTTCAACGCCGGAACCATCAACGAAAAGCGGGCCCTGAACGGGGTTTCCCTGCACCTGAAGCCCGGTGAGTTTGTGAGTGTCATCGGCGGCAATGGCGCCGGCAAGAGTACCCTGCTCAACAGCGTGGCAGGTGTCTTTGGGGTGGACTCCGGTAAGATCCTGATTGACGGCGTGGATGTGACGGAGCTTCCCGAATACAAGCGGGCCAAGTTTATCGGCCGGGTGTTCCAGGACCCCATGATGGGTACCGCCGGTACCATGCAGATCGAGGAAAATCTGGCTCTGGCAGCCCGCCGTGGCAAGCCCCGCTCCCTGCGGGTGGGCATTACCGCCGCTGAGCGGAAAGAATACCGGGAGCAGCTGGAGATTCTGGGCCTGGGCCTGGAAGACCGGATGACCTCCAAGGTGGGGCTCCTTTCCGGTGGTCAGCGTCAGGCCCTGACATTGCTGATGGCCACCCTGCGCAGACCCAAGCTGCTGCTGCTGGACGAGCATACCGCTGCTCTGGACCCCAAAACCGCTGCCAAGGTGCTGGAAACCACCCAGCGGATCGTGGATCGGGATGATCTGACCACCCTGATGATCACCCACAATATGCGTGATGCCATCGCCTACGGCGACCGGCTGATTATGATGTATGACGGCCGCATCGTGGTGGATGTGTCCGGCGAGGAAAAGAAGAACCTGACGGTGGAACAGCTGCTGGGCCTTTTCAGCCGGGCCAGTGGCTCCGACGAGGCAGACGACAAGCTGCTGCTTTCCTAAGATCAAAGGCGCTCCGGATTCCCGGGGCGCTTTTTGGTTGCAAATTGCAGGCGGCGGTGGTATGATAAAAGAAAAGGGGGTGGGGACTTGGATCACAGAGAGATTATCCGGATCGTCCGGGGGGCCCGGACTGCGGTGCTGATGGTTCATGGCATCGCGGGAACACCCCGGCATTTTGACGATTTTGTGCCCCTGGTCCCCAGGGACATGAGCCTGGCGGTGATTTGCCTGGAGGGCCACGGGGGGACCGTCAGGGACTTTTCCCGCAGCTCCATGGCTGCCTGGAAAGAGCAGGTGGAGCGGTGGGTCCGGGACCTGAGCAAAGACCATGAGCGGATCATTCTGGTGGGCCACTCCATGGGAACCCTGCTGACGGCGGGGCTGGCGGAGCGCTATCCCCGGGTTGCGGGGCTGCTGCTTATGAATGTGCCCCTGCGGGTCCGGCTGGCGCCGGAGATGGTGGGCCGGAGTATGCGGTTTTGCTTCGGGAAGCTTCGGGACCATGTGGGGGCGGAGCGGGCATTGATGCGCTGCGCCGGCGTGAAGGCGGAGCCATGGCTGTGGAAGTATCTGGGCTGGATTCCCCGGTTTTTGGAACTGCTGATCCTTTGCAGGGAAAGCCGGGCGGTTTTTGACCGGATGCCTGTGAAGTGCTGTGTGTTCCAGGGAGAGCATGACGAGATGGTGCGAAGCTCCACCGGGAAATACCTGACGGGGAAGGAAAACGTCATCCACCGGGTCATGGCCGGGTCCGGCCACTATGACTACGCCCCCGAGGAATTTGCCAAGGTCCTGGGCTGCTTTGAGCAGTTGCTGAAAGAATAAAAAACCGCTCCATGAAGGATCGGGTCAGTCTGTCAATCAATGAGAAATGAAATAAAAAAATCCCCGGAAAGGCCCAAGGAATTGTTGACTTTGGGGCCGGAATATGATAACATTTCTATTAGGATTTTTGTATGGAGGTATTGTTATGGAACACATCAAGACCATCGAGACCCGCAATCTGTGTGAGAGCGCGAAGAATGGCGGTTGCGGCGAATGCCAGACTTCCTGCCAGTCCGCCTGCAAGACCAGCTGCGGTATCGCCAATCAGCAGTGCGAGAGCAAGAAGTAATTGCACCCATACAAAATGCCGCCGAGCTCCG
This sequence comes from Faecousia sp., assembly GCA_045535175.1. Lineage (GTDB taxonomy): Bacteria > Bacillota > Clostridia > Oscillospirales > Oscillospiraceae > Faecousia. The sequence goes on along the minus strand of JAZSLC010000205.1, from coordinate 5,753 downwards.
GCGGCATTTTTTTGTGAAGGAGAAAGACTATGATTCATCAATATAAACTGGGGGGCTACAACATTGTGCTGGACGTTTGCTCCGGCGGCGTCCATGTGGTGGACGAGGTGGCCTATGAGATCATCGCCCTTTTTGAAAGCTGCAGCCGGGAGCAGATTCTGGCTGCCATGGAAGAGAAATTCGCCGGCCGGGCGGATATTACCCCTGCCGATATTCAGGAGTGCTACGACCAGGTGGTGCAGCTGAAGGAAGCCGGGAAGCTCTTTGCTCCCGATACCTTCAAGCCCATGGCCGGTCAGCTGAAGCAGAAAACCGCCGGTGTGGTGAAGGCCCTGTGCCTGCATATTGCCCACACCTGCAACCTGAACTGCTCCTACTGCTTCGCCAGCCAGGGTAAGTACAACGGCGAACGGGCTGTTATGTCCTTCGAAGTGGGCAAGCAGGCCCTGGACTTCCTGGTGGAGCATTCCGGGAACCGCCGGAATCTGGAAGTGGACTTCTTCGGCGGTGAGCCTCTGATGAACTTCCAGGTGGTGAAGGACCTGGTGGCCTATGCCCGGAGCATCGAGCAGGAGAAGGGCAAGAACTTCCGCTTTACCCTCACCACCAACGGCGTGCTGGTGGATGAGGACGTCATTGAATTTGCCAACCGGGAATGCGCCAATGTGGTACTGAGCCTGGACGGCCGGAAGGAAATCCACGACCGGTTCCGGGTGGACTATGCCGGCAAGGGCAGCTGGGAGCGGATCGTGCCCAAGTTCCAGCGGTTCGTGGAGGCCCGTCAGGGGAAAAACTACTATATGCGGGGCACCTTTACCCACGCCAACCCGGACTTTTTGGAGGATATCAAGACCATGCTGGACCTGGGCTTTACGGAGCTGAGCATGGAGCCGGTGGTCTGCGCCCCCGGTGACCCCTCTGAACTGACAGAGCAGGACCTGGAAGTGGTCATGGACCAGTATGAAAAGCTGGCGGAGCTGATGCTTCAGCGGGACCGGGAGGGGAGACCCTTCACCTTCTACCACTACATGATCGACCTCACCGGCGGTCCCTGCATTTACAAGCGGATCTCCGGCTGCGGCAGCGGAACCGAGTACATGGCGGTGACCCCCTGGGGTGACCTGTATCCCTGCCACCAGTTTGTGGGTGACGAGAAGTTCAAGCTGGGCAACATCTGGGATGGTGTTACCAATACCGAAACCCAGGCCCAGTTTGCCGCCTGCAACGTCTATGCCCATCCGGAGTGCCATGATTGCTGGGCCCGGCTGTACTGCTCCGGCGGCTGTGCGGCCAATGCCTACCACGCCACCGGGTCCGTCACCGGCGTCTATGAGCCGGGCTGCAAGCTGTTCCGCAAGCGGATGGAATGCGCCATTATGGTGGCCATTGCCCGGGCCCTGGGCGACAACCGATGAAGACCCCCATTGCGGACTTTGTCCGCCGTTATGGCGACAGCGGCACCCTGCGGCTGCATATGCCGGGGCATAAGGGCCGGGGACCTCTGGGAGTGGAAGGTCTGGACATTACGGAAATTCAGGGGGCCGACAGCCTTTATGAAGCTGCCGGCGTGATCCGGCAGAGCGAGGGAAACGCATCGGAGCTTTTTGGCTGCCCCACCTATTACAGCGTGGAGGGGTCCAGCCAGTGTATCCGGGCCATGGTGTATTTGGCTTTGGTACGTGCCAAGGCCCAGGGCAGGCGGCCTCTGATTGCCGCAGGCCGGAATGCCCACAGGACCTTCCTCAGCGCCCTGGCGCTGCTGGATGCGGAGGTTTTGTGGCTGATGCCCCGGGCCGGAGAGGGGCATCTCAGCTGTACTGTGGGGCCTGAGGACCTGGAAAAGGCCTTCATGGGGCCGGAAAAGCCCACAGCCGTCTACATCACCAGCCCCGATTACCTGGGAAATATGGCGGATATCGGGGCCCTTTCGGCGGTGTGCCGGAAGCATGGGGCGCTGCTGCTGGTGGATAACGCCCACGGGGCGTACCTGCGGTTTTTGCCCCGGTCAGCGCATCCCATGGATCTGGGGGCGGATCTTTGCTGCGATTCTGCCCACAAGACCCTGCCGGTGCTGACGGGGGGTGCCTATCTGCACACTTCTGAGGGCTGGGAGGCGTCGTTGGTACGCCAGGGGCTGGCCCTGTTTGGGTCCACCAGCCCGTCGTATCTGATTTTGCAATCTCTGGACCTGGCAAATGGGTATTTGGAGGGATATAAGGATCGTTTAGCGAACTTTTTGCCCAAAGTGGAAGGGGCAAAAGAACGCCTGATCCGGGCTGGCTTTTCCCTCCGGGGGCAGGAACCCATGAAGATCACCCTTTCTGCCCGGGATTACGGCCATCCGGGAACGGAGCTTGCCCGGCTTCTTGGGGAAGCGGGAATCGAATGTGAGTTTGCCGACCCGGATGATCTGGTGCTGATGGTTACCCCGGAAACGGGGGAGGAGGGGCTGGAGCGGCTGGTTGAGGCGCTGACTGCCATAAAGCCCGGGAAGAACGTACCCGGGAAGCGCCCTGTAATTGCAGCGGGTGCCCAGGTGCTTTCTCACAGGGAGGCCATGCTGGCGCCCTCGGAAGAGGTGGCAGCCGGGGAGGCCCTGGGCCGTGTTTTGGCGGCGCCTTCCGTGGGCTGTCCCCCGGCGGTGCCCATCGTGATCTGCGGCCAGCAGATTACCGGAGAAGCCCTGGAGGCTTTTCGCTACTATGGCATCCAACGGATCCGGGTGGTTTGCCCATGAAAAAAGACGCGCAGATGCGCGTCTTTTTGCGTCTTACGGGGAAAGGGCCTGCTGCTTGTGCCTGAGCCCATGGAGGAAGGACCGGGACCTCTTGGGGTCACACAGGAAGCTCAGCAGACTCAGCACCGCCAGGGCAAATACCGAAAGGGTGACATTTTGAGGAACCCCCGGAATCACGAAGGGCAGTCCGCTGCGGAAGAACATATAGTCCCCGGTAAAGCCCAGAAGCCGGTCGATCACCTCGCAGTTTACCAGGTGGACGGTGCATCCGGCGGTGACCCAGCCCATATCCCCCAGGGTGGGCCGGTAGGTGCCGCCGATCAGCTCCAGAACGGGAATCAGAAGCAGCCCCGTGTGCTGCAGGATGCTTTTGAGAATGGGAAATACCAGCACATCCCGGCAGAAGATTCCCTCCGGCAGGGCAAAGGTCAGGATGGACCCCACGAAACCGAACAGATAGAACATCTGCTTTCCCCGTTTCCAATTGGTCAGGGCAATGACGGGCAGCAGCAGGCCACCCAGGTTGCAGGGGTATACAGGCCACCAGCTGAGAAGGGAAGCTTTCTTGACAAACAGGTAGATAATGCGCCAGAAAATCTCAAAGGCCAGATGAAACACCGACACCGACACCAGCAGATACCGGCTGTGGCGCGGATCCTTCCGGAGCCGGAAGGCCAGATAAAAGAAAACCGCGGCAGCAAGGCCAACGGCAAGGGTGGAATACAGGTGGATGGAACGGTATTGGTACTCGCCTGGGGTGCCCATTTCGCCGATCAGCCAGTTGTATAGCAAATTGGACATGGATAATCGCCTCGATTGGAAAAGATTGGGACTATTCTACGCCTAATCCCGGGAAAAGTCAAGTGCGTGGGGGGAATCTTAAAGAGAACTTAAAGGGACCGCCGGATGCCTGCAAAAAAGAAACTCCCGCCGGTTGGCGGGAGTTTTGTGTGGTATGGGGATCAGGCCTTGCCGGCGCAGCCCAGAACATGGATCAGCTTGTGGCGAACCAGTTCCTTGATGTTGGCACGGGCGGGCTTCAGGTACTCGCGGGGGTCAAACTTGGAGGGCTGGTCGTTGAAGAACTTCCGGATGGTGCCGGTCATGGCAAGACGCAGGTCGGAGTCGATGTTGATCTTGCACACGGACAGCTGAGCGGCCTTGCGCAGCTGCTCTTCGGGTACGCCGATGGCGTTGGGCATCTTGCCGCCGTTGGCGTTGACCATGGCAACGTAGTCCTGGGGGACGGAGGAGGAGCCGTGCAGCACGATGGGGAAGCCGGGCAGGCGGCGGGTCACTTCTTCCAGCACGTCAAAGCGCAGGGGAGGGGGAACCAGGATGCCCTGCTCGTTGCGGGTGCACTGCTCGGGAGTGAACTTGTAAGCGCCGTGGCTGGTGCCGATGGCGATGGCCAGGGAGTCACAGCCGGTGCGGGAAACGAATTCTTCCACTTCTTCGGGACGGGTGTAGGAAGCAGCCTCGGCGGAAACGTTGACCTCGTCCTCGATGCCGGCCAGGGAGCCCAGCTCGGCTTCCACCACAACACCGTGGTCGTGAGCGTACTCAACCACCTTACGGGTGATGGCGATGTTCTCCTCGAAGGAGTGGGAGGAAGCGTCGATCATAACGGAGGTGAAGCCGCCGTCGATGCAGGACTTGCAGGTTTCAAAGCTGTCGCCATGGTCCACGTGCAGAGCCACGGGGATCTCGGGGCACTCCAGAACGGCAGCTTCCACCAGCTTTACCAGGTAGGTGTGGTTGGCGTAGGCACGGGCACCCTTGGAGACCTGCAGGATCACAGGAGCATTCTCCTCGCGGCAGGCCTCGGTGATGGCCTGAACGATTTCCATGTTGTTGACGTTGAAAGCGCCGATGGCGTAGCCGCCGTCGTAGGCCTTCTTAAACATCTCGGTAGTAGTAACAAGAGCCATAATAATAGTCCTTTCTTTGAGGGCCTGTCAGGCCCGTTTTTTGACAAATACATTATAGCATGGCACTTTTCCCTTTGCAATCCTTTTTTAGACGGCGGTTTTGTTAAAAAACAGGGGCATCGGACCTATAAAATTATGGGAAATACCTATTTACCTTTGGGGAGAAATGACGTATAATGACCCCAGACACAATACAGTTAAGGAGTGTACCACTATGAGTATTTCCCCTCTGCAGCTTGCAAGATATCAGTATGAACCCAAGCTCCCCGGTATGCTGAGAAACGGCATTTCCGAAATCTCCGTTGCCAACGGCAACCCCACCGAGAGTGTGGCGGACCAGGAAAAGATCCGTGCCCTGTTCCCCAATACTTACGGCAAGAACGAAATCATCTTCCAGATTGGCCGGAATACCTCCGAAGCCAAGAAGCAGGTGGTAGGCGTGATCCTGTCCGGCGGTCAGGCCCCCGGCGGCCACAACGTAGTCTGCGGCCTGTACGATGCCCTGAAGGCCACCAACCCCGAAAATGAACTCTACGGCTTCAAGGGCGGCCACAGCGGTCTGCTGGAGGACAACTACCTGATTTTCGATGATGCCTACATCAACCAGTTCCGCAATACCGGCGGCTTTGACATCATCGGTTCCGGCAGAACCAAGCTGGAAAGCGAAGACCAGTTTGCCGTGGCCGCAGAGGTCTGCAAGAAGCACGGCATCACCGCCATCGTCATCATTGGCGGCGACGATTCCAACACCAACGCCGCCGTTCTGGCGGAGTACTTTGCCGCCCACAAGACCGGTGTGCAGGTTATCGGCTGCCCCAAGACCATCGACGGCGACCTGAAGAACGAGGACATCGAGTGCTCCTTCGGCTTCGACACCGCCACCAAGACCTACAGCGAGCTCATCGGCAACATCGAGCGCGACGCCAACTCCGCCAAAAAATACTGGCACTTCATCAAGGTTATGGGCCGTTCCGCTTCCCACGTTGCCCTGGAATGCGCCCTGGAAACCCAGCCCAACATCTGCCTGATCGGTGAGGAAGTTGCCGCTAAGAAGATGTCCCTGGCCCAGATTGCAGATTATATTG
>JAZSLC010000074.1:0-17892 GCA_045535175.1 Faecousia sp. | reverse complement strand
CCCGGCCAACCGCCGGTGCCCTTGACGATCGTTACGAACCATTTATCCATTGCGGGACCCCAGGAATTCCCGGACGCAGGCAGCCACCACCGACTCTTCATCGGTTTTCAGCCGCCAGACGGTGACCCGGCTGTCCTCGGTGCTGATGCAGCCGTCACCCCGGCCCTGATTTTTGGCATCGTCCAGAGAAAGCCCCAGATAGCCCAGGCCACTGCAGACCTTTTTGCGCAGCAGATCGCTGCCCAGACCGATGCCGCCGGTAAAGACCAGGGCATCCAAACCGTTCAGGTAGGCGGCGTACATTCCGATGTAGCCCAGGATGTTGTCCGCAAGGGTGTCCACTGCCAGAGCGGCCTGGCGGTTGCCCTCCCGGGCAGCCTGAATTACCAGCCGCAGGTCGTTGCTGACACCGCTGAGTCCCAGCAGACCGGAGCCGGTGGAGAGGATGCCCAGGGTTTCTTCCAGGGTGTAGCCGTAGCGGTCCATAATGGCAGTGAGGGCAAAGGGCTCAAAATCGCCCACCCGGTTGTTGTTGAACAGGCCCGACTGCAGGGTGGCGCCCATGGAAGTGGCGATGCTCCGGCCGTCCAGAATGGCGCAGATGGAAGAGGAGCCGCCCAAGTGGCAGTTTACGATCTTCCGGGCTCCCGGCTGCAGCTTTGCCAGGGTCTGGGAGATGTACTGGTGGCTGGAGCCGTGGAAGCCGTAGCGGCGAATCAATGCTTCTTCCTTCCACTCATAGGGCACGCCGTAGGTGACCCGGTATTCCGGGATGGTGGCGTGGAAGCTGGTTTCAAACCGGGCCACCTGAATCAGCTCCGGATACCGGTCCCGGATGGTCTTCATGGCATTCAGGTAAATGGGGTTGTGGGCCGGAGCCAGGGGAATCACCCGCTCCATTTCCGCCATCAGTTCCTCATCCACCAGCCGGGTGCCGGAGAGCCGGCCGCCATGGACGGCCTTGTAGCCCACCGCATTCAGATCCGACAGGTCCAGCAGGAGCTTTTCTTCTTCCAAAAGCCCCAGAAAATGGCTGAATGCCGTCCCGTGATCGGGAATGGGGGTCTTGCCGCTGCGCTGCAGACCGCCGGGGGCAGTAAGCTCCCAGGCACTTTCCGCCGCGCCGATGGACTCCAGTTCCCCGGCCGCCAGCACCTGGCTTTCGCTCCCCTGGAAGCCGTAGAGCTTACACTTAAAACTGGTGGTGCCCAGATTCATCACAAATATCTTTTCCATAGGACCCTCCTGAAGGCTTTTTCCCCATTATACCACAAGTTTGCCGGATTCCAACAGAAAATTACGCCGAAATCCAACCTCGATTATGCCCGAAAGGGGAGGTCGCGATACCGGTTTTGCGTGTCAAAAAATCGGTGGATTTCCCGATGTTTTTTGTAAAAGATTGCTCTTGCGAAATGGATGCTGCAGTGGTATGATTTGTCACCGTTGGGCCCAGGACAGAGCCCGGCAAAAACGTGATAGAAGAAGGTATCTTTGTGCATACGCAACTGATCTGTCTTGCGGTGGCTGTCATCGGTGGTCTGATGATGTCCCGCCTTACCAAACTTGTGAAACTGCCTGCCGTTACCGCTTACCTGGTGGCAGGCCTTTTGATGGGCCCCTTCTGCCTGGGTGCCCTGCAGGTCCCCGGCCTGGGCTTTAACTCCCTGGAACAGGTGGAGGGCCTGAGCATCCTTACCCAGACGGCCCTGGGCTTCATTGCCTTCGCCATCGGCAACGAGTTCCGTCTTTCCCAGCTGAAATCCATGGGTTCCAAGGCCATTACCATCGGTATCGTACAGGCCGTGGTGGCCACCCTGGTGGTGGATGCGGTGCTGATTGTGCTGCACTTCCTGTTCCCGGAGATGATCTCCATTCCCGCCGCCATTACACTGGGCGCCATTGCCTCTGCCACGGCCCCTGCGGCGACCCTGATGGTGGTACGCCAGTATAAGGCCGACGGCCCCCTCACCAGACTGCTGATGCTGGTGGTGGCCATCGATGATGCGGTGGGCCTGCTGCTTTTTTCCGCCTCCTTTGGCATCGCCACGGCCCTGGAAAACGGCAGTGTCAGTGTCCTGGGCGTGGTGGTGGAGCCCATTCTGGAAATAGTTCTCTCCCTGGGCCTGGGCGCCCTGATGGGCCTGCTGCTGGACCGGTTGGAGCGGTTTTTCCATTCCAGAAGCAAACGTATGGCCATTTCCGTGGCCTTTGTGCTGCTGACGGTGGGACTTTCCATGCTGAAATTCCAGGTGGGAAGTGTCCACATCGGTTTTTCCTTGCTGCTGGTGTGCATGATGACCGGCACCGTGTTCTGCAACATCTGCGACTTCTCAGAGGAGCTGATGGGCAGAGTGGAGCGCTGGACCGTGCCCCTGAACATTCTGTTCTTCGTGATTTCCGGTGCGGAGCTGGATCTGCAGATTCTGATGAATCCTGTGACCCTCATTGTGGGTGTGCTGTATATTGCCGCCCGGTCCGCAGGTAAGTATTATGGTGCTTTCGGAAGCTGCAAAGTGACCCGCTGCTCCGATGCCATTACTAAGAATCTGGGCATCACCCTGCTGCCCCAGGCCGGCGTGGCCCTGGGCATGGCCCTGACGGCCACGGCCCTCTCCGACGGAAGCCTGGTGCGCAACGTGGTGCTGTTCAGCGTGCTGGTCTATGAACTGGTGGGCCCGGCCCTGACCAAGCGTTCCCTGATGCTGGCGGGAGAAATCCGCCCCGAGGGCAAAACCAGTGCCCGTACCCCCAATCAGCCCAAACCCCCTGTCAGTATTCACTGACCCAACACGGCCGCAGGTGCTTAGCATCTGCGGCCTCTTTGCTTTTTGGGATGACGAAGGGCCAGAGTGCAATACACTGAGCCTGGATGGGAGCCCTGAGAACCGATTTCTTGACAACGGGCGGGAAATACCGTATAATAAAGTTACAAAAATATCCAAATGAGGAGGTGCCGGAGATGATTCTTTTCGCGAAAGACAAAATCCCCGGCCGTGCTGCGCGCGACCTTCTCATATAAACGAGTTGTTCAAAGAAAAAGCACACAAACCGGGACGAACCTGCCCGCTTTGTGTGCTTTTTGCGTTGAGCTATATCTGCAAGGGCATAATTACCGCGTCATCCTGAGCCGCTCGATTATTATTATGCGCCCTTTCCGATCATGTCCCCACAAGAAACCTGCCGGGTCTTTTCGTAGTACTCTCGCTCTCAAACACCGAAACGCAGAAGATCCTTCGATTTCGCTGCGCTTCACTCAGGATAACGCGGGTGCTGAAAAGCCGGACGGCCCCCGTTTTTTTTGAAATAATAAGCAGAAAAAACCACATTTGTAATGTTCTTGTAAGATTGGTGTTGTATACTGATCCCGGGAGGGGCAGTTGAAGATACCCTGCTACAAAAATAAAAAATTTTTTATTTTTTTCAAAACAGGTGTCCAAATTTGCCCACTTCGTTCGTTATAAAGAGTAACAGAGGAACAATGAATGACTCTGCGTTCTGAGTTTTTGAACCCTCGGGGGTGCCTCGGGGCTTTGGGGAATGAAATGTGAAGGGAGTAAAGCGGTGAACGGTAAGGATATGTCCTGTGTGAGAAGTGGTGACGGGTTAACGGTGCATTATGATGGGGGCATTGCGCAGAAGGCAACCGTAAGCAGTGCCTCCGGCAAAATTACATTTGAACTCCGGGATGGCCGGGTCCTTGAACATAATGTAAGCGATCATGTATTTCCGGAACCTTCGTATCTTGAGCAATTTGGAATCAGTATCTCGGAGGATGGAGCGTATTTCTTTATTCAAAGCTGGGGAAGGGGTTTGTTTGCTTTCCACATGGAGGACGGAGCCCTGGCCTGGCAGTATAAACTGAAGCACGCGCACCACTTGGTTGCCAGGAAAAATCACGTGGTCTGCCTGTTTTTCGGGCTGTGCGTTACGATGATTGATATTGCGACCGGTGGGCTGAGCGCACGTTTTCCCCTGAGCAGTTACAACGCCGGGCTCTGGCCCATCACCGATGATCGGTACCTTGTGGGGCCCAAGCGGGGGAAGTACTTCGTCCTGAACGAAAAACTGGAAATTGTCACTTGCATTCCCCAGGGAGCCTTCAATCCCAAGGGCTGCACCACCTTCCTTCTGCGCCGGGCAGAATTCACCGAAGGCGGGCTTTTGATCAGCGGATGCGAGTCTTTTGAGGAAGATAACGTCGGTGATATGGAACAAAACAGCTTTTGCCGCATCATCGGGCTTTAAGAGGACAGGAGGCGGTTCATTTGAGTGAGCAGAAAACATATCCAAAGAGAGCGTTATTTTATCTTATGGCGCTTTATTGGTTCTATATGGATATGAAGAGTATGTTGTTTTCTTACTGGTTTGAGCCCGGTGATGAACGGCGCAGAGTATTTGGCTTGCTGCTGACGATGGCGTTTTTGGTTTTGGCCGGTCAGGTGTTCGCCAGAATCTATGAAGGAAGAACTTTTCGTCAATGGAGGTCGGTTATGAAAAAGAGTATTTGTTCCTTGATCCTTTTGCTGCTGTGTACGGTGGCCTTTGTGGTTCTTATGGTAGAAGCATATACATATATGCAGAATCCGAGGGATGCCATCCTTTTGATTGTGGCTTCCACCGCGATTTTCCTGCCGAATGTGTGGGCATTAACGGACTATGTGGCCTGCAAAATGAAGAAAAAGCCGGAACCCGGTTCTGAAGAATCTGAAACCTGATGGGGGATCTGCATGAATCAATCAATTGGAAGATCGGACCTGGTGTTAAAATACCTTGGATTCTTAGTGACGGAATACAATATGCAGTTCAAGGCACAAGAGTTCGATGAGTATCTTGGGTTTCAGTTTGTGAGTTACACCTATAGTTTTTACAACGAAAACGGTTGTTTCACAATACATAATGTACCGCAGAGAGGCGATACCGGCTGGTATGTATCGAAAACCTTTTCGGAAGATCACTATGAACTGCTGGAGGAAGAAATCATTCAGGCATTATATTTTCAAGAGCAGTGGTGGCTTTGGAGAACGGGGATCAGGAAGCTGGCAGGATCCATCCGTTCTCAGATTGCCAGAACCGGTGGCTTCTTCGGCATTCAGGTGAAACAGTAAGCTCTATATAGATCAACAGGAGGAATGAAAAAATGAAACGATCCATTGCTGTGCTGTTCATAGCACTGTTTTTGCTGGCAGCGATCCTGGCCGGGTGCTCAGATGCATCGAAACTGGAAGAAGCTATGGAAGCGTATTCCAAAATCGTTGCAGGGGATCTCCCGGAGGATCTGAAATTAACGATCTATTATGTAGACCCCCAAATCCTGACACGCTATCCGTGGAGCAAAGAGGACCTGGTGCGATGCTGTGATTTGGTGATCACTGTGGAATCCGAAGAATTGGCTCCCTACTGGGAACTGATGAAAAGCCTGAAACCATCCATTCTGAAGCCCACACAAGAGGAAGAATACATTAACGCCAGAGTATACTATTACTTGGAAGTTGGGAATTCCGAGAAAATATTGGAGGTTGTCATCAGCTATATTCACGGAAGTGTTTACGTGAATGGAATCCAGGTGGAGGATCATCCGGTGTTCTATGAGCTGATCGTTGACTTTTTGGCAGAAGAAGGCATCACCATCCCGGGCCTGTGAATATACCGCAGGGCAGGAGTAGTATCGTACATTTATACTGCTTTCATGTGAGGTGTTCGTATGATTATTCTGAAAAGGCAAGTGGTTACGGAAAAAACAGCTGAAGAGGTTATGCGTATACTAAAATCTTCAGCGTACTATTTCCCGGAGGGTGTGTTTGAAAAGTCATCGTTTTCGATGCATTGTTCTAAACATCGGAATGGGTCACTTATACCACTGATACCGGTAAGCGGAACCGTTTTAGAGTGTGAAGGCGTTACCAAGGTTCTTCTCAACATCCATGCAAATCTAAATATTTTTCTGGGTGCGGTGGCGGTGAGCGCAAGTATTATTGGAGAGATTTGCTGTCTGCTCTCCCGTACAAACAGATGGTTTCCTAGCCTCGGAGCAGTATTATTGGGTCTGCTTTTTATTGGGCAGGCACTGTGGGAAGGATCAGAACTGTTAGACCTGCTTGAGCACAAAGTGACACGCAAGCTGGGAGACAGCCCTGCAGACTGAAGGGAACAGCTGCGGGTTGGTGTTTGACTTTTTGGAGAGAAATATGAAGAATAGCATCTTTAATATGAACTCAGATAAAACAAAAAACCAGATTCGCAGGCCTCCTGTCTATCTGATTGGTGCAATTCTACTGGGCGGAGTTTTCCTGCTTTTCGCAGCGCTATCTCAGGCGGATAGATGGCTTTTTGGTGGACTGGGATTGTTTGTACTCATTTATGGCTTTCTTACGGGTTGGAATGATAGGGTGACATATAATGAATCGGGCATTACGATGTACTCTATCTTGGGGAAACCTTTCGAGAAAGATTGGAGTACAATTCTGGATATAGATGTGGTCGCAGAACAGCTTGTCAGCAAACGTTTTTTTGTGGGCCTGGTCCTGCACATTAAATGTTTAGAGGGAAAAGACTCTTCTGCGAAGGTCTATCGTTTTCCGTATCGGGACTATATTGGGATAGATGACTTTCTTTTATTCTCCGCATCCCGTTTGCCCGAAAAGCGAGATAATAAACCGGAGGATAGCCCTGCAGACTGAAGGGAACAGCTGCGGGTTGGTGTTTGACTTTTGCAGGTTGGGAGGTATGAGAAGTGAAAAACAGAAGCTGGATTGTTATGGTTCTGGTGATGGTGCTGCTGTTTTCCGGCTGCATGAGTGAATCGGAGGAGCTGAAATTGGCTGCGTGCGGCTCTTTCGCAGTTCCGGGGCTTGTATGCCATGATCTGAAAGGCGGGTCTTTCAACTGCAAGGTTACCCAAAGAGATGATTTCGGGCGCGTTTTGTTCCTGTATGAAACCGTTAATGTCATTACGGGCAATCAAGAGAAGGCGTACGTGATTTGCCAGAGGATGGATTCGGACCGGGTGTACTTCTATGAGGACATCAGCTATGATTCCCTTGCGGACGGAACAGCAGACCTGGATCAGCTGAAACTGGTGAACGATTGGGGCAAACCTCTGAATACAGAGGCCATGTCCGGGAGAAAGTATCGGATTTCCTTTGATTTGTTCCTGATGATGGATTCGGAGACGGACTATAACGAATTGCGGAAAGCCGTTTGTACGGCACTGGACCTTCAAAAGCAGCAAGTTAAGAGCCTGGTGATTCTGGATGCGAACCCTGCCGGACAGGAGCTGTATTTCCTTTCGGTTGAGGGCGGGGAATCGTACCTGGTTTTACTGGCCGAGGATGCTTCCGTATTCTGGGTGGATACGGAGGACTTGTCCCAATCGCAGATTCATACATTCAAACAAGAAAGCGGCTGGGTCTTTGCAGACTAAAAAAGACAGCCCGGGTTGGGTGGGCTGACCGCTGTACCTGCGCCGCGCCGCCAGGCGCGTGCCGAAGGATCTTGCACGTGATTCCTTTCCGAGGCGTAGAAGATCCTTCGACTACACGCCCTTTCGCTCAGGATGACGCAACAAGACAGGGAATGCTCCTCTGTCTTGAAAAGTCAGAATGAGAGCCGAAAACGAAGTATAAAAATGATACACGATAAAGGTGTATCCATTCGGCAAATCAGTAGATTGACAGGTATTCGTAAAGGAGTGGTCGAAAAATGCCTGAAGTAAATTGTAGAAACAGAACAAAGACAGAGAACCGTTCCCTGTCTTTCATGTCTTTCATAGGACTTTATAAAATGATCCATGGGGGATGGATTATTATTAAAGGAATTGGGGAGGTTTTGCAATGAGAAAGGGGAGTATAAAGGGATGAATTGCTTTGGAGCCATTTGTTTTTTCTTATTTGATATTCCTATCTTTCTGTGGTCATGTATTAAAATCCTATCAGGGAAAGGAGATTTCGATAGTTGGGCCTGGTTCGTGTTATCTGTTATAGGCGTAGTGTTGTATGTCGTAAAAAGGATAGATAACAGAAGAAAGAAAAGCAAGACAGGGGACGGCTTGAGTGAACTCTGACGAAAAGTTGCGATAAAAACGAGCAATAATGGTACAAGACAGGGGACGCTCATCTGCCTTGAGTCGAAAAAATTGCAGAAACGTCCGATAATGCAACTGATTGACAGAAACTCACGTTAAAATGTTCAAAAGGTACGGGTAGCGCAATCCCATTGCCTTGGGCAATTGTAGCGATCATGGAAAGGTGTCAGGTGAATAAATGAAAAAGTTGTTCAATTGTTTGTCCGTAGCGATATATATGGTCTTTGCCTATCTTTTTGCGCATTTATGCGCCATCAGATTGATCGTTCCCGGTGAGTATGGAGTATCCTTCCATATTTCGGTGGTGCTGCTTTGCGCTTTGCTATATGGAATCAATTATCTGGTCCTGCGGTATGGCGCCGAGAAACAAATACTGGCGAGAGCGGTTTTGATCATCCATTGTGTGATTGATGGAATTCTGTATATACCTCAGTTCGTTGTTGCGGTCGTTTCCTTCGCGGCAACGCTGCCCTGGATCGTTCTTCAGGATCAAAATCGACCCGATTCCATACTCCTGCTTGTAATCGTTTATGTGGCGGCTTTGTCCGCAAGAGCGGTCTGGACAAAGCTCTTTTGGGAAAAAACAAGAAAAACAGAGGCCGAGGCGGCATAACCGACAGCAAATTCGTGGCCGGCAGTGCCGGCGGACAATTCGTGCCCGGGTTGGGTGGGCTGACCGCTGTACCTGTGCCGCTCGGTTCGTTCCGTTATCCCATGAGGCCCGCCGAGGACGTCGGTCCCTACAGGAAACCTACCAGGCTTCACCGTAGGGGCCAATTGAGGCACATTGGGCCGAAACGCCCCTGGTTTTGTATCCCCGCCGGCCGCGTCATCCTGAGCCGCGCCACTAGGCGCGTGCCGAAGGATCTTGTGCGTGATTCTTTTCCGAAACGTAAAAGATCCTTCGACTACACGCCCTTTCGCTCAGGATGACGCGGGGGCTGGAGATCTATGGGCTCCTTTCTCCCAATGTAGGGACCGACCTCCCGGGCGGTCCTTATTTTGTAGCGGAAAAGACTTGCAGAAGATGGGCCTTTGTGTCATAATGAAAACAGAATCCACCGAAGCAGGGAGGCGGGCAGATTGAAATTGCAGGAACATTGGATGGGGCTTTGGGCTCCCTTCCGGGAAAAACACCCGGTGCTGGCCAAGTGGCTGTATCAGATCTTCTATTTTCTGGTGTTCAGCATGAGCGTGACTGTGGTGCAGTATCTGATTTTTACCTTCATGCCCGGATTATTGGGAAAAGAGCTGGCGGCAACGGAGTTTATGTGGCCCCGGAAAGAGCTGGAAGTGCTGGGGGTCCGGTTTCAGTGGAGCCTTCTGGGCTACAATGTGCTGCGGGATGAAACCGGAGCGGTGCAGATCGGCGGCGGTCTGGGTTACTTCATCAGCTACGAAACCGGCTCCTTCCTGGCCCAGTGCATCAATTTCCCCCTGCAGCGAAACATCACCTTCAAAAGCAAGGGAAATCCCCTTTACCAGGCTCTGTGGTACCTGATCGCCTGGATCCTCATTTCCTTCGTTTGCAACGGCTTTAACAACCTCTGGATGCCCATTGCATCGGTCTATGTGGCTCCGGCGGTTTACAATGTGCTGGTGACCTTCGTCACCGGAACCGTGTCCATGGTGATCTTTTTCTTCGTGTTCAAAATCATCTTCCCGGAAGGGAAGCAAAAGTGAAAACGGGGGAATCCCTATTGATTCAGGACAGAAACACGGACCGCGGAGTCGGGAAATATGGGAGAGCAATACACTGCTCCAGTGACTGCTGAACGGCAACAGGTGAACCGGGAAAGCAGTACACCGTAGAAAAAGGTTGAAATACCACAATCTGTTTGTTATAATCTTTCTGTAAATGTGTGGACCCAATGAGATTCTGCGGATGAGCGGAGGACATACCACTATGATAGAAATATATACCCCGAAAGAATGGAGCCGTTTTTTTGGCGGTGCGCCTTCCCTGTACATTAAGGATGATGGATATATCTATACCCGGGAAGAAGAAGTCAAATTGATGGGTCGGCCCTGCGGACGAATCGACTACAGAAATGGCAGAATATACGGCAGCGATTATGCCTCTGTAAACCCGGACCCCATAGGATACCTGCAGAAAAAGGACGGAGTAACGGAAATTTATGCGGAGTATCCCGGTTGGAACGTGAAGCCGATCCTGGTCATTAAAGGAAACGAGATTTATACCTATTCCGAGTATACCCGGATTTTTGGCGGGACTGCGAGCGGCTACATCAACAATACCGACGATGATTCTTCCAATGGCGGTGGCAATTCCCGTGGCGGCAGCTCCCGTGGCGGCACTTCCGGCGGTGGCGCTTCCCGTGGCGGTAATTACTTCGGTGGAAGCGGGGCGTCCGGTGGCGGCTGTCTGGGAGATGTGGGAGCCTTTGCTGTGATCATCGGCATTTTTCTGGTATTGGTGATAGTGGATGGGATTCGCAAGCAAGGTCCCGGCTTCTTTATTGCTTGGGCAATTTTGTCGGGCCTGATGATTTATGGTAGCTATGTCAGAAAGAAACGTGCGAAGGATGGTTCTGAGTCCGAACCTGCGGCGGGTTCCAAACCCAAACCTACGCCGAAGCCGACTCCCAAGCCTGCGCCGAAACCGACCCCCAAACCCACGCCGAAGCCAATTCCTAAACCGGAACAAAAGCCCAAACCAAAGCCCATGCCGGCCACAGGCAAAGTGATTGTCTGCCCCCACTGCGGCGCAAAGTGCCGGGCCCCGGCTGCAAAGGGTCGGATCCGGATTACCTGCCCGAATCCCGGGTGCGGTCGACCCTATGAAATCGATACCTAAGAGGGGAAATGGATATGAAACTGATTTGTGACCTTTGCGGCGGTGAACTGCTAATGAATGCGGGGGGCCAGTGTGCCACCTGCGCCACCTGTGGCCTGGAATATCCTAAGGAGCGGCTGTTGGAGATGCTGGGAGGCAGCGCCTCCGTGAAGCCGGAGCCTGTGGAGGAGCCGGTGGAGAAGCCTGTGCAGCGGCGGATGTATCATCTTTATCTGAAGAGAAAGTTTAACCTGACCGGTGCAGCCTGCAAGGCCGGCATCTATCTGGACGGGGAGCAGTGCGCACTTTTGGGTGCCCGGGGAGAGGCCTGCGTGCCCATTTCCGAAGGGGACCATGAAATCATTGTGCGGATCGCCACCGGCGCCGGTTTGGTGGAACTGGAAAAAGTGAAATTCCATGTGCAGGACCGGGATGTTTACGGTCTCCTGTTTATGCGCCAGACTGCCTTTACAGCCCACTGGGCCTTTGAAATGCGTGAACATTTTTGATCAAAACTGAGAAAAGGGGATTCTTATGAAACTGACTTGTGACCTTTGCGGCGGCACTTTGCAGGTGAATCCGGGCGGGCAGGGGGCCACCTGCTCCACCTGCGGTTTGGGCTATACCATGGAACGCCTGCGGGAAAAACTGGGCATCCGGAACGAAGAACAGAATAATCCGAAGCCTGTGCCTCCCAAGCCCGTGCCTCCCAAGCCGGATGAAGAGATCATCTACGAAGTAACCGATTGGGAAGTTGCAAATCCGTCCAACAGCGGCTTTGATTTTGTGCCGGAGCAGTTTGTTATGGAAAACAACGGCAGCGGCAACGGCGATCTTTGCGGCCGGGTGCTGCGAGGTGGTATTGGTCTGGGCGATCAGATTTACATCGACGGGGATTATGCCCATCCTTACCGGTTGTATCTGATCAATGATGATGGCAGCAAAGTTTGCGCGAAGGAAGGGGAATCTGCCGATCTGTATCTGGTTACCTGTCCCAGAAAGGTCCTGAGAAATGCCCGGATGGTAACCGGCGATCCCAATCCTGTGGCAAATGCCTACAATTACCCGGGCACGGTGCGCCAGTATTTTTCCGAGCTGCTGGGAAGCGAATTTCCCCAGTATGAGATCCTTATGGACGTGGCCCATGATGCACTGAAAATTCCGGTAAGCTATTTGCTCTTCCGGGATGGGAAGCCTGCGGTGGCAGTGTTTCTGATCGACAGCAATGACAGCAGCGCCCGCTGGCAGGTGGAGAAGGCAGCTCAGGTCTTTGGTGGGGAAGGCGTGGCCTGTACCCATTTCTTTGAGAACTACCGCAACGACGCCCCCTATGTCATCGACCGGGTGCGCGGTGCCATGGGCTAAGAAGCGCCCAACTGAATATGTGAGAAACAGAGGGAAACGCTTTGCGCCTGTGGAGGACCCAGCATGAATCATCAATGGCTTTGCAGGCAGCCGATTTGTGTACGGTCCGGTACCACGATCTTCGTGGTTTTAAGATTTTTCCCTCTGTTTTTCTTATTACGAAAAAACGGATCCCATAGGTAAGGGGGTGGTACGGATATGCTGTATGCATTAAGCTGTCCGGAGACTTGGCAACGGTTTTTGGAATATAAGCGCAAAGGCGGTCATCTGAATAAGCAGGATATGGAGGAGCTGGAACAATTTGTGCAGCAGCAACGGTACCTTGGCGCTGCGCAGAAGGTTCAAAATGGAGGAACCTTTGGCCCTCCCGGAAAAAGTGAGATCAGCAAAATGAGTTCCGGCAAAAAGCGGATCGTATATACCTATGCAGAGGATGAAAATTGGATCCTTAAACTGCTGACCTGGCTGCTTCAAAGAAAATATGACCATCTGTTTGCGGACAATCTGTATTCCTTCCGTCCCCGCAAAGGGGTTCGGGATGCAGTAAAAAGGCTGGTTCGCACGCCGAACATCCGGCAGATGTGGTCCTATAAGGTGGATATCAGCAATTATTTCAATTCTGTTCCGGTGGAGAGACTGCTGCCGCTGCTGCGGGAGGTACTGGAAGCGGAGCCGGAAATCTGCCGCTTTCTGGAGTCCCTGCTGACAAATCCCTTGGTGAGGGACCGGGGGGAGCTGATCCCGGAGGAAAAGGGCATCATGGCAGGAACCCCCATTTCCACATTCCTGGCCAATCTGTACCTTTCTCACATGGACCATTATTTTGCGGAGCAGGGGGTACTCTATGCCCGGTACTCCGATGATATTATTGTCTTTGGGGAGACCGAAGCAAAGCGGGAGCAATCAGTGGAGATGATCCTGCGTTTTCTTAAGGAAGCGGGCTTGCGCGTTAATCCGGCGAAAGAGGCCCGGACCGCACCGGGGGAAATGTGGACCTTCTTGGGCATCTGTTATCGGGATGGGGTTATCGACGTGGCGCCGGTATCCGTGGAAAAGCTGAAAGCCAAGATGCGCCGCAAGGCCCGTGCGCTGGCACGCTGGCAGGCAAGAAAGGGTGCAACGGGGGTCGATGCGGCAAAAGCGTTTATCCGGGTTTTTAACCGCAAGCTGTTTGAAAATCCGGTGGAACATGAACTGACCTGGGTTAGATGGTATTTTCCGCTGATCAATACGCCGGATTCCCTGAAAATCATTGATGCATACAGCCAAAGCTGTATCCGCTGCCTGGCCACCGGAAAGCACACCAAGGCGGCCTACAACTTCCGCTATGAGCAGATGAAGGCGTTGGGGTACATCAGCCTGGTAAACCGATACTATAAAAAAGATACAACGGAAGAATGATCCCATGATGGGAATCTAAGGGGCGGGGCCGTGATGGCTCCGCCCTTTTGCGTCCGGAAGTCTGGGGAAAGGGGACAAACAGGCGGTCATATAGTAGCTTTGGAGGTGAGGCTATGACCGCTGCGCTGTGGCTGTTGTTGGGCAGCCTGCTGTATTCGCTGCAGCTGTCCACCGGCAGTTTCCCCAAACCCCTGACGGCTCAGGAGGAGCGGATGTATCTGGAGCGGGCTGCCCAGGGGGACCTGGAGGCCAGAAACGTGCTCATCGAGCGGAATCTGCGTCTGGTGGCCCATGTGATTAAGAAATATTATGTTAACCAATCCGATCAGGAGGACCTGGTTTCCATCGGCACCATCGGCCTGATTAAAGCGATTTCCACTTTCGATGCCTCCAAAGGTACCCGGCTGGCCACCTACGCCGCCCGGTGCGTGGAAAATGAGATTCTCATGTATTTTCGCAGCCAAAAGCGATCGGCACAGGATGTGTCGCTTTCTGATTACATCGAAACCGGCGGGGATGGGGCGGCGCTGTCGCTGATGGATGTGGTGGGGGAGGACTCGGACCTTTTGGAGCAGCTCAGCGACCGGGAGGAGCTGCGGCGGCTGGTGGAGGCGGTGGACCGGGTGCTGACGGACCAGGAGCGTCAGATTGTTGTGCTGCGCTATGGCCTCTTTGGAAATGCGCCCCACCGGCAGCGGGAAGTCAGTGATCTGACAGGGATCAGTCGCAGTTACGTTTCCCGTATCGAAAAAAGAGCCCTTCAGAAACTCCGGCAGGCTCTGGAACGGTCTTGAGATAAAATATTGGATTTTGTGCAAAACCCTATATTTTTTGGGACAAAAGATTGGGAAAACAGAACTTATTTTGTACAAGATGGAGAAGATGAATCTCACAATTGATTTGATTCGGTAATTATGCTATATTTTATTGGTGAAGAAGCGGACTTTTACCCCATAAAATGGAAAAGTTGGCTTATTTATCATATACTTTCGACGAAAGAGGAAATGATATGGACGAACTCAAAAAGCAGCGCAAGGCCGTTAAAAAGGCCTACAAAAAGGCAAGACGCAAGGCTGTCCAGCCCTGGAAGTTCTTTGCGATCCTGTGCCTGGTACTGACTCTGATCCTGGTTCCCGCTGGCGTGGTTCTGGGAATGTTTGACAACGCCATGGCTGCCTTCATGGGCGGCGATTTCTGGGATGTCCAGAATGAGGATCCCAACGCAATCTATTTTGCAGAAGATTTCAATTCTCACGAAGAGCGGCTTTCTGCCGGTGCTGCCATCTGCTATCAGGTGGAAGCCGAAGGCGCAGCCCTGCTGATGAACAACGGTGTTCTGCCCCTGGCCCCCGGTTCCAAGGTCAGCACCCTTTCCACCAGCTCCGTGAACATGGTTTACGGCGGTACCGGTTCCGGTAACGTGGATGCTTCCAAGGCTGACAACCTGAAGGTTGCCCTGGAAAAGTCCGGCTTCACCGTCAACCCCACCCTGTGGGACTTTTACACCACCGGTGCAGGCGCTGCCTACTCCCGTGAGTCCGGCGCCGGCGAAACCGCCGCTCTGATGGGCTCTTTCAACATCGGTGAGGCCCCCTGGAGTGTCTACACCCAGGACGTGAAGGACTCCATCGCCACCTACGGTGATGCCGTCATCATTACCCTGTCCCGTATCGGCGGCGAAGGCTCCGATGCCAAGGGCGCCAATCCTGCCGACACCAACTACCTGTCCCTGGACCAGAACGAGAAGGACATGATGGCTGCCGCTGCCCTGATGAAGGCTGAAGGCAAGATTAAGTCCATCATCGTGCTGATCAATACCTCCAATGCTCTGCAGGTGGACTTCCTGAAGAACAATGAGTACAGCGTGGACGCCTGCCTGTGGATCGGCGGCGTGGGCGCTTACGGCACCAATGCTGTCACCGACATCCTGGCTGGTAAGGTCAATCCCTCCGGCTCCCTGGTGGATACTTACTGCTTCGACAACTTCTCCGCCCCTGCCATGAAGAATGCTGTCCCCGTGACCTATGCCGGTTACGACGGCCAGAACATCCCCGACTACGCTGAGACCTACCTGATCTACCAGGAAGGCATCTACGTGGGCTACAAGTACTACGAGACCCGCTATGAAGACTTCGTCATGGGCACCGGCAACGCCGGCAACTATGCCTACGGCGATGACGTGGCCTTCCCCTTCGGCCATGGCCTGAGCTACACCACCTTCGAGTACAGCGGTATGAAGGTGAAGTACGATGCCGCTACCGACAAGTATCTGGTGACCCTGAAGGTTAAGAACACCGGCGACATGGCCGGCAAGGAGACCGTTCAGGTTTACTTCCAGTCCCCCTACACCCAGTACGACATTGAAAACGGCGTGGAAAAGGCTTCCGTTGCGCTGATCGGCTTCGGCAAGACCGGTGTCCTGGAGCCCGGCGCTTCCGAAACTGTTTCCATCGAGGTGAACAGACGGGATATGGCTTCCTATGACACCTACGGTGCCGGTACCTACATCCTGGATGCAGGCGACTACTACCTGACCGTGGCTACCGATGCCCACAACGCCGTTAACAACATCCTGGCTGCCAAGGGCTACACTGTGGACTCCACCGACGGCCGTATGGACGCAGAGGGCAACGAGAAGCTGACCTACAAGTGGACCCAGGATGCCTTTGATGCCGAGACCTACTCCGTCTCCGCCAACGGCACCAAGATCGAGAACCAGCTGTCCATGGGCGACCCCAACCTGTACGAGGGCACCAAGGGCCAGAACGTGACCTGGCTGAGCCGTAACGACTGGGCCGGCACCTACCCCTCCGACGAGCAGATTGTTCTGCAGCTGACCGATATGCTGATCGCTGACCTGCAGCGCTGCCGTTACCTGTCCAACCCCGGCGAGTACGGCGATGTTCAGATGCCCACCCTGGGCGCCGACAACGGCCTGAAGCTCATCGACCTGATGGGCAAGGACTACAACGATCCCGACTGGCAGAAGCTGCTGGATCAGCTGACCTACACTGAAATGGTGGCTCTGATCGGCGACTCCTTCCACTGGAGAATGCCCGCTGAGTCCGTCCAGGCTCCCGGCTCCCGTGACGAAAACGGTCCTCAGGGCCTGACCGTGGCTCTGTTCGGCTCCACTCTGGGCGTGGACACCACTGCCTTCACTTCCGAAGACGTGATGGCCGCTACCTTCAACACCGAGCTGCTTTACAAGGTCGGTAACATCATCGGCAACGATTGCCTGGCTGCCAACGTTTCCTGCCTGTACGGCCCCGGCTCCAATATGCACCGTATGCCTTACGGCGGCCGTAACTTCGAGTACTACTCCGAGGACGGCTTCCTGGCCGGCCGGATCTGCGCCGCTGAAGTCCTGGGCATCCAGGAAAAGGGCGTGGACGTGGTCATTAAGCACTTCGCTCTGAATGACTCCGAGCAGGACCGCATCGGTCTGGGCGTTTGGGTCAACGAGCAGGCTGCCCGTGAAATCTACCTGAAGGCTTACCAGGCTGCTTTCGAAGAGAGCGGCGCCAACGGCGTTATGACCGCTTACACCCGTTGGGGTGCTGTGTGGTCCGGCGGTCTGAAGGGTCTGATGACGAACATCCTCCGCAAGGAGTGGGGCAACAACGGTATGTCCATCACCGATAACGTCATTACTCCCATGGTCACCGGTGCGGACGGCGTTCTGGCCGGCACCACCACCTATGACGCCATGCTGCCCAACATCAACAATGAGCTGCCCGGCTACGAGAACGATCCCGTAATCGTTTCCGCAATGCGGGAGGCTTGCCACCACAACCTGTATGCTCTGGTGAATTCTTCCGCCATGAACGGCATCACTGCCGACAGCGTGATCATTGCCCATGAGCTGCCCCTGGTGAAGAACGTGAAGACCATTTCCTTGGTGACCGGTATCCTCTTTGTGGCGTTCACCGCCCTGTGGATCTGGGGCACCACCAAGCTGAAGAAGACCGAAGCTTATGCTGCCTACAAGGAAATGAAGAAGCAGAAGAAGGCTAAGTAATTTCCACCTTTCCCTAAAAAGAGGCACCGCGCGTTCAACGCGCCGGGCTTTGGCTGTTATAAGGGGGGCGTGATGCCAGCTTCCCGAATACCAGAAGAAGCAGAACTCCGGTAACGAGCAGGTATGCGCCCAGAAGTTAACCGCCGACTTTGGCCTGGCTATTAGGCTGTATACTGGTACACAGCAGGCAGGTTTTCCGCAGAGCCACGGTCAAAGGCATGTAGAGAA
>JAZSLC010000190.1:0-12106 GCA_045535175.1 Faecousia sp. | reverse complement strand
TCTTCCTAAGACCGCTTGGCCTCCGACTTGGGGTAATTTTCCACAATGGACATCACCGCATCCCGCAAGCCGGCACCGCTGTCGAAACCGCGCATAAAATTGAGGATGGCCGTCCGGAAAGGATAATTCATGCAGGAATCCAGCTCTCCGTCCACGAAGTACCTGCGCCGGACGCCGTAGGCGGTTTTGTTGGACGCATCCTCCCAGACCTCGCCCAGAAGAAGGGCATCGGGCTTGAGCTGACGGATCCGCTTTTTCAGCAGGGCCAGGAATTCGTCCGGCAGTTCATCGGCCACATCCAGCCGGAAGCCGTCCGCTCCCAGCCGCAGCCAATGGGCCACCACGCTGTCTTCCCCGGTGATGATGTATTCAATGAAGCTGGGGTCCATTTTGTTGACGGTGGGCAGTGTTTCAAAATCCCACCAGGATTTATAGGACCCGGGCCACCGGTAGAACTGATACCAGCTGCGGTAAGGAGAGGCTTCACTCTGGAACGCACCAAGGCCCGAAAAGGACCCTTCCTTATTAAAATACAGGCTGTCGGAGCCGGTGTGGGAATACACGCCGTCCAGAATCACCCGGATGCCCCGTGCATGGGCCGCATCGCACATGGCGGCAAATTCTTCCTCCGTGCCCAGCATGGGGTCAGGGGTTTTATAGTCGCCGGTGTCATAGCGGTGGCTGGAAAAGCTCTTGCTGATAGGATTCAGATAGAGAATCGTGGTTCCCAGGGAGGCAATATAGTCCATTTTCGCCGTAATTCCCCGGAAATTACCCCCGAAAAAGTCGTTATTCAGAACTTTTCCATCGGCAGTGGGCCGCCAGTCCACTTCATCGTACCAGTTGCTGTGGACCGTGTAGGGCTCCAGTTTCCCCGTCAGGTCGCAATCCCCC
The DNA here is from genome assembly GCA_045535175.1 of Faecousia sp. Classification (GTDB taxonomy): domain Bacteria; phylum Bacillota; class Clostridia; order Oscillospirales; family Oscillospiraceae; genus Faecousia. The sequence continues at coordinate 11,212 of JAZSLC010000190.1, read as the reverse complement.
ACCTTGCAGAACCGGTCCGGGAACACCTGATAGATGGTGGCACCTTTGGCCCAATCGGGGGTGGTGAAGTCTTCAGGAATGCAGCTGACCTGCCAGAGGTCTCCCGCTTCCATATTGGTATCGCTGCTGCCGTACTTAAAGAGCCGGAAGCTGCCATGGGGATTGTAAATGCGGAAGCAGTAGAAATAGAGTCCCGTTTCTTCCAGAGCAAAACTGCCTCCAAACACCTCGTATGCCCCCAACACATCGCAGCGGGTCATGGGGACCTCCTTGGCAGGGGTGCCGTCCTCCCGCTGCAGCAGGCACACCACCCGGGTGGTTTCCACGGAAGCGGGAATATGAATGTGCAGCCTGCAAACCTGATGGGGAATCAGAGTACCGAAGGGTGATTTGAAGATTTCTTTTTTGGAATCGAACAAAATGCGCATAGGATGCTCCTGTGTGAAAATGATCATGTATAAGATAAATCATTTCTGCCCAAAGGTCAAGAAAAATCCCACAGGCCTATGCAAAAGGCCATCAATACAGCGCAAAGATCAGCCTGTAAAGAAGCTGCCGGCCAAAGGAGCCCCGGCGCAGCATTTTGCGGTATTCGCCACAGGCATCAGCCAGCTGCTCCAGTTCCTCAGGTGCGAGGGTATGCTGGCTGAACCGGGCCTTGCGGGCCAGTTCATAAAGCTGCCGTTGAGGCTGCGTACCGGAAAGCTTCCCCAGCAGGCCCAGGTGGCGCCAATATCGAGGAGCCCGGCGGTTGGGCCCCCCCGTTTCAAGCCATTTGACCCGAAGCTGCACCCGCAGCCGCCACTGGAGCACCAAAACCGCAGCCGCCAACAGCACCCACAGCAGCCCTAAAAAGACTTTGGAAGCTTCCGGGTCTTCGGTTCCCGGCTTCTCGTCCCCGGCGGGTCCCCCTTGGGTAGGCTTCGGCCGGACTTCCGGAGCAGTGGTAGGAACCGGTTTGCTTTCAGTGGGGTTTGTGGGCAGAGGCTCAGCTCCGGTGGTTTCGGTGGGATCAGGTTCCTCTGTTTCGGTGGGCTCTGTTACCTGGATACCTTCATTGGTACCCGGAGTGGGGTCCATCACCACCCAGCCGACGCCGGAGATGTACACTTCCACCCAGGCATGGGCCTCTCTCATGGTCACATTCACCGCTTCCCCCGCCCTGGCTTCCACCGTATAACCCGTAACATATCGGGCAGGAATCCCTGCCGCCCGGAGCAGCACCACCGCCGCACTGGCAAAATGGGTGCAGTAGCCTGTTTCGGATTTCTCCAGGAACCACATGGCAAAATCCGCCTCCCCATCGGGCATGGGATCTGTGCGAAGGTTATACCGGGCAGAACTGCGGACCCACTGGCAGATGGCCTGCGCATTCCGATAGATCTGGCCGGCGTATTGGGGGTTCTCTACCATACCCGAAATCCGGGTCAGCAGGCGCTGGGCCCGACCCCTGGTCCCCTCCGGCAGCTGTAAATCCTTTTCGGGTCCAATGCCCGCTCCGCCGCCCAGCGTATTCCAGGAGGAATCATACTCCCGAAGGTGACGGTAACGGACAGTATAGGTTTTATCATTTCCTGTATTGGGAAGCTGTCCTCCCACAACGTTATTGGGCAGGGCATAGGGTCCATAGGTGAAATAGCGAACGGAATGAACCTCCCGGGTTTCAATCTCCAGGGCTTTTACATCCCCTGTGACGGAGAATTCCAGATCCCGGTTTTCCCAGCCGGAATCGGTGGTCCAGTTCAGGCCATCGTAATGGTCATACGCTGTCCCCCGGAGGTATAACAGACCCGATTCCTGGGCCCGGACCGTCATCACCACGCGGCTGGTCTGGATCAGGTTCCCCACGCTCTGCAGGGCCACCCTGGTTTTCTGATCTCCCTGAATCATCACCGGCCCGGATGGCACCGGCACCTGGGGCTGATTCTGGGGCTGTTCCTGAAAGAAACTCAGAACCCAATCCTCCAGCTTTTGGGCCCCTTCCTGGCCCTGATACCCCTCTTTGGGCACCAGCAGAAAGAGCGCAGCCACCGCCAATGCCACCGGCAGGGCCAGCATGGCTGTGAGCCGGTTTCCCCGCTTTGCGCTGCGGCGGCGAACGCCCTCCGTCAGCAGAATCAGGAGCACCGCGCCAAAAAGCAGCGCTGCATAGACCCCATCCGGGGGTGTATCCGTCAAAACCAGGCAGCTAAACAGGGGGACCAGCGCAACACCGGCCCCAAAAAAGCCGAGCCGCCCCCTGACGGTGGTCCAACTCACCGCCAAGGCCACCGGTGTTCCCACCAGCAGCAGCCCCGGAATCAGATCCGTTTCCCAAAGGCGCTCTCCCGGGAAAGGGATAACCCCCCAGCCGTAGCCTAAATCATAGCCAACGGAAATCCGGTGCAGCAGGGCCAGCAGACTCAGCCGCAGGGTTTCCTCCCGCCACCAAAGGATCCCCATCAGCCCCAGAAGGGCCGGGAGGATCCACTTCAGCTTCCAGGGAGCCGTCAGCCCAAAGAGCAGACAAATCCCTGCGCACCCCAGGGCCAATATTCCCACGTCCGCCCACAGGCCGAAGCCGGAACACATACATCCCAGGCCCCCAAACATGGCCGCAAAGCTCAGCAAAAACGCCCACAGGACGCTGATCCATGTTTCACGCTTCACGGTCATCACCTCCAATATGGAAACGCCGGAAGCCTTTGGGCCAAACCGGCACCGCATCCGCCCCGGCAGGGGCCGCCCGCAGCAGCTGATCCACCGCCCGGTCCGCATCCGCTTCCATCTGAACCGGCAGGCACAGGATACCGCTGCCGGTCAGGCATTGAATTTCATGGGTCAAACCGTTCCGGGCCAGATGCCGGCTCATCCACAGCAGCTGTCCCAGCTTTTGATCCAGCAGTTGGGGTTCTCCCCGAAGCTCCATAGTCAAAAGACACCGGTTCTGGGCCGGTTCCATAGCCTGCCGGACCATCAGCTTCCCCACCTTGGCAGAGAGTTTCCAATGGATCTGCCGCAGGTTATCACCGGGCTGATAGAGCCGCATCTCGTGGATCTCGGAGTATCCGCCGCCGGCCTTGGGCTTCAGCGACATCATCAGCCGGTTCAGATCCGGCACGTTCTCAGGCTCTGCCGCCACCGGACGCACCAGCACTTCCCGGCCGGGACCTTTGCGGATGGGCAGCCGGAACAGCCCCAGGTAGTCCATAACCAGGCCACGCCGGACCTGAATGCGCAGGCAGCCGCAGTGTTCCACAGGCAGCATTGCTCCGTTTTTCAGTTGTACCCGTTCACCGGTCAGGGTGTTTTCCGCCATCAGCTTTCCCTGAATGGCCCCCACGGGCAGGGAACGATAGCCCCGCCAGGAAACGGGACTCTCGGCCCCCTGCCGCACTGCAACGGCACATTTTATCCGGATGCGGCAGCTCAGCATGGCCGGCAGGCTCACCAGCAGACCCAGCCAGGGCGTGAACACCACTGCCATCAGAATCAGCCAGCTCATCCACTCCCGATAGGCCCAGTAAAATGCCACCGCCCCCAAAAGGGCCGCCAGATATACGATTCTTCTGCTCAGCATTACAGTTTGGGTGCATGAACGGACCGCAGAATGTCCGACAGCACCTTCCGTTCCGTGACGCCCTTGGCCTCGGCCTGCTCACTCATCAGCAGCCGGTGGGCCACCGTCAGGATGAACACTTCCTGCACATCCTTGGGCACCACATAATCCCGCCCCCGGAGCCGGGCCATTGCCTTAGCCATGGCCGTCACCGCCAGGGTGGCCCGGGGGCTGGCACCCCGGAGGATCCACTGATTGTCACGGGTGGCACCTATCAGCGCCACGATATATCGCACAAGTTCTTCAGAAACATAGGTCCGGGCCACTTCCTCCTGCATGGCAACCACCCCTGCACTGCTGAGAATCTGCCGCAGGGATTGCATGGGGTCGGAATCCTGCCGCCGGAGTACCATGTTCACCTCGTCCTCCGATGCCGGATATCCCAGGCTGAGGCGGACCATGAAGCGGTCCATCTGGCTGTCCGGCAGAAGCTGGGTTCCCGCTGCGCCGGTGGGATTCTGGGTGGCACTCACCACAAAAGGCTGGGGCAGCACATGGGCGATGCCGTCCACCGTCACCTGCCCTTCCTCCATGGCCTCCAAAAGGGCAGACTGGGTCCGGGACGTGGCCCGGTTCAGTTCATCCGCCAAAAACATATTGCAAAGCACCGCACCGGGCTGGTAAACCAGCTCCCCCGTCCGCTGATCCGGGATGCTGTAACCCGTCACATCGGAGGGCAGCACATCCGGCGTAAACTGCACCCGGCGATAGTCCAGGCCCAAGGTTCTGGAAAAAGCCAGGGCCATGGTGGTCTTGCCCACACCGGGAATGTCCTCCAGCAGAATGTGTCCCCTGGCTAAAATGGCCGCAGTAACCCACAGCAGCACCTGGTCCTTACCCACGACCACCCGGCGCACCTGGGCGATCAGCTTGCGGGCATTCTCCTGGACCATGGCTTCCTTCTGTTCCATATTGCGTCCCTCCTGTGTTTACATAATTTTCTTAATGATAACATTTTTGTAACCATTTTGCAATAGGCCCGGAGGCTTTTCTGTAATTATTTCCGGTTTCTTCCTGCCACGGCACCCCCATACGCCCCCTTTGACATTTGCTTGTTGCAAATTGGTCCTTTTTCCGTTATGATATAGATAAATAACCATGCGAAAGGAAGCATTCCTTATGTCTTTGCAAGAAGCAAAAGAAGAATACTTAAAAGCCAACAAACTGGCCTTGAAAGAATATAAAGAACTGGTGGCCGCAGGCAAGTCCCCTCACCCTGCTGTTCTGGACGAAATCCGGCCCAAGGGTTCTTCTGACATCTACACGGACATCGGTCTGGTGGAAATCCCCATCGAACGAATCGTTGGCACCAAATCCGCCGGACGTATCACCGCTTTCACCCCCACCTTCCTGCCCCTGCTGGAGCCCGGCTCCGAGTTTGCCAACAAGTGGATGCTCCTCTGTGATGCCCACCTGAACGAGCAGGGCATCCGGGACCCCATTCTGTGCTTTGAATACCTGGGCAATTTCTATGTACAGGAAGGCAACAAGCGGGTCAGCGTACTGCGCAGCTTCGGCAGCCCCCGGATCACCGGCAACGTGCTGCGAATCATGCCGGAAAAATCTGATGACCCCAGAATCATTGCATATATGGAGTTCCTGGACTTTTACAAGGATTCCAAAATTTACGATGTGCAGTTCACCCAGCCCGGTCAGTACGCCAAACTGCTGTCCGCCCTGGGCAAGGAACCCGGGGCGCCCTGGTCCCAGTGGGATTGCCGCACCTTCAATGCCTATATCGCCTATTTTAAGGAGGCCTTCCAGAAGCTCAGCAAGGGTCAGAGCAATATGACCTGGGAAGAGGCGCTTCTGATGTGGCTGGAGGTCTATTCCTTCCGGGACATTGGCCGACTGTCCTCCTCGGAACTGCTGGACGTCCTTTCCCAGATGTGGAAGGATTTGGAAAGCATTGCCGAAGAAACACCGGTGGCTGTCAGCGTGGCCCCCACCCAGCAATCCGCCTCCCTGACCAAGGTGATTTCCCGGCTGATTCTCCCCACCCCCAACCATGTAAATGTGGCCTTTGTCCATCCCCTGGATCCCACTGTCAGCGCCTGGGTCAAGGGTCACGACACAGGTCGGGAGTATCTGGAGAAGATGCTGGGGAACAAGGTGACCGTGCGCAGCTATTTCCACGCCGACACCCCCCAGCAGGCACAGGAACTGCTGGAACAGGCCGTGACCGAGGGCGCGGACCTGGTATTCACCACCAGCCCTCAGCTGAGCCGGGCCACCCTTCGTGCTGCCCTGAAATACCCCAAGGTCCGTTTCCTGAACTGTTCTCTGGACGTACCCTATTCCAACATCCGCTCCTATTACAGCCGGATGTATGAAGCAAAATTCATCACCGGCGCCATTGCAGGTGCCATGGCCGATGACGATCACATTGGCTACATCGGTGACTATCCCATCTACGGCGTCCCGGCCTCCATCAACGCCTTTGCCCTGGGCGCCCAGATGACCAATCCCAGAGCAAAAGTGGACCTGCGGTGGACCTGCCTGCCCGGCAACCCCGTGGCTGAGTTTGCCCAGTTGGGCTATGAAGTCGTCTCTAACCGGGATGTTCCCACCCAGGGCCAGGGCTTCCATGAATACGGAGCTTTTGGCACCTATTTCGTGGACAAGGACGGAACCCTGACCCCTCTGGCCTCCCCCATCTGGCAGTGGGGTAACTTCTACGAAGAAGTGACCCGTTCCGTTCTGGAAGACACCTGGGAGCAAAACATCGACCCCAAAAAGCCCCTCAACTACTGGTGGGGTCTCAGCAGCGGCATCATCGATGTGGAAATGTCCCCCAAACTGCCCGACAGTATGCAGTATCTTGCAAAGGTGCTGCGTCAGGGCCTGCAGGAGGGCAGTATTGACCCCTTTGCCCGCCGCATTGTAGCCCAGGACGGCACCGTGAAAAACGATGGCAGCCGCCGCTTCACCCCTGACGAGCTGCTGCACATGGACTGGCTCTGTGAAAACGTAACCGGCTTCATCCCCGAATTCCATCAGGTTTTGCCCCGTTCCCAGCCTATGGTCCGTGAACTGGGCCTTCACCGCGAATCCATTCCAAGAGAGAAAGAGGAGGCTGACGCCCTGTGAAAATCCTTTGCATTTCCGACGAAGAATGCACTTCCCTGTGGGACTACTACGCCCCGGGAAAGCTCAAAGATTACGATCTGATTATTTCCAGCGGCGATTTGAAAGCATCCTATCTCTCCTTCCTGGTGACCATGGCCAAGTGCCCCCTGCTCTATGTCCATGGCAACCACGATACCTCCTATGCAAACAAGCCTCCGGAGGGCTGCGACTGCATTGACGGATACCTGGTCAAGTATCACGGCCTGCGGATTTTAGGTCTGGGCGGCTGTCCCTGGTATCATCCCGGCGCGCATCAGTATACCGAGAAGGAACTGGAACGCAGAATCCGGAAGCTGCGGTTCCACATTTGGCGGGCCGGCGGCGTAGACATTGTGGTGACCCATGCGCCTCCCCGGGGCGTGGGGGACCTGGACGACAACGCCCATCGGGGCTTTGAGGCCCTGCTCCCCTTCCTGGAAAAATACAAACCCCAATACCTGCTCCACGGCCACATCCACTTAAGCTACGGCATCGACCAGACCCGGGTACGGACCTACGACCAAACCAAGGTCATCAACGTCTGTGAGCGCTATGTGCTGGATGTGCCGGACCGGGAAGTACCCGTCAAGGAGCTGTATCGGGTCATCTACTATAAGAAAAAGGCGGGCGACTATGTTTAACGGTTTTTCTCCCGAAACCTTCGATTTTCTGTGGGGCATCCGCATGAATAACAACCGGGATTGGTTCCTGGCTAACAAACCTTTGTATGTGGAGCGCCTTTATGAGCCCATGAAAGCATTGGGCAAAGCGCTTTTTGAGCCATTTCTCCAAAAACCCGGCAATCTGCTGAAGGTCAGCCGCATTTATCGGGATGCCCGGCTCCACCACCCGGACCCCTATAAGGAAAGCCTGTGGATCTGCATCCGGCAGGATGTGGAATGGTGGGCAGAGAATCCCTGTCTCTATTTTGAAATCCGGCCCGAGGGGGTCAGCTACGGTTTCTTCTACTGGCGGCCCCGAACCGCCACCCTGGAAGCCTTCCGGCAGGACATCACCGTGCGCAGCGAAGAATTCCTGAAGCTGATTGCCGATACGGAAGCTTCCACCGGTGTTCCCATCACCGCCGATTGTTACAAACGGCCCAAGCCCACCGACAACGCGGAGCTGGAGCGGTTTTTCGCATGGCGGGGCGCCATCGGCTGCACCATCGATGAAGATCCCGGCGAAAACCTCTTTACCCCGGAACTGGCCCAGCGGGTCCGGAGCTTTTTCGAAAAGCTCATCCCCCTGTACGATTATTTCAATCAATTCAAGGTATAGTAATCAGGCCCTCCCGGGGAACACCCCGGGAGGGCCTTTTATGTAGGCGGAGGTTCTTTTCAGAATGCTCTGATCCTCCACCCTGTGGCACCACTTTTGCAGGCACAGCCTGCTGTCGCATCACACCGCTGCGCTTTGCGGCGATACACTTGACAGAAAATGTACCGTCCATCGGCTGCAACATCGTCATGGCTTTCGATTCGTAAGCACTTTTTCTGTCCGAAGCTATTTTACCCGGCACACACCATTCTATTCAACAAAAAATCAAAAGCACCGCAATTTTGCGGTGCTTTTGAATTACTGCTGAATATGCACATTCAGGTGCGGATAGGTCATCTCGATGCCCTTCTGGCGGAGCATCCCCGGGATTCTTTCATGGATGGCATACATGGTGGGCCAGTACTGGTCGTTATCGGTCCATACACGGATCACATACTTGATGGCGCTGTCCCCGTAGCTCTGCAGACCCACGAACACACCCTCTTCCGGCAAAATGGTAGGCACATTGCCGATTTCTTTCAGGGCCTCCATCACTTTCTCCGGCTCGGCATTGTAGGACACGGACACTTCCACATCCAGTCTGCGCTTGCCCAGCGCGGTATAATTGACGATCTCCGCAGAGGTGACGGCACCGTTGGGGATGAAGACGTATTTGTTATCAAGGGTGGCCAGTTTGGTGTAGGTCAGGCTAATCTCCTGGACGGAGCCTGCCTGGCCGGCAATTTCCACATAGTCTCCGGAGGCGAAGGGCTTGGTGTACAGCAGGGTAAAACCGCTGATCAGATTGGTCAGGGCGTTCTGGACCGAGAGGGAAACGGCCAAAGTCAGCACACTGGCCAGGGCCACAATGCCGGTCACATCAATGCCCAGCTTGGAGGCCACAATCAAAAACAGCAGGATGTACATGGTGGCCCGGGCTGCCGTCCGGATCAGGCTGTGCGCCGCCTTTTCCAGTTTGGATTTGCGCAGCATCTTGTTCAGCAGATTCATCACAACACGGATCACCAGAAGTCCCGCCACCAGAATCAGCGCCACAGGCACCAGATTCCCCAGGGTGAAAGAGGTAAGCGCCGCCAGCCAGCTGTTCAGGAAGGCAACCCACGCCGGGGCAGAATCGGCACTAATCATTTGAGCAAGCATAAAAACACTCCTTTTCAAAGATAATACACCCATTATACCACATTTTTTTCGTTTGGCAACCGAAAAATGCCGAATTCTGTCATGGCTTTTTGTTCATAATTTCGTCGAATTTTGTTTTCATTTGGTTTATGCGCCGTTCAAAAAGGGCAGGTATCTTATAGACAGAAAGGTTGCGGAAGCCGTGAGCCGCTTCCTTTCACCTCCGTAGAACCTCTTTTCTACCTCTCTTCTTTCCAAAACCCCTTATGCAGAAGGAACCCACCGTTTCGGCGGTGGGTTCTTTCATTTTTCGTTGTTTTTTGTCCTTGGGCATGGTATGATATAAATATACATAGGATTAGGGAGGCACTTTTATGGACCTGCAAGCAAACATTACTGCCGCCACCGCGTATCTGCGCTCCCGGGTGCAAAACAGACCCATAATCGGTATGATTCTGGGCAGCGGTCTGGGCGATTATGCGGATGAACTGGAAAACCCCATCAAGATCCCCTTTCGGGACATCCCCGGCTTTCCCCTGCCCACCGCTCCGGGTCACAGCGGTGCCCTGGTCTTCGGTCGGCGGTGCGGCCGGGAAGTGGTGGTCATGCAGGGCCGGATCCACTACTACGAAGGGGTGCCCCAGCGGGAACTGACCATGCCTGTGCGGGTGATGCGGGCCCTTGGGGTGGAAACCCTGGTGCTGACCAATGCCTGCGGCGGTGTCAATCTCAGTTTCACCCCCGGCGATCTGATGCTTATCTCCGATCACATCAACCTCTCCGGCTCCAATCCTCTGATCGGGCCCAATCCGGATGCCTTCGGCCCCCGGTTCCCGGATTGCTGCGATATTTACACCAAATCCCTCCGGCTGGCCATCCGGGATGCGGCTCAGCAGGCCGGTATCCCCCTGCAGGAGGGCGTCTACGGAATGTATTCTGGCCCCAACTACGAAACCCCGGCGAAAATCCGGATGTACCGGATCCTGGGTGCCGATGTGGTGGGTATGTCCACCGTCCCGGAGGCCCTGGTGGCAGCACACTGCTCCATGCAGGTGGTAGGCATTTCCTGTGTCACCAACATGGCAGCCGGGGTGCTTCCTCAGAAGCTGACCCACCAGGAAGTCATGGATACCGCCGCCCGGGTCCACGATACTTTCCAGCAGCTTTTGGATCTGGTACTGGGTGTGATTTGACTTGACAATCCGCCTGCGGGCGCTATAATTGACATAGATATTATGAAAAGGAGCGATTTTCCATGTTTTATCGTATGAAAGTTGCCGGTCTGGAGCGGGATCTGCCCATCTGTCCCGTTACTGACACCCTGTATATTGCCGGTTTCGTGATCTTCGGCGATCAGGAACTGACCGTGGCCTGCGCCCGGGAGCTGCTGGCACGGGCCCCTGAGTATGACTACATCATCACCGCCGAGGCCAAGGGCATTCCTCTGGCCCACGAAATGGCCCGTCAGGCCGGGGATGCCAAGTACATCCTGGCCCGCAAGGCCCCTAAGCTGTACATGACCGAAGTATTCCAGTCCTCCGTCAAGTCCATCACCACCGCCAAGGAGCAGACCCTGTACCTGGACGGCGCCGATGCCCGCCTGATGGAAGGCAAGAAGATCCTGATCGTGGACGATGTGATCTCCACCGGTGAAAGCCTGAAGGCACTGGAAGTGCTGGTGGAAAAGGCCGGCGGTATCATCTGCGGCCGTATGGCCATCCTGGCCGAGGGCGACGCCCAGGACCGGGAGGACCTGGTGTATCTGGAAAAGCTGCCCCTGTTTAACCCCGACGGCACCATCATGGGCTGATACATTACTACATATAAAATGGCGTACTCCACCGGGAGTACGCCATTTTTGTATAAAGAAAACCACTCGTTATACGAGTGGTTCAAAAAAGCCTATGGCGATGAGTAAAAAGCCCTGTTATGATAATTGAGCGGTCCGCCAACTGCGCAATATCATAACAGGGAGGTATCACTCATCATGGGAATGAATGACATCAACAGTTTATCACACACGAAATGGAATTGCAAATATCACATCGTATTTGCGCCAAAATATAGGCGAAAAGTATTTTACCTAGAGAAGCGCGCAGCGATCGG
>JAZSLC010000068.1:0-2671 GCA_045535175.1 Faecousia sp. | reverse complement strand
ATCCCAACAGACTCCAAAGACTCTGATATGTACCCGGAAGCAGTGTTGTATTGGGAGCCTTACTACAACGATGTAGATATGGTAATTGCAGACGGAGCTTTGCGACAGGATGTGTTTCTTTTCGGTGAAGACCTTAATACGACCGAATTGGAAAGCATAACCCCAGAAAACATGCCCCGATGGATGACCCTTTCCGGCTATGGACTTTTTCTGAGAGATGGAACCCTGAATCGGATCCATCTGTCAGCCACAACATCCATGGTTGACACACCCGTAAACATTACCATTGGAGAGGAGAAGCCATTTTCTTGTTATATCTTGCCTGAGAAGGCCGAGGCATCCTATTGCAGAGGTGTAGAGGTGATGCTTTCACGGTATACCGCACAGGATGGAAGCGTAGAGCTATTTGCCGAAACAGAAATCAACGACTGTTATTTCTCCTTTTCCATGCACTGCACGGAGGATGCTCTCATTGAAAACGAATTAGACTTTGCCTCTGTGATACAGGTCTTTGCCGAAAGTCATATTGGTTTGGATGCACTATCCTCTGTCCATGCAGATCATATTCCGGAGATGTTTGACCGCAAGCTATCCCATGAAGAAGCTCTGGCCTTGGAACCCTACGGAAGCCATTTCCTCTCGCAAGCTCCCATTGGATTTGCTCAGGAATCCATTCGTCATTATAAGAGCCAAAATGAAGAATATCTTTCGGGTCTCTGGACAAAGGGCTTAGATGAACTGTATTGGGAGGTTTCTGTTTTAACAGAGGAGGACCGTTCCCGTCTGACTCATGGGAAAGAAACAGACCGTTATGATCTATCCCTCTATCCCATTCCCCGTGCCGATTCTGTGCCGGAAGAGCTTAGGGAGGTAGTGGACAACCCCATTTTCTACGCAGAGGAGCTGACACATGAGCTTGTTTGGGCAAGAGCCTACAGATCAGGAGAGCAAGGAGACAGCAACGGTTGGCGTATGTCCTTCTCCGTTCTCTATGGCGATGTGATCATGAAAGTTCGCAGCAAAGGCATAGATCCTGATTGGATTTATGAACAGTTAGTTAGTTTCTTCTCTTAAAAACCAAGATCAAGTAGTTAAAAAAGCTCCACTCTGCCCTTCACAAGTGAAGGAGAGTGGAGCTTTTTTGAGTGTGGTGCTGTTTCGTGGGCACCGTGCCATCATTTTAAACGAACTGACCGCATTTCTTTTCATCAAATTCCGAAAACTGTTGTGAAACCATTTTTGCAACATAATTTTCCTATCGGCATAAGCTGATAGGAGGTGATTCTATGCAATATTGCAATAAAAAGCCGGATGCAGTTGCACAAATCTTAGGAAGTTCCGAAGCGCCGCAGTTGTCCGGGTGCATTCAGTTTTATCAGGAAAAGGGACGGGTTTTGATCGTGGCGCATATATGCGGTCTGCCGCAAAATAGCGAGACGGGATTCTTCGGTGTTCACATTCACGAGGGAGAATCCTGCTCGGGTGTCTCTTTTTCCGAAACAAGAAGCCATTACTCTCCCACTTCTATGCCACATCCAAAACACGCAGGTGACCTTCCGCCATTATTGATGTGCCAAGGCAACGCATATTTGGCATTCCGAACAGATCGCTTTCCCGTCAAGGAGGTTCTTGGGCGAGCTGTGGTTATTCACAGTGACCCCGATGACTTCCGATCCCAACCTGTCGGAAATGCAGGTAAGAAGATTGCTTGCGGCGTGATCCGCAAAGCAGTATCGTAATCGCTATTTTAAAAAATCTATTAGGGCGTTGTGGATTATTCACTTTCCTTTTGCATTAGCTTCTTACCTGTAGCGTGATTGCTTTCTTCCTGATGCAATGGTATACTGTCAGTGAGGTGAGTACTCTATGAAGAAATTATCAGAACAAATCCGAACCATGAGAAAAAGCAAACAACTTACCCAGGCGCAGATGGCAGAGATTCTTGGCGTGCAGTATCAAAGTATCAGCAAGTGGGAAAACGGCTCTACTATGCCAGATTCGGCTATGCTTCCGAAAATTGCGGATTGCTTGGAATGTTCTACAGATGACTTGTTTGGCCGTTCTCCCGGATGCAACAGACGGAATATCCCCACGGATGAGATGCAGTTCTTGTTACAAAGCTATTCTCAGGCTTATGATCCTGAAGCAGGACCGTGGAATTTATCTCTTGAGAACAAATATTTGGAGTTCAAACTCACAGAATTTTTTGAAATGCACTTTGTTGTCACCGAAACAACGAATATATGCAACATTGGAATCGGTGCAGGCGAATGGGATCGGTATCTGTCCTACAAGCTCAAAGGCGGCAGCCTCACAAGTACCGATAGACTTCCCATTTGTTGTCGCCAGTTAGAGAGCCGCCTCCGTTGCGAAAACAATCCCAATCAGGTCTATGTGCTCTGCATGGATGCCATGAATCTCCCTGATGAGACACAGTATGACATCGTCACCATGATCGGCTCCACCGCAAAAGAAAGCGACTCAGCCATAGCCCTATTCCAAAAAGCCTGTTCCCTCGTAAAACCCGGTGGTAGCTTATATTACCAACCTCTCGATGAAAGCGAGGACAGCAACCAGATCATAAAAACAGCCTTTGCAAACAATATGCAATTATCTGCATTTTTCGAAGATTTCGCCTATGGATACAGATGCCACTATTACAAATTTTGCA
>JAZSLC010000099.1:0-22384 GCA_045535175.1 Faecousia sp. | reverse complement strand
ACCGGCGGGGCCCACGTTCTTCTGGACGCCACCGTAGATCATGCCGTAGCGCTCCACCTCCACAGGCTCACTGAGGAAGCAAGAGGAAACGTCACTGACCAGGGTCTTGCCCTTGGTGTTGGGCAGCTGATGGAACTTGGTACCGTAGATGGTGTTGTTTTCGCAGATGTAGGCATAGTCCGCATTCTCGCTGATGGGCAGGTCGGAGCAATCGGGAATGTAGGAGAAAGTCTTGTCGGCAGAACTGGCAACCGCATTGGCCTGGCCGTACATGGCGGCCTCCTGCCATGCCTTCTTGGCCCACTGGCCGGTGATGATGTAGTCGGCAACGCCGTTTTTCATCAGGTTCATGGGGATCATGGCAAACTGCTGGGAAGCGCCGCCCTGCAGGAACAGCACCTTGTAGTTATCGGGAACACCCATGAGCCGGCGCAGATCGGCCTCCGCCTCATCGATGATGGCCTGATAGGCCTTGGATCGGTGGCTCATTTCCATTACGGACATACCGGTGCCCCGGTAATCCATCATTTCTGCTGCAGCTTCCTGCAAAACGCTTTCGGGCAATACCGCAGGACCTGCGGAAAAATTAAACACTCTGGCCATAGTTCAGTCCTCCTGTAACAAACGATTCATCAAAAGGTGTCCCTTGGGTTCAAAAACGCCGGTGGCGGCCGCTTCTTTTTCGTTGTAGCGGGCAATCTTCCGGGCCTGCCGGCGGCTGTCATAGAGAATGAAGGGCACCGGGTCGGAATTGTGGGTGCGAATTTCAATGGGGGTTGCGTGATCGGGAATCACCAGCATCCGGTAATCCTCCCCGGATGCATCCATGGCTGCCTTGACGGGCCCCACCACCCGGCTGTCCAGGTACTCAATTGCCTGGATTTTCTCCTGCACCAGACCCTGGTGTCCCATTTCATCGGGGGCTTCCACATGGATATAGGCAAAGTCCCTGCCCTCTTTCAGCAGGGCGTCCAGGGCTGCGCTGACTTTCCCCTGGTAATTGGTGTGCAGGCCGCCGTTGGCGCCCTCCACCCGGGGTGCGTCCATGCCGGAGCCCACGGCGATGCCCTTCAAGAGGTCCACCGCAGAGATCACGGTGCCCTTCAGCCCGGTCTTCTCTTCAAAAGAAGTCAGGGCCGGCTTGGTACCGGCACCCCAGAACCAGAGGCTGTTGGCCTTGTTAAGGCCCCGCCGGGCCCGGTCCAGATTTACGGGGTGGTTGTTGAGGATGTGGAAGCTGCGCTCCATCATGGAAAGCAGCGCCGGATCCTTGGGAAGATAAGGGCCGATGGGCTTGCCCAGATTGTCATGGGCGGGCCACAGGTCCAGCACCTGTCCCTGCTTCCACACCATGATCTGCCGGTAAGCAGTGCCGGTGTAGAAAGAATAGGTTTCATTGTTGAATGCTTCCCGAATGGCATCCATCAGCTGGTCCGCCTCTTCGGTGGTAATCTCACCGGAGCTGTGGTCGGTGATGATCTTCTGAGGATAGGGCTCCTCCTCTGTCACCGTCACCAGGTTGCAGCGGAAAATCACATCGGAAGGCTCCATCTGAATCCGGAGGCTCAGAGCCTCCAGGGGAGATCGGCCCGTATAATACACCGCAGGGTCATAACCCATCACGGAAAGATTAGCCACATCACTGCCGGGGCTCATGCCCTCAGGCACGTTGCAGGTCATGCCCAGCAAACCGGCACCGGCAAGGCCGTCCATCACCGGAGTTTTGGCGTATTCCAGGGTGGTCATGCCGCCAAGCTCCGGTATGGGCCTGCCGCCCATTCCGTCACCCAGAATCACGATATATTTCATCGGTATCCCTCCTTGTGTCCACGGGTCACGCACAACTGTGCATGGTTGTATGTTACCTATCATACCACTGGGTGGATCATAAAACAATATGCTTTATTGCACGATTCTGTTCCGGATTTGGAGGGATTTTCTGTCTTAAATTGCCTGTAATTCCTCTTTCATCCCGGCAACATAGGCTCCCACGAACGCGGGAGCGGCCTTTCCGTGGGCAGCGATAAGGGCAACCACGGGCACGTCCACCGCCACGCCGTCGGTCTGTGCCGCCACGTCGCGGACACGATATTCTTCGGTTCCGTTCAGGCAGATGACGCAGGGCACCTGAGTATTCTCCCGGGCCAGGGCCATCAGCTCCTCCAGCTCCTGCTGACGGGTGCCTGGACAGGCCATGATGTAGAGGAAGCCTTCGGCCTCTTTGGCAATGGCCGCCACCCGCTCACGGGAGGTCACAGCCACCATGGGAATCAGGCAAACCCCTGCCGCCCGGCAGTAGGGCAGGAACTCCTGCCGCTCCTCAAAGGGCACATCGGGGACGATCACGCCATCGATGCCGCACTCTGCACAGCGGGTCATAAACCGCTCCGCGCCGTAAGAATATACCACATTGGCATAGGAACTGACCACAAAGGGCACGGGGATTTCCTCCCGGATGGATGCCACGAACCGGAAAACCGTGTCGGTGGTCACACCCATGGACAAAGCCCGGATATTGGCCTCCTGGATCACGGGATCAGCGGCGGTGGGATCGGAGAAAGGAATGTTGATTTCGATCAGGTCAGCGCCGTTTTGAACGGCCTGACGAATCACGGCAGCGGTGGTTTCCAGGTCGGGGTCACCGCAGGTCACAAAGGCGCAGAAGGCCTTCCCTTTTTCAAATGCAGACTGGAATTTATTCATGGAGATCCTCCCCTCTGTAACGGGCGATGGCGGCGCAGTCCTTGTCGCCACGGCCGGAAACGGTGATGACGATAATCTGATCTTTTCTCATGGTGGGTGCCAGTTTTCTGGCGTAGGCGATGGCGTGAGCCGACTCGATGGCGGGGATGATGCCCTCCATGCGGCTCAGGTACTCAAAGGCATCCACCGCCTCGTCGTCGGTGATGGGCACATATTCCGGCCGGCCCGAATCGTGGAGCATGGAGTGCTCGGGGCCGAGGCCGGGATAGACCAGGCCGGCGGAAATGGAATAAACCGGCGCGATCTGGCCGTAATCGTCCTGGCAGAAGTAGGTCTTCATGCCGTGGAAGATGCCCACCCGGCCGGTGGCAATGGTGGCGGCAGTTTCAAAGGTGTCCACACCCCGGCCCGCAGCCTCGCAGCCGATGAGCCGCACCTGCTTGTCATCGATGAAATGGTAGAAGGTGCCGATGGCGTTGGAGCCGCCGCCCACGCAGGCGATCACCGCATCCGGCAGCCGGCCTTCCTTCTGAAGAATCTGCTCCTTGATTTCCCGGGAAATCACCGACTGAAGGTCCCGGACGATCTGGGGGAAGGGATGGGGACCCACCGCAGAGCCCAGGCAGTAGTGGGTATCGGCGATTTCCATGGTCCAGGCCCGCATGGCCTCAGAGGTGGCATCTTTCAAAGTTCCGGTACCGGAGGTCACCGGCACCACTTCTGCGCCCAGCAGCTTCATTTTGTAGACGTTCAGGGCCTGACGTTCGGTGTCTTCCTTGCCCATGTAAACCACGCAGTCCATATCCATCAGGGCCGCAGCGGTGGCGGAGGCCACGCCATGCTGACCGGCACCGGTCTCGGCAATCAGCTTCTTCTTGCCCATCTTCTTGGCCAGCAGCGCCTGGCCCAGCACATTGTTGATCTTGTGGGCGCCGGTGTGGTTCAGATCTTCCCGCTTCAGGTAGATCTTGGCGCCGCCCAGGTCCTCGGTCATTTTCCGGGCAAAGTACAGCCGGGAGGGGCGCCCAGCATACTCGTTCAGCAGTTCCTGCAGTTCCCGGATAAACTCAGGATCATTCTTATAATGATTGTAAGCCTTCTCCAGCTCCAGCAGTGCGTTCATCAGAATTTCCGGCACATACTGTCCGCCGTGGATTCCGTATCTTCCCTTTTGCTCCATTGTAATTCCTCCCAAATAAAAATACTCCTTCGTCTCGTCGAAGGAGTAAAAAACATACGCCCCCGACAGAAAACAATTCTGCCAAGGACGAATAAATACTTATCCGCGATGCCACCTTGATTCACGGCCTGACCCGTGCCCTCTGCGGGATACCTGTATACCCCCGGCAACTGACGTATGCCCACACGTTGCGCCATACTCGGGTCTTCCCTTTCCGCGCACCCTCGGCGGTCCATTTGACGGTTTGTTTTCTGCCCGGATCCCAGCACCCCGGACTCTCTGTGAGCTCATCGCCGCCTTTATCTCCGCTTCATCGGTTTGTTTTTTTATACCACCGTACGGAAAATTTGTCAATAGGAAATATTGCCTGAATCACATTTTAGTGGTATACTGATGGCAAATAACGGAAAAAGGAGTCACCATTATGGATCAGCTTCTTCGCAGCCATGCAGACCAAATTGTATCCCGGGCCATTCAGGCAGTTTTGCCTGACCGGGCCGTTCAGCGGGCCCTGGAGGGCCAAACCTTCCCGGGCCGGGTATTCCTGGCAGCCGCCGGAAAAGCCGCCTGGCAAATGGCACAGGCAGCCTGGCAGGTGTTGGGGGAAGCCATCACCGACGGCGTGGTGGTCACCAAATACGACCATGTAAAAGGCCCCATCGGAAGTCTTCGCTGCTTCGAAGGCGGTCACCCGGTTCCCGATGAAAACAGCTTTCTGGGGACCCGGGCGGTGCTGGAAATGACCGCCCGGCTGACCGAAGGGGACACGGTACTGTTTCTCCTGTCCGGCGGCGGCAGCGCCCTGTTTGAAGACCCTCTCATTGACGGGGAGGAGCTGCAGGATGTAACCCGGCAGCTGCTGGCCTGCGGTGCAGATATTCAGGAAATGAACACCATCCGCAAGCGCCTTTCCCGGGTCAAGGGGGGCCGTTTTGCCCTCCACTGTGCCCCGGCTCAGGTTTTCTCCATCGTTTTATCCGATGTTCTGGGGGACCCGCTGGACATGATCGCCTCCGGCCCCGCCGCCCCCGACGGCTCCACCTGTGCCCAGGCCCTGGCCATCGTAGAAAAATACGGCCTGCACTTCAGCAGCCGGGTCATGGACCTGCTGGCCCAGGAAACCCCCAAGTCCCTTACAAACGTCCAAAACCACATCACCGGCTCTGTGCGGGAGCTGTGCAGCGCCGCTGCGGAAGCCGCCCGGGAGCTGGGCTATGAACCCCAAATCCTGACGGACCGGCTCTGCTGTGAAGCCCGGGAAGCGGGCCGGATGCTGGGCAGCACCCTTGTGTCCCACGCCGGGAGTCCCCGGCCCCTGGCCTTCATTGCCGGCGGTGAAACGGTGGTAAAGCTCACCGGCAAGGGCCTGGGCGGCAGAAATCAGGAGCTGGCCCTGGCTGCTGCGGAGCTTCTGGACGGCATCCCCGGCACTGCCGTGTTCAGTGTGGGCAGCGACGGCACCGACGGCCCCACCGACGCCGCCGGCGGATATACCGACTATACCACTGCCGGTCTGCTGAAAGCCAAGGGCATCTCCCTCTCTCATATTCTGGCCGAGAACGATTCTTACCACGCCCTTTCAGCCTGCGACGGTCTGATTTTCACCGGCCCCACAGGAACCAACGTCAACGATGTGGCTCTTGCTCTCTGGAATCCCAATTGCTGATTCCCTCCTTTTCCGCCGGAAGCACTCTCAATTTGTTTCCGCGCGTTGACATCCCCCTGCCACCATGGTATTATTTCGTTGATTGGAACCCTTTGCACCCCAAATAACAGGTTCAAAAAACCTACTGACAGAAAAGGAGTTATCATTATGTCTCGCTACATTCCTATGCCCGCGTATCCCGACATGATGCCTGTGGACATCTCTTTCGTCTTTGCTGACGAAAAGCCCGCCGGCAAGCACGGCTTCATCCGCGCCGATGGCGATAACCTCCGTTTTGAGGACGGCACCCTGGGCAAATTCTGGGGCGTTAACTTCAACGGTGGTGCCTGCTTCCCCTCCAAGGAATATGCTCCCAAGGTGGCACAGCGTCTGGCCCAGGCCGGCTGTAACATTGTCCGCTTCCATCAGCTGGACGCCGAATGGGACACCCCCAACATTTTCTCCTTCTCCAAGGGCAAGCGCGTCACCACCACCCGTGTGCTGGACCCCAAGTCCCTGGACGCTCTGGACTACCTGATCTACTGCCTGAAGGAAGAGGGCATCTACTGCTACCTGGACATGACCACCTACCGCAAGTATAAGGAAGGCGATGATGTTCCTCACTACGAAGAGCTGCGTGACAACGGCCGTCCCTGGAGCAACTGCAGCCCCCGGCTCATCGAGCTGCAGAAGGAATTTGCCACTCAGATCTGGACCCACTATAACCCCTACACCAAGCTGGCTTACAAGGACGACCCCGTGTTCGTCCTGTCTGAAATCACCAACGAAAACGACCTGTTCACCGATTCCAATGCTTCCTACCGTTTCGACGTCCGTCCCACCTATTATGTGAATGAATTCCGTCAGCTCCTCAAGGCTTGGCTGGAAGAGAACGGCATTGAGTACGATTGGGAGAACTGCGACCTCTACACCGAGGACGAGCCCATGGTGAACTTCAAGATCTGGCAGACCCGCAAGTACTACAACGAGATGCGGGATCACATGATCTCCGTCGGTGTGAAGATCCCCATCACCGGCACCAACTGGCACCACACCTCCGGTCTGTGCAAGTCCCATATGGACATGGACTTCACCGATGACCATCATTACTTCTACGACTGGCGCTGGGGCAATGTGGACCGTGCCTGCGACCACCGCAGCATCACCTCCACCGCCGCGCCCGCTCCCGCGCTGGGCAAAATGCGTCTGCCCGGCAAACCCTACTTCATTTCCGAATGGGATATGCCCTGGCCCAACGCATTCCGCGCCGAAGGTCCCATCTACTACGCCGCCATTGCTGCGCTGCAGAACTGGTCCGGCCTGGCCATCCACACCTATGCTTACTGCACCCGTCTGGACGAGATGAAGGTCCTGGGCCGGGAGCTGAGCTCCCCCGTGGGCGGCGTTCCCTACCGGGAAGGCATCTTCTCCGTGTGGAATGACCCCGCCAAGTTTGGCCTGTTCTATCACAGCGCCCTGATGCTCCGCCGTCAGGACATCACTCCCGCCACCAAGAAGGTTGCCGTCAACGCCACCAAGCTGGGCAGAACCGTTTCCACCGCATACGAAGGCGGCATGGAGCAGCACTACATGAACAACACCTTCGACGGCGTCCTGCCCGAGGGCTATGACGAGCTGGTTCAGGAAGAGGACCGCATCCCCCATGCCACCCCCGGCAAGATCGTCTCCGACAACGGCCAGATGTGGCGTGACCTGAAGCGGCAGATCGGTGTCATCGATACCGAGCGCACCAAGGTCTTCTACGGTATGCTGGGCAGAGGCGGCGCCGCTGCTTCCACCAAGCTCCGCAAGCCCCTGGATATCCACATCAACGGCATGAGCGTGGACTGCTTCACCGACTTCGGTGTCATCGCCCTGTCCTCCCTGACTGACGAGCCCATCGAGCACTCCACCAATATGCTGCTGAGCGCCATCGGCCGCGCCCGGAACACCGGTGCCCAGTTTGACGGCGACAAGATGCTGGATGTGGGTCAGCCTCCCATCCTGGCAGAGGTCATCAATGCCGAGATCAAGCTGAAGACCGACATCGGCGACAAGCTGAGAGTCTGGGGCGTCAACGCCGAAGGCTTCTACGCCGGCCAGGTTCCCACCACCTACGAAGACGGCATCCTGTCCTTCGAAATCGGTGACGAGCTGAACCCCGCCTGCTACTACCTGATCGTTAAGGAATAATCTCCATAAAAAACTCCCCGAACCGGAAGCGGTTTGGGGAGTTTTCGTATGTAGATCAAACCATGGTGCCGGGGTCCAGAAGCTTGTCGATTTCTTCTTCGGACATGATACCGCTGGCCAGCAGCACTTCCCGGACGGACTTGCCGGTGGCGATGGCAGCCTTGGCAATGGCAGCAGACTCCTTATAGCCCACCTTGGGGCAAATGGCGGTGATCACGCCCACGGAGCCGTCCACCAACTCCCGGCAGCGCTCCGCATTGGCGGTGATGCCCACCACGCAGTTGTCCACGAAGGTCTCAATGGCACCTGCCACCACCACCAGGGACTCGAAGAGCTTGTGATACAGCACCGGCTCTGCGTAGTTCAGCTCCAGCTGACCGGCTTCCGCAGCCATGGTGATGGCCATGTCGTTGCCGATGACGCAGAAAGCAGCCTGGCTCATCACCTCGGGAATGACCGGGTTCACCTTACCGGGCATGATGGAAGAGCCGTTCTGCATGGGCGGCAGGTTGATCTCCTCAAAGCCGCACCGGGGACCGGAGGACATAAGCCGGAAGTCGTTGGCCATCTTGGAGCAGGAAATGGCGCAGGTCTTCAGCACAGCGGACACGCAGGCGAAGCTGTCCAGGTTCTGGGTTCCGTCCACCAGGTCCGCTGCCTTCACCAGGGGAAGACCGCAGATCCGGGCCAGGGTGGGCGCCAGCAGAGTCACGTAGACCGGATTGGCGTTCAGGGCCGTGCCCACAGCGGTACCGCCCAGGTTCACTGCGTACATTTCTTCCAGCACCCGTTCCATTCTGCCGATATCCCGGGTGATGGCCCGGCTGTACGCGCCGAACTCAGACCCCAGACGAATGGGCACTGCATCCTGCATCTGGGTGCGGCCCATTTTGATGATCCCGTAGAATTCCTTTTCCTTGGCAAGCAGGGCCTCATTGAGCCGCTTCACCTGATGAATCAGCTTCATCAGCAGCTTGGCGGCGGTCATTTTGGCGGCGGTGGGGATCACATCATTGGTGGATTGGGCCCGGTTCACATGGTCATTGGGATGGACCAGGCTGTAATCGCCCTTCCGGCCTCCCAGAATCTCGATGGCCCGGTTGGCAATAACCTCATTGGCGTTCATATTGGCTGTGGTGCCGGCGCCGCCCTGGATGGGGTCACAGATAAACTGATCATGCAGGTTCCCCTGCAGAATTTCATCGCAGGCCTGGCAGATGGCCTTCTGAATCCGGCTGTCCAGCTCTCCCACCGCATGGTTGGAAATGGCACAGGCCTTCTTGATCTGGGCAAGAGATTCAATGAATTCCGGCCGCAGCCGCTGGCCGGTGATCCGGAAATTCTCACATCCACGCAAAGACTGCACGCCGTAATATGCATCCACGGGCACCTGTTTCGATCCGATGGAATCCGTTTCAATGCGATACTCCATAAGTCATTCCTCCATTCGGGCCTCCCGGCCCGTTCATTCACCGGAATTATAGCACCAAAAAACCGGATGTCAAGGTATTTTGCAATTCTTCTTTCATTTTTAATCTGATTTTAATTTTTTCCTTCATTTTCTTTCGGATTGTTTTTGAAAACCCCATAAAAAGTCCTTGACAGTCCTTGTTAAAAGTGTTAT
This sequence comes from Faecousia sp., assembly GCA_045535175.1. Lineage (GTDB taxonomy): Bacteria > Bacillota > Clostridia > Oscillospirales > Oscillospiraceae > Faecousia. Next base: position 13,039 of record JAZSLC010000099.1, on the reverse strand, counting down.
AATGCGTCAGGTAACGGTGCTGTGCCACCCATCATATTCGGGCCCTTAGCTCAGTTGGTTAGAGCCTCCGGCTCATAACCGGATAGTCCCGGGTTCGAATCCCTGAGGGCCCACCACTAAAAACACGGGCATTATCGCCCTTTATATTTACATAGGGGTATAGCTCAATTGGTAGAGCGGCGGTCTCCAAAACCGTAGGCTCTGGGTTCAAGTCCTAGTGCCCCTGCCAGAAAAACAGCGATAGCATTTGCTATCGCTGTTTTTCTTTGCAGGGTACCGGACTTGAACAACCCAAACCACAACATGCCGGTGGCATGTTGGTCGCCGGGAAAGGGCCCCGGCGACACCTTAGTTTTCTATCTGCACCCCTGCAGATAGAAAACGCAACCAAGTCCTAGTGCCCCTGCCAAAAAGAAACGACAATTTTCGACAGAAGATTGTCGTTTCTTTTTGGTCTCTTCACTTTTCACTCTTCTTTCTTCTCTCTTCTCTAAAATTGTCGTTTCCAGAGAAAAGATAAGAGAGAAAAGAGAAGAGAAAAGGTAGCTTTGAATAATCTAAATGCAACAGTCCGGGAGACTGTTGCTCGCGACGGCTCGACGGAGCGAAACCTATATTTTTGTCTGCAGCAAAATTGCAAACAAGACCCTATACCCTGTAATCACACCGGCAAGAATATGCAGCGCAAAAGTAAAGAATATATTGATATTTTGCCGGTAACGTGGTATAATACTGCTAAGAAAACTTGCCGGGAGGTAACTATGGAGTACGTATCTGTTGCGAAAATGGCTGAAAAGTGGGGACTTTCTGAACGAAGTGTGAGAAATTACTGCGCCCAGGGCAGAATTGCCGATGCGAAGCTTATCGGCAAAACTTGGTACATTCCGGAAAACGCACAGAAGCCGGATCGTGTCAACAAAAAGAAAGATACCCCCTCTCTGCTGCAGATCCTGCGAGAACAGAAAGCAGCCAGGATGACCGGTGGTATCTATCACAAAGTGCAGATCGATCTGACCAATAACTCTAACCATATTGAGGGCAGCCGCCTTACCCACGACCAGACCCGATATATCTTTGAAACCAATACCATCGGTTTTGAAAACGAGTCTGTGAATGTGGATGATGTGATCGAAACCTCCAACCACTTCCGGTGCATTGATATGGTGATCGATCAGGCGAGCTCTGCCCTGACGGAGAAGTTTATTAAGGAACTGCATTTCGTGCTGAAGATCGGCACCAGCGACAGCCGCAAGGATTGGTTTGCTGTGGGCGCGTATAAGAAGCTACCCAACGAGGTAGGCGGCAATGATACCACACTCCCCGAAAATGTTGCCGGTGAGATGCGCAAGCTGCTGGCAGACTATAATGCGCTTCCTTCCAAGACTTTTGAAGACATCGTAGCCTTCCATGTGGCCTTTGAACGCATCCATCCCTTCCAGGACGGAAATGGCCGCGTAGGCCGCCTGATCCTCTTCAAAGAGTGCCTGAAACACAATATCGTACCCTTTATCATCGAGGACAATCTAAAACTGTTCTACTACCGTGGTCTTAAAGAATGGGATCGTGAAAAAGGATTCCTAATGGACACCTGCCTCACCGCCCAGGATCGCTTTAAGGCCTATTTGGATTACTTTAGAATTAAATACTAGTATAATCCCCGGATCCCCAATGTAGGATTAACTTGCTGACACCCCCTCCCCCTTACATCCTACATTCTCCTTGCAAACGTCCCCCGTTTATGTTATAACAGAGCCAAAGGGGGCTGAGTGCCATGGCAGAATATGAAATGGTTCGTGAGATTCAGAATTTGTGTCCCAACAATCAGATGCGGGACATTTTCTTTGAAGAGGTGGAAACAGAGGACCCGGCGGCTTATGTCCGGCAAATCCTCAAGGGCCGCGCTGTGCAGATCAGTTCCCAGGAGGGGCCGAAGGGCGTGATCACGGTATTTGCCGACTGCAGCGGCATGATCCAGAAGTTCATTTTCACCCCCATCTGATATGCGCAGTTTGCAGCAACGTACAGCCCGAGGTGATGTCCAATGCTCCACTACATTCCGGTGACAACCAAAAATGATCTCGATATTCCCCGGCTTCTAGCTGTGTATCGGCTTCCGGAGGTTGCCCGCTATATCAGCATCGATGAACAAAACTACTTCGCCTATGTGACCGAAACGCCTGACGTCTTTTATTACAAGGTCTATTGGGAGGAAACCCTGGTGGCCGCCACCCATCTGGAGTGTTTTGACGGGACCTTATACATGGATCTTGTGGTGCTGCCCCCATATCAGGAAAACGGAATCGGAACCCGAATCCTCCAAGACATTCTCAGGGGTGCCCTTCCTATTGCTTTTAACCGCATTGAAGTGTCCATTGACGAACGGAACACCGCTTCCAGAAGGCTCTTTCAAAAAACGGGCTTCTCCTTCCTTTCCAAAGACGGGGAGCTGGAAAACTACGTTTATATCCCCCATACACAGTAACACCCGGCCAATTTCTGACCGGGTGTTTATCGATTCAGGATTATTTCATAGTTTTTTTCAAAAAACCTCCAACCTTTTTCAGTTTTCCGTGTCTATATGACTGAAAGCTTTCAACGAGGTGCAGACAAGTGAACAGACAAGACGTAGAAAAAACCATAACCGAATACCTGAAGCCCATCTTTGGCTTTGCCCTGAAGAAATGCAAAAACCTTCACGATGCCCAGGACCTGTCCCAGGAGATTGCCATGCGGGCCTTTCGGGCCCTGCTGGCGAAGGACGATGTGGCGGACATGGGGAAGTTTATCTGGACCGTTGCCCACAACGCCCTGAGCAACTATTACCGTGACACGGCAAAAAGCATGGTGGGCATTTCCATCGATGAAGTGGCGGAGCTGATTGCCGACCCTCGCTTTGAAATGGATACCGAAGATCACCGGGCGTCCATCCACCGGCTGCAGGCCGAAATTGCCTATCTTTCCAAGCTCCAGCGCAGAATCGTAATCGCCTACTACTTTGAAAACCGCAAGCAGTCGGAGATTGCAAAAGAGCTGGGTATTCCTCTTGGTACCGTCAAATGGCACTTGTTTGAAGCCAAAAAAGAATTGAAACGAGGTATGGATACCGTGAGAAAAGCAAGCGAACTGAAGTTTAACCCCATTAAATTCCACTCCTATGGCTTCAACGGCTCTCTGGGCACAAAGACTTTGGATGAATTCTTCCGTGCAACACTGCCCCAGAATATCTGCTACTGTGTGCGCAATACGGCAAAGACCATTCATGAGATCGCCGATGACCTGGGTGTTTCCCCTGTGTATGTAGAAACAGAAGTTGCGTTTCTGGAGGAATACGGCTTCCTGCAGGCGCAGAAGGATAAGTACATTGTAAACTTTATCATCAGCGAGCCCACCGCAGAACTGCTGGTCATGCAGAACGATCTGTACAGGCGCGCAGCTGAGCTGTTTGCCAACGATCTTTATGATGAACTCATCTCCTCAGGCATTCTGGATGATCCGGATATCCGGTGCAGTCAATCCGATAAGCCCATCTCCCTGACAGATTCTCCAAAAGCGGACCGGAATTTCATCCTGTGGTCCCTGATCCCCTATATTGCCGCCTGTTCCGGTGAGAAACTGATGGATGAGCGCATTTCTTTTGAGGAGGTTGCCACCCTCCGCCCGGACGGTGCCCACAACATTGTCCATGCAACCGTTCTACCTGACAGCATGGTGCTTCCGGAAGATTATGTGCAGATGAATAACTGGTGCGGCCCCATGTGGTGCGGCAACGGGAATCATATTTTTTGGCAAATCGACAGCCAGTGGTCAGCGCGAGGTCAACATTTCCTGGATCCCGACGAATCCAGGCGCACCCTGTCTCTCTACGCAAGAGAATCCGAAGACCGTCTTTCCAAAGATGAGTACACATGGCTCGCAGAGCGGGGCTACATCAAAACCAACGGAGATTACGACGGCCTCTTCAAAGCCGCCTGGCAGGTGGTAATCCTGAGCAGCAAGGAGATTCAGGAGAAGCTCCTTGCCATGGGCGAACGTCTTAAAGTAAAGCACCATGCCGAATTTGAGGAACTGAAAGCCCCCTATGTGAAGGCGGTTCTGGAATCGGTTCCTGCCCACCTGAGGAAAGTCAAAGCATATGAGCTGCAGTTTGTCTTCCATGCGGATGGCTGGTTCCTGCTGCACTGCATCACCGCGCTGCTGAAAAACGGCAAACTGAAGCTACCCACCGAGGGTCAGCGAAAAGCATTGACCACACTGATCATCACGGAATAACGATAAAATCCCACAAAAAGTGCCCCGTTTTTCATAAGCCGCCGGTGTTCCACCAACTTCCATTGACAAAGCTTTCGATCCTGACTATACTGTGACCATCAAGTTTTTTGGAGGTATTCCTATGGATTCTTTTGCTTCCCGTGAGTCCCGTTTCACCGGCGGTCTGCTGGGTCTCCTGGGCATCAACCTGCTGCAGGCCTTTCTGACCGGCATCACCCTGGGCCTTGCCGCCCCCTGGGCCGTGTGCATGAAAGAGCGCTGGATTGCCCGCCACACCGTCATCGACGGCCATCAGCTGGTCTTCGACGGCACCGGCGGTCAGCTGTTTGGCAATTACATCAAGTGGTTCCTGCTGACCATCATCACCTTCGGCATCTACGGCTTCTGGCTGAGCATCAAGATGAAGCAGTGGATCGTCAAGCACACCCATATGGCATAAAGAACAGGCGTTCCCCACCGGGAACGCCTGCTTTTTTAGTCTCTTCTCCGCTCAAAGTACACGGTATCCATGCCGGGACCACGGTGGTCCTTCAGCCGAACGATCTCCCGGAAGCCCAGCTTCTCCAGCACCCGCAGATGGGGCGCATTGGTATGCCAGGTGCGGGTGTACACCGCCGCCTGGGGGAACAGCCGGATCATTTCCCGGTAGAAGCCCTCCATCAGCTTCCGTCCCCGGGCATCCGGATGGACCACGCAGGTGGAAGCATAGAGGTTCGGCAGGGTTTCCGGGCCGATCCGGTCACAGGTGTAGTCCTGCTTGAAGGCCATAAATCCAAGACACCGGCCCTCTTCCAGGGCCAGAACCACCGGCTGGGGTGCCATGGAATCATAGTAGTCCCGGGCACCTTCCTCTGCTGCGGAAACATTGCTGAGGTTGCTTTGGGTGGAGGATCCCCGGGCCGAAAGGGGCGGCACAAATTCCCGGTCCGCCATCACCAGCAGCGCGTATATCTGATCCTCATAACCTGAGCCCGCAACCGAAGGAAAATACTGCAGTTTCATACCCATCACTCCTTTGATTTTTCTTCACTATACCACCTTTGGACACATTTTTCAATCCTCAGGATCCCTTCTTGTATTTCCCCGCGAACCATGATATGATAAAGAAAAACTTCGGGAGGCAATCAATATGCTTTTTCTGCAATATCCCCCCTGCTCCACCTGCCAGAAGGCCAAAAAGTGGCTGGACGGACACGGTCTTTCCTACACCGACCGCCATATCAAGGACGATAACCCCACCTACGAGGAGCTGAAGCTGTGGTACAGCCGCAGCGGCCTGCCCCTGAAAAAGTTCTTCAACACCAGCGGCCTGCGCTACAAGGCCCTGAACCTGAAAGAAAAACTCCCCACCATGACCGAGGAAGCGCAGCTTCAGCTGCTGGCCTCCGACGGAATGCTGGTAAAGCGGCCCATCATCGTCACCGAAACGAGGGTCCTCACCGGCTTCCGGGAGAAAGAGTGGGAAACCCTTCTGTAAAAAAACACGGCCCCTTGAGCGCTGCAGCACCCAAGGGGTCGTTTTTTAGTCCGCATTTTTCAGAAAATACAGGAAATAGGTCACCGCCAGCAAATCGGCGCTGCCCCCAGGGGAAAGGTTGTTTTCCCGGAACAGCTCGTCCAGAATCAGCAATTTCTCTTCATCGGGGTACATATCCCTGGCCAGCAGCAGGGCCATCTCCCGGCTCATGCGCCGGGCGGTTTCATAGTCACTGCGGGCGATCATATTGGTATCCACCGCTGCGGTCATCAGCGCCAGCAGTGCCGCAGAACCGGCCCGTTCCAGGGATCTTTTCCTGGAAACGCCCTGCTCCAGCACCGGAAGACCCGTATTCAGCACCGCAGGGAACCCGGCTTCCACCTGTCCCCGGATACCGGTGACCCCATGGGCCGCATAAATCCGTTCCCCGGCGGTCCGGGCAGATTCTGCCGTGACCCCGGCCAGTTCCCGCTCCGTCAGGCCCCGCGTCATGGTGGCACATTCCTCCGCCACCCGTTCCGGCTTCTTCCAAAGCTCCGGCTCCAGCCGTCCCAGAGCCGCGCAGAGGATTCCCAGGCAGAAAATGGCCCCCTTGTGGGTGTTCACACCCCCGGTGGCCCGGGACATATCCCCCTCCGCCATCCGGCCGGGAAAACGCAGTTTGGCGAAGGTATCCTCCGGGGTAAGATGCGCCGTTTCCATACCGATGCGGGCGCACCGGGCGAACCAGGGCTGCAGCACCGGCACCGAATCCATAAAGGTAAAGATGTCCATATCGGTATGGCTGCCGCTGTTTCTGCGGTCCACCAGACCCGGCTTTGGTGTGGTGCAGACCTCGTAGAGCAGCGCTCTGGCCGCCTGGGCCGCCGCCTTTTGGCTTCTGTAGGTCCAGACCCCATCTCGCAGTATCTCCTGGGTGCGGCTCTCCAACGCCTCCAGGCCGTGGGCCCGGCTTCTGCCGCAAACTCTGGCGCTGCCCTCGCAGAGCAGACACCGCCGCTCCGTGGAACGTTCCAGCTTCTGCCCCTGCGCATCCAGCACATCCATATCAAAGAGCCGTCCCAGAGGGGAACCATCTTCAACTTCCGTGGTCAGCTCCTTAATCCGCTGAGCGTCGCCCTCCACCGCATAAAAGGCCACGCAGCCGGTGGGTTTGCTGTGTTTATCCGTAAAGGCGATCCGGATGCCGGCCACGGAAAGCTGAGTGGCCAGCATTTCCAGGCCGATCTGAAAGGCCTCCTCAATGAGCGGAGAATTCTTCTCCGGCCCCGGAATGTTCATGGTAAAGCAAATCAGAGGTGTTTTCCCTTTTTCCTGAACCTCCGCCCGGCGCAGGACCCGCCATTCCCGGTCCGCCAGGATTTCATCCATGGTTACTTCCATATCACCAACCCGGCTGCTGCTGCTTTCTGTCCAGCTTCTTCAGCAGTTCCTCAGAGCCCGCGCCCACGCAGCCCACCAGCAGGTAACGGCGCTTGAAGCGGTCGTAAAGGAAGTGGTCCAGCAGGTGGAAATTCTCAATCTGTCCGGTACGGCGCACATGGACCCGGGGACCGCTGCACTGCTGGACATTCCCACCGATGCTGATATGCTTTTCATCCACATAGGTAATGGGCACATCCTGGGCAATGATGGCATGAACCTTCCGCTCCAGCTCCTTGATGTCCAGATCGGGCTTTCGCTCCGGGAAGTACAGGGCAAAACCGTGGCGCACGTCATCGTGGCCGTCACGGATCACATCCTCTTCCTTCATAAACATCTCGCAGATATCCTCGGCAGAGTGGGCCATCAGCCGGTAAGGCAGGGTCCGGTACACCTCAGCCCGGATTTCCTCGGGCTCGGGGCCGAAAATACTGGGCCGGGCCACCAAAACCTGCCCACCCACGCCGATGAGAATGTTGGCATTGGCACCCAGCAGGGGGTAAATCAGGTCAAAATGCTCCACAACCACCCGTTTACCCTTGTCCAGAGCCTCATGGATGGCATCCGCCAGCACGCTCATTTGGGTAAAGCCGTTTTCAAAGCGGATATCCAGATGGTAGGTATGGGGAGAAAAGAAGGCAAAGCCCCGGTCCATTTCCAGCAGGGGCAGGGGGCGCACGTACACGCCGTTGTCGTCATTGGTCAGTTCCAGACCTGGGAACATACCCCGGATCAGGGCGCTCTTGCCGGAACCGGCCTCACCGATGATGCCGATCAGCTTGTCGTTGGGAGAAAGATACATCTGCGCCAGGTACTGGCCCAGGTCATACATACGGTTGGCACCCCGGGGTGCGTAATAAGAGCTCAAATTGTGGGTGGGTCTGCGTTCAGCCATGATAATTCCTCCTCAAATCAGATGGTGTTGGTTCAGATAATTCCAGGTACTCTCGGGCACCAGGGAGCGCAGGCTCCGCAGGTCTCCGGCATTCCGGAAGCTGCGCACGGCGCTGGCGCTGACGGGAACACCCTCCAGCTCCGCCCGGGGAATCTCCCGCAGTTCGATCCCCGCCCCGGGAAGGTACGCCCGGAGGGCCTCGTTATATTGGTTCGTCATGGGGCTCAGGGGTTCGGTTCCCACATAACGGCGCTGAATGCCGAATTTCGGCACAAAATACTTGGTAAAAATATCAATATCCAGACGGCACTGGATCGTGGCGGCCTGTTCCCGTTCCTTCAGGAAATAGGTGGGGAAGGTAGCCGAGGAAATCAGGTAGGGACCCGTGGGAAGCACCTGCACATTGGGCAGGTCCGCGGTACCCAGCTTCACCATTTCCAGCCGGTCCTTTGCAGAGAATTCACTGCGGTCCTCCGAAAGCACAAAGACATATACCCTGTCACACTCCCGGGCCGCCGTTTCAATAAGGTAGCGGTGGCCCTTGGTAAAGGGATTGCAGTTCATCACCGCTGCACCCACCACGCCTTCCGCGCTCCGGGTGGGAAGACTGTCCAAAAAGGCCTTGATACCGCCCCGGCGGTTTTCCATCAGCAGCACATCCTCCGTCTGGGCTACCGGATAGAAAAACAAGGAAGAAAACATCCACTTATTCTTCGGCTTGGTATACAGAAACAGATGGCTGTAACCCGCCTGAAAGGCATCCTGCCGCAGGCCCGTCAGTACCGTGGCGGTAAGGCCCTCTCCCTGCCGGGCGGCGTCCACCGCAATACACTTGAGCAGGTTTCCCTGCCGGGAGCCGGTGGCAATCAGCTCCTCCCCATCCCATACCAGAAGGGTGCGCTCCACCTGCAAGTCCGCTTCCAGCCCTGCCCGGGCCAGAAAGTCTTTCCAAATCGTCAGCTTCCGCCCCTTGGGGCAAAGGCTCAGTTCCACATCCATCGCGTTCACCTCTTTCCTTTATTATACATAAAGAAACCCCGGTTGCAAAGAGAAAATAAAAAATAATAATTGCAATATATGTCTTTGTATTATACAATATAGGTAACTTGTTCTAATACAATCTGCTGAAAGGGGTAATTTCTATGGAAATCGTAAGAAGCGCGTCTGCCGGAACCATGGAGTCCAGCGACGTCTATGTGGAAATCGAGCCCGGTAAGGGACAGGTGGAGGTCCAGCTGGAATCTGTGGTACAGGTTCAGTTCGGTGATTCCATCGTAAAGGTCGTCCGGGAAGTGCTCCGGGAAAACGGCGTGAATAACGCCAGCATCCGTGTGGTGGACCGGGGTGCCCTGGAATGTGTCATCCGCGCCCGGGTGGAAACCGCCGTCCTTCGTGGAAAGGAGAATGTGTAATGCGCCGCAGTATGCTGTTTTTGCCCGGCAACAACCCCAATATGCTGATCAACGGCGGCACCCTGGGGTCCGATGCCATTATTTTTGACCTGGAAGATGCCGTCTCCCCCGCTGAGAAGGATGCAGCCCGGATCCTGGTGCGCAACACCATGAAGTACATGGACCTGGGCAGCTGTGAAAAGATCGTCCGCATCAATTCCGTGGATACACCCTACTGGAAGCCGGACATCGACGCCATCGCCCCCCAGAAGCCCGACCTGATTCTCCTTCCCAAGTCCGCCTGCCCTGCAGACGTGCTGGAAGTGGACGCCTACCTCACCGCTGCCGAAGAAAAGCTGGGGCTGCCCCATCATACCATCGGCCTGATGCCCCTGATTGAAACGGCCATGGGCGTAGAAAACGCCTTCGCCATCGCCTCCTGCACCAAGCGGGTCAAGGCCCTGTTCCTGGGTGCCGAAGACCTGACCGCCGACCTGCAGTGCAAGCGCACCAAGGAAGGCCGGGAAATTGAATACGCCCGCACCCGTCTGGTGGTGGCAGCCCGTGCCGCCGGTGTGGATGTGTACGACACCCCCTTCACCGATGTCAACGACGACGAGGGTATTGTGGTGGATGCAGAACTGGCCAAAGCCCTGGGCTTCACCGGCAAGGCCTCCATCTCCCCCCGTCATGTGGAAGTCATCAACAGTGTATTCAGCCCCACCGTCAAGGAAATCGACTACGCCTACGAGGTTATGGATGCCATCGCACTGGCCAAGAGCCAGGGCAAGGGTGCCATTGCCCTTCACGGCAAAATGATCGATGCCCCCATTGTGGCCCGCGCTCAGCGGACCATCGACATGGCCAAGGCCCTGGGTCTGGGAAGGGAGGAAGCATAAATGAGCAAGCTGGTAAATTCCCTGCAGGAAGTCATCCGCCTGGCAGGGGTGAAGGACGGCATGACCGTTTCTTTCCACCATCATCTGCGCAACGGTGACTATGTGCTGAACATGGTCATGGACGAAATTGCAAACCAGGGCATCAAGGATCTGACCGTTAACGCCAGTTCCCTCTTCGATGTCCATGTGCCCCTGCTGGAGCACATCGAAAACCGGGTGGTCACCGGTATTTGCTGCAACTACATGGCTTCCGGCCTGGGCCGGGCTATTTCCCAGGGCATTATGGAGCGCCCTGTTCAGTTCCGCACCCACGGCGGCCGTCCCAGTGACATTTCCCTGGGCCGCACTCCCATTGACGTGGCCTTCATCGCCGCCCCCACCTCCGACCCCATGGGCAACTGCTCCGGCAAGTACGGTCCCTCTGCCTGCGGCAGCCTGGGCTATGCCTTTGCCGATGCCATGTACGCAAAGAAGGTGGTCATCATCACCGACAACCTGGTTCCCTACCCCATGCAGGACTTCTCCATCAGCGAAGACTATGTAGACTTCGTGGTAAAGGTGGATGCCATCGGCAACCCCAAGGGCATCGTTTCCGGCACCACCCAGATCACCCGTGACCCGGTGGGTCTGGTGATGGCCAGCCACGCAGCCCAGGTCATCAAAGCCTCCGGCCTGCTAAAAGACGGCTTCTCCTTCCAGACCGGCGCCGGCGGCGCTTCCCTGGCTGCTGCCAAGTTCCTGAAGGAGATCATGCTCCGGGAGGGCATTCAGGGCTCCTTCGGCATGGGCGGCATCACCGGCTATTTGGTGGATATGCTCCGGGAAGGCTGCTTCCGCAGCCTGATGGACGTCCAGTGCTTCGATCTGAAGGCGGTGGAGTCCATCCGTACCGATCCCCGGCACCAGGAGATCTCCGCCATGCAGTATGCCAGCCCCAGCAGCCGCAGCGCCGTGGTGGACAGCCTGGATGTGGTGATTCTGGGTGCCACCGAAATTGACACCGATTTCAACGTCAATGTCCATGGCGACTCCAACGGCTACATCATGGGCGGCTCCGGCGGTCACAGCGACACCGCAGCCGGCGCCAAGCTCTCCATGATCATCGCCCCCATGTTCCGGTCCAGAGTCCCCATCGTCACCGACCGTGTCACCTGCATCTCCACCCCCGGCAAGGACATCGATGTGCTGGTTACCCAGGGCGGCATTGCCGTGAACCCTGCCCGGGCCGAACTGAAGGCCAACCTGGCCGCCGCCGGCCTGCCCGTCATCGACATCCGGGAGCTGAAGGAAAAGACCGAGCGCATCACCGGCACCCCCGCCAAGCTGCCCAAGGGCGACCGGGTGGTGGCCCAGGTCATCAGCCGTACCGGCGAACTGCTGGACGAGATTTACAACGTGCCCCAGGTGTAAGGAGGGAAACTTATGAGAGAGATTTCTGCCCAAAAAATCACGGAAGTGGTGAAGCGGCTGTGCATTGAAGCCAACTGCCATCTTCCCCAGGATATGAAAAACTGCATTCTGGCCAGCCGGAAAGCCGAATCCTGGCCCCAGGCCCAGGAGATTCTGGACCGGATCATTGAAAACTTCGGCATTTCCGATGAGAAGAACGTGCCCATATGCCAGGATACCGGCGTCACCTGTGTGTTCCTGAAAATCGGCCAGGAAGTGCATATCGCAGGTGACATCGCAGCTGCCGTCAACGAAGGCGTCCGTCAGGGCTATGCCGAGGGCTACCTGAGAAAATCCGTGGTCCGGGACCCCCTGGACCGGGACAACACCGGTGACAACACCCCCGCCTTCATCTATTATGAACTGGTTCCCGGCGATGCGCTGGAAATCACCGTGGCCCCCAAAGGCTTCGGCAGCGAGAACATGAGCCAGTTGAAGATGCTGAAGCCCTCCGACGGTCTCCAGGGCGTGAAAGACTTTGTCCTGAAGGTCATCGAAGAAGCCGGCCCCAACCCCTGTCCTCCCATTGTGGTGGGTGTGGGCATCGGCGGCACCTTCGACAAAGCTGCATATCTTGCCAAGAAGGCCCTGATGCGCAGCACCGAGATCCGCAACCCCAAGCCCTTCTACGCCGCGCTGGAGCAGGAGCTGCTGGAAGCCATCAACGCCCTGGGCATCGGCCCTCAGGGCTTCGGCGGCAAGACTACAGCCCTCGCCGTAAACATCGAAGAGGCCCCCACCCACATTGCGGGCCTGCCTGTGGCGGTAAACATCAACTGCCACGTCACCAGACATAAGACGGAGGTGCTTTGATATGGCCATTTCCATTACCGCTCCTTTGAGCCGCGAAAAAGCCAGAGCCCTGCGGGCCGGCGACAGCTGCCTGATCTCCGGTGTCATCTACACCGCCCGTGATGCCGCCCACAAGCGGCTGTGCGAGCTGGTGGACGCCGGCAAAGAAATGCCTCTGGACGTCACCGACAACATCATCTATTTCGTCGGACCTACTCCCGCAAAACCCGGTCAGGCCATCGGCTCTGCCGGTCCCACCACATCCTACCGCATGGATGCCTACAGCCCCACGCTGATCGCGCAGGGCCTGACCGGCATGATCGGCAAGGGCAAGCGGGGACCGGAAGTGATCGCGGCCATGAAAGAGCATGGAGCCGTGTACTTCGGCGCCATCGGCGGCTGCGGCGCCCTGCTGGGCAAATGTATCAAGAGCGCACAGATCGTG
>JAZSLC010000049.1:0-8149 GCA_045535175.1 Faecousia sp. | reverse complement strand
CTACGCGCACACCATAACTGCCACAAAGTGGCAACTTCACTTGCTGTCCGGCAAACTTCACTTGGTGCAAACCAAACTTCACTTGCCCGTAGGGCAAACTTCGTCATTCCAATTTATCGCTGTGCGTTAAATTGGAATTTGATGCGCAGGGTGTTCTTTATGAATGGCGTTTGCTGATGCACAGGGCGCAGGCGGCGTCGCCGGTAATGTTCACAACGGTGCGTCCCATATCCAGGATCCGGTCGATTCCTGCCACCAATGCGATGCCCTCCACCGGCAGACCTGCGCTTTGCAGCACCATCGCCAGCATGATCATACCGGCTCCGGGCACACCGGCGGTGCCGATGGATGCCAATGTGGCGGTCAGTACAATGGTCAGCTGTTGGGTAAAATCCAGCGAGATCCCGAAGATCTGCGCAATGAAGATGGCGCAGACGCCCTGATAAATGGCAGTGCCGTCCATGTTGATGGTCGTGCCCAGTGGGATCACAAATCCGGTGATCTCCTTTTTGCCGCCCAGGGACTCCACAGCCTCCATGGTGAAGGGGAGGGCAGCCACACTGCTGGCACTGGAAAAAGCCACAAGTCCCGGGCGAAGCATGGCTTTGAAAAATGCCACCGGAGAGACCCGTGCCAGCAACCCCACCGATGCGGAATACACCGCGAGCATATGGATGCCATAGCAGACATAAGCTACCAAAATGACTTTCAAAAGAGGCAGCAGCACCTGCAGGCCGTTTTCCGCGATCACCGGGCAGATCAGCGCAAACACACCGATGCCGGAAAGCGAAAGGATCAACGCCATGATTCGCAGTGCTACCTCAGCGGCACTGCGGACAAAATCGGTAAGCAGGTTTCCCTTTGCGCCTGCCAGAATGATGCCAAAGCCGATCAGCAGAGCAATGATGATGGTGGGCAGCATAGCGCCTTCTGCCATAGGCGCAAGAAAATTGGAAGGGAAAATATTGACGATGGTCTGCATAAAAGGAGGCGCTTCCAGCGGATCATAGCTCAGCTGATCCGCAGGCAGCTGATAGCCGGCACCCACTTGCAGCAGATTTGCAATTACCAGCCCGATCGTTACCGCCAATGCCGTTGTGCACAGGTAGAACAGGATCGTGCCAAGACCGATGGTTCCTACCTTTTTGATATCCTGCAGAGAAATGACTCCCTGGATAATGGACAGCACCACCACCGGCACCACAATGGTCTTGATGAGATTCAGATAGATGGTGCCGATTGGACGGATATAGTTGGCGGCCACAGCGGGTCTTCCCTGCAAAAGGATGCCCGCCACCACGCCAAGACCCAGACCGAGGGCGATCTGTGCAGTCAAAGACAGCTTTTGTTTCATCACGCCGATTCTCCCGCATAAAAGAAATTCCGGGCCAAAAGACCCGGAATTATTTTTGCCAAATATGGGATTTTTAATCCTGAAGCTGTGCCAGCCGTCGGCAGGCCTGACTCAGGGAGCGCAGATCGTTGCAGGCAGCCATGTGGCACAGGGAGGATACCGCCTGGGCGCTGCGCAGATACTGCCACTTGTGGGCAGGGATGGGGTTAAGCCACAGCACCCGTCCTGCTTGCCGCTTTGCCTCGGAAAGGGCGTGCAGCGCCTTGGGAAGATCCACGGTTTTGGTGTCTGATAGGATCAGCAGGGTAGTGGCATCATTTAATACTGCCGGTTGCATGGCGCAAAGCTTTTGCAGTGCGCTGCCCACATCCGTACCCCGTCCGTATGTGCCGGAATCTTTCACATAGCTGCGGAACTTGTCCATATTTTCCAAACTGAACACATCCGCTTCCACCATTTCCTCGGAGAACAGGAAGATCCGGGAGCTTTCCGATGCGTGATTCAGCGATTGGATAAACCGCAGGGCGAATTCTGAAAACTGTACCATTGAGCCGGACACATCGCACAGGATCACAAGCCGCTTTTTCCTGTGGCGTTTTTTCTTGTAGGACAGCCGGTACAGGCTGCCGCCGGTCTCCAAACCCTTGCGGATGGTGCGGCGGAAGTCCAGCTTTCCGCCGTGGCCGCCCCGGTTTCGCTTGGCGGATAATTCGCCGTTGATCTGCTGGGCAACGGTCTGGATGGCGGCGATGGCTTTGGGGATCTCCGTGTCCTTAAACGCGGAGATATCCCGGTACATCAGACCCAGCTCCGGGTCAGCACTGCCGCAGCCTAAAGCCGCGTCCTCCATCAGCATCTGCTGCTCCAGGATGGATTTGGCAAATACAGAATGGATGAAATTGCTGTAAAGATCCGGATTCCGGGCAGCGCTTTCCCGATACCGATCCATGAAACTGCGCAGCTTCTCCCGCTCCTCCGGGGGCATGGCGGCATAAGCATCCCGCTGCTTGTCGTCAAAATCCATAGGTTTGCCGTTCAGCAGCAATTCTTCTTCGGATTGGCGGCGCGCTTCTTCCATTTGCTGATCGCGGCGGGCATTTTCCTCCGCCTGGCGGCGCATGACCTCCTCGGACACAAAGAAGCCGTCAAACACCCGGTCAAAGGTTTCCTGCTCCTCCCGGGATTTGGCAAACACGGTGCGTAGCGCGGTTTTTACCTGTTTTTTGTCTTCCAGTCCCAGCAGAATCAGAATCTGGCAGGCATCCGCCGTTTCCTGGGGACCGGCGGTGAGACCCTCCATCCGGAGCATCCGGCAAAATGCGGAAATCTTCCGGGTGTAGACACTGGGGTCAGTCATGATGATGGCCTCCGCAATGACCGCCGCAATTACAGCCGTGCTCTTGAGGCTCCTCCAGCTGCATGGCGGCATCCAGATCTTCGTTGTTTTTCAGCACGAAGCCGGCGGTGTGCCGCAAAGCATCCGGTGTCAGCTCCTGAATACCTAACGCATCCAGCGCAGATGCCCAATCCAGGGTTTCCGCAATGGACGGCTTCTTCAAGATAGCTTCATTTCCGCGCAGCTTCTGAACTGCAGTCGCCACCTGCACGCACAGCCGGTCGTCCACATGGGGCAGCTTTGCCCGCAGAATCGCCAGCTCCTTTTCCAGATCCGGATACTGAATGTAAAGATATGCGCAGCGGCGGCGCAAGGCTTCGGACAAGGGCCTTGCCCGGTTGGAGGTCAGCACCACGAAGGGGATGCTCTTGGCACCGATGGTACCGACCTCAGGAATGGAAACCTGCATTTCAGACAGCAGCTCCAGCAGGAAAGCCTCGAATTCCTCGTCGGCTTTGTCGATTTCGTCGATCAGCAGCACCACCGGCTTTTCCGACCGGATCGATTTCAGCAGAGGCCGTTCCAGAAGATACTCGTCGCTGAACAGACTGCGGGTGAGCTTGTCCGCATCCTGCTTGCCCATATTGACCTGAATGGAAAGCAGCTGCTTTTGGTAATTCCACTCGTACAGAGCCTTGCTTTCGTCCAGGCCTTCATAGCACTGCAGACGAACCAGATCCCGGTCCAGCGCCTTTGCCATCACCTTGGCAATTTCGGTCTTGCCGACACCGGCGGCACCTTCGATCAGCAAAGGCCGCCCCAGCTCCAGCGCGACTGCCAGTACGGTTGCCAGCGTTTCGTCATATATATAATGGGCTTCGTCCATTTTTTGTTTCAGTTCTTCCAGTTTCATGGGAATCACTCCTTCCTTATAGTATAATAGCAAATTTTCTGCTGTTTTTCAATGATGCAAATTCCAATTTAGCGGTCTGTTTATTAGACCCGATTTGCAGGGGCCGATGTGCCTCAATCGGCCCCTGCAGGTTATGTTATACGAACCTAACCGTTAAATGAGAATGTAAAATCCCCGGGGCGGGATGCCCCGGGGATCGGATGTTATTCTTCCAGAGATTTGCCCTGGTCTTTGTACTCACTTTGCAGAGGATCTTCCCGCTGGGCTTCCTTTTGATAGCGACCTACAACGGAGGTAGCCAACTCAACCGGCAGCAGGGTGCCGGCACCGGCGACGCAGCCGCCGGGACAGGCCATGCCCTCCAGCAGGTAGCCGTCATACTTACCGGCTTTCGCCAGAGTCATCAGCTTGCGGCAATCCCGCAGACCTTCCGCTCGGGCAGTTTTTACCTGAGCATCGGGATCGTTCTTGCGGATCAGCTTTTCCACTGCACCGGCAACACCGCCGGATACCGCAAAGCCGCGACCGGCAGCAGTACCCTCGTTGAGCACATCGCTGTCTTCCAGGTCTTCGAACTTAATTTCCTTAGCCTGAAGCATACCCTGCAGCTCCTCAAAGGTCAGCACGAAATCCACATCAGAACGGATATCCGCACGAATGGCCTCCAGCTTTTTCGCGGCACAGGGACCCACAAATACCACCTTACAGCCGGGGTACTGCTTTTTCATCAGACGGGCGGTAAAGACCATGGGGGTCAGGGTCATGGAGATCTTACCGGTTTCGCTGGGGTAGAGTTTATGGATCATGGAGTGCCAGGCAGGACAGCAGGAGGTCGCCATGTAGTTCTGGTGCTCCGGCACTTTTTCCATGAAGTCTTTGGCTTCTTCGATGGTGCACATATCCGCACCCACCGCCACTTCCAACACCCGGGCAAAACCCAGCTTTTTCATGGCGGTGACGAATTTTCCGGGAGTGGAATGTTTGCCAAACTGACCCACGAAAGCGGGCGCAACGATGGCGATCACCTTATCGCCCTTCAGAATGGACTGAATCACCTGGAAGATCTGACCTTTATCCACGATTGCGCCGAAGGGGCAGCTGACAAGGCACTGGCCGCAGGCGACACATTTATTCTGGTTGATCTTGGCTCTGCCGTGCTCATCGGATTCGATGGCATCCATACCGCAGGCTGTCTGGCAGGGTCGCTCCAGATGGATAATGGCATGGTAGGGGCATGCTTTGGCGCATTTGCCGCACTTGACGCATTTTTCTGGGTCAATGTAGCTTTTGCCGTTGACAAAAGAAATCGCATCCTTAGGGCAGACACGCTGGCAGGATGCAGCCAGACAGTTCTGGCAGCTTTCCGTGACCCGATACTGATTCGTCGGGCAAGCATGGCAGGCGTAGGGGATGATGTTGATCAGCGGCGGCTCGTAATACTGCTCAGCGATCGCGGCCTGATCCATGCCCTCTGTCATTAAGTGCCGGGTCTGAATGGGTCGGATATTCAGACCCATCGCAAGACGCACCCGTTCGCTGGCAATGGCCCGCTCCAGGAAAACAGATTCCCGGTGCAGCGGCTGATCGCCGGGGACGATGATGTACGGCAGCTCATCCACACCTTCGTAACCGGTGCCGGAATAGGCCAACCGGGCAACTTCGGTAAATACATTTTTGCGGATATCGGTGATCAAAGACGGAATTCCTCTCACGGTGTATCCTCCTGTTATAAAATCAGAATTTATAGGTACATTATATCATTTTCAGTGTTTTTCGTCAACCGGAAGCCTATGGAACATTTTTTTAGAAAGGCCGTAAGAAATACGGTCAGCAGGGGAGTGGGACGCGGGAGATAACGCCGGGAATCATACAATATAAAATAAAAAGACCGGGGCAAAGGCGGTTCGATGAAACCCAGCCTAAGCTCCGGAAAAAATATTGTAAAAAAAATAAAAACCCGATTGACACGGGTTCCAAATTGTGGTAGAATGGTGCTCCATACTGTGGGAGTATGCCGTTTTGCGGGCAACCTTCCACGCAAATATATTAGCACAGCTACTGAGCGGCTGTCAAGAACTATTTCCGATAAACTTGCAACCGCTCCGGGCGTATCAAACTATGTAAGCAACATCATACCGGCGAAAGCCGAAAGAAAGGCGTGATGATCCATATGGCAGAAATGGTCAAAGACCAGCAATTTGGCAAGACCATGCGTAAGTCCTACGCAAAGTACGAAGAGATCCTGGCAATGCCCAACATGCTGAAGATCCAGAAGGACTCCTATCAGTGGTTTCTGGACGAAGGTCTGCAGGAAGTTTTCAAGGATGTGGGCGTAATCAGTGACTTCTCCGGCAAGCTGGAGCTGAGTTTCCTGGATTATTCCATGAATGACAAGCCCAAGTACACCATCGAGGAATGCAAGGAGCGGGATGCTACCTATGCAAAGCCCATCAAGGTACGGGTGCGTCTGCGTAACACCGAGACCGACGGGATCAAGGAGCAGGAGATCTTCATGGGAGATTTTCCCATTATGACAAACGGCGGCACCTTTGTGATCAACGGTGCTGAGCGTGTTATCGTCTCCCAGATCGTCCGCAGCCCCGGTATGTACTATACCCACGATGTGGACAAGGCTGATCAGCATACCTACACTGCCACGGTGATCCCTTACCGCGGTGCATGGCTGGAGTATGAAACCGACCTGAGTGACATTTTTTGGGTCCGTATCGACAAGAACCGGAAGCTGC
The DNA here is from genome assembly GCA_045535175.1 of Faecousia sp. Taxonomy (GTDB): domain Bacteria; phylum Bacillota; class Clostridia; order Oscillospirales; family Oscillospiraceae; genus Faecousia. The sequence continues at coordinate 1,799 of JAZSLC010000049.1, read as the reverse complement.
CTATCACCTGTCTGATCCGTGCACTGGGTGTGGACACCGACGAGAAGATCAAGGATCTGTTCGGCAGCGATCCCCGGATCCTTGCTACCTTGGAAAAGGATACCTGCAAGACCCGGGAAGAGGGCCTGCTTGAGATCTACCGCCGCCTGCGTCCCGGCGAGCCTCCCACGGTGGAAACTGCCGCTGCTCATCTGGAGGGTCTGCTGTTTGATGCTCACCGGTATGATGTCAGTGCCGTTGGCCGTTATAAATTCAATAAGAAGATGGATATCTGGAGCCGTCTGTCCGGTCAGGAGGCTGCAGAGCCTATCGCTGACCCCATGACCGGCGAGATCCTGGTCATGCCCGGCGAGATCATCTCCCGTGCCCGTGCCCATGAGCTTTCTGCACTGGGTGTTACCGAGGCAGTGGTAAAGATCGGTGACCAGAATGTGAAGGTATTCTCCAACCGGATGGTGGACATGTCCCGCTTTGTGGATTTTGATCCCAAGCAGTACGGCATTAAGGAGAAGGTGTCCTTTGCGGTTCTGAAGGAAATGCTGGATACTTCCGACATTGACTGGGAGACCGCCATTGCCGAGCGGATCGATGAGCTTATTCCCAAGCACATTGTTGTGGATGATATTATGGCATCCATCAATTATCTGAACTGTGTGGCAATGGGCATCGGCACCCCCGATGATATTGACCACCTGGGCAATCGCCGCCTGCGTTGCGTAGGTGAGCTGCTGCAGAACCAGTTCCGCATTGGATTTAGCCGTCTGGACCGCGTGATCCGTGAGCGTATGACCGTACAGGATCTGGATGCCGTCACTCCCCAGAGTCTGATCAATATCCGGCCTGTTACCGCAGTCATCAAGGAATTCTTCGGCAGCTCTCCGCTGTCCCAGTTCATGGATCAGAATAACCCGCTGGCAGAGCTGACCCACAAGCGTCGTCTGTCCGCTTTGGGCCCCGGTGGCTTGAGCCGTGAGCGTGCGTCCTTTGACGTTCGTGATATTCACTATACCCACTATGGCCGCATGTGTCCCATTGAGACCCCCGAAGGTCCCAACATCGGTCTGATCAACTATCTGGCAACCTTCGCCAAGATCAATGAGTACGGCTTCGTGGAAGCACCCTACCGGAAGGTAGACAAGGCAACCGGCAAGGTCACCGATCAGGTGGACTACATGACCGCTGATGTAGAGGATGATTTCTACATCGGTCAGGCAAACGAGCCGCTGGACGAGAACGGCTGTCTTGCCAACGCCCGTATCACCTGTCGTCACCGCAATGAGATCATTGAAGTGGATCGCAATATGATCGACTATATTGATGTATCCCCCAGAATGATGATCTCCATTGCCACCTCTTTCATTCCCTTCTTGCAGAACGATGACGCCAACCGTGCCCTGATGGGTGCGAACATGCAGCGTCAGGCTGTACCTCTGCTGACCACTGAGCCGCCCATCGTTGCTACCGGTATCGAGCATGCCGCAGCTGTGGACTCTGAGGTCTGTCTGAAGGCCACCGGCGACGGCGTGGTTACCGCTGTTTCTGCCGATGAGATCACCATTTGCTATGATGACGGTGAAATGTCCACCGCCAAGCTGACCAAGTTTGCCCGCTCCAATGCCGGCACCTGCGTCAACCAGCGGCCCATCGTCACGGTAGGTGAGCGTGTCACCAAGGATCAGATCATTGCCGACGGTCCTTCCTGCTCCGGCGGTGAAGTGGCTCTGGGTAAGAATGTGCTCATCGGCTTCGTTACCTGGGAAGGCTACAACTACGAGGACGCCATCCTGCTCAACGAGCGT
>JAZSLC010000017.1:0-4505 GCA_045535175.1 Faecousia sp. | reverse complement strand
TGCATACGCCGCCGCGGAACGACAGCCGGACCGCTGAAGTCCAACACCCTGACCGTTTAAAACAGACACCCCTTCCGGTGGTCCGACAGTTGAAAAATTGGCGTAGAGACCGGCATGATGTCAGTCTCCACGCCGTTTTGCTTAGTCCATAATACCCTTGCGTTTTCTCATCGTGTCGCCTTCAATCCGAATGACATAGGAGTCATAGACAATCCGGTCGCAGATGGCATCAGCCAGGGTCGGGTCATACAGATTCTCATGCCAGCCCGGCACATCGAACTGGGAGCAGAAGATGGTCGAAGCCGTTTTTGCTCTGGCTTCCACCAGCTCCAGCACATCCCTTGCTTCGCTTTCCTTCAGCGGATACAGGAGCCATTCGTCCAGGATCAGCAGCTTTGTTTTCTTCAGCTTCTTCATGTACTCCCGGTAGGTTCCGTCTCCCCGGGCCATGGCAATCTCAACAAGCAGATCCGGCAGACGGATATACTTCGTGTTGTAGAAGTTCCGGTTCGCCGCCATACCTAGTGCACAGGCCAGATATGTTTTACCTGCGCCAGTTGCACCCAGGAGGATGACATTGTGTGCTTCCTGAATGTAGGCACAGGATGCCAGCCGTAGGATCTGGGACTTGTCCAGCTTCCGGTCCGGCAGATATTCAATATCTTCTACGCTGGCACCGGGAATGGCATAACCGGCATTCTTTATGAGGCTCTTTAAGTGGTTGCTCTTTCTGGTGGACCATTCTGCATCCACCAGAATACTGAATCTGTCCTCAAAGGACATGGACGCAAACTGTGGATCATCCAGCTGTTCCTTGAACTGTTTGGCCATGACACCCAGACGCATATCCTGCAGTTTGGAAATTGTTTCGTTGGTCAGCATTATTTATCCCTCCTGTAATACCCGGCACCACGGGTGAAGCTGTATTGAGATGCTTTGGTCGTAGTTGGTGTATCATCTTCATCCGGCAGCTTGTCCTGACCGGATTTCAGAATGGACTGGATACTTTTCAGACTGGGAGCCGGCGTAAACGCCAGGGCCTTTTTACAGGCCGCTTCCAGTCTGGTGGAGGAATATTTATCTGCGGATTTCAGCAGCGCCATACAGGACTTGTAGCCTTGCTGTTCCACTTTGTAGGCGGACAGGAACAGTTTCACAACAGCAGCGGTATTCGGGCCGACCTGTCTTGCCCAGCGGAGAAAACGGTCTCCGTTCCACTGTAAATATTCTTGGTGTTCCGGCGGCATATGGCTCTCATTTGTGCTATACTGGTTAGGGCGGCCGAGCAGCCGGGGATGGGATGCGATCCGGGTTCCTCCAAAGAATACTTCTACAGCACAGCGTGTCGAGCGGACATCCACCTGCTGTTTAATGTATTCGTAAGGGACGGAATAGTTCATCCTGTCAACGCTTACATGGTAATTGTATTGAACTGTAGCAACCTTCCATACTGCCAGTTCAAAGTGTGTAGGCGGCAGAGGGAGCAGAAATAACTGTTCCTCCTGAAACAGTTTTGCTCGGCTGCCTTCTTTCTTTTGGAAAGGCTTGTTATTAAAAGCAGTCAGCTTTTCCTGAATAGCTATATTCAGCTCTTTTAGGGAAAGGAACTGCTGGTTTCGCAAAGCGGCCAGAATCCAGGTGGAAACTACACCCACAGAACCTTCCACAAAGGCCTTGTCCTTGGGCTTCCGGGGTCTGGCAGGAACAATGGCAGTTCCGTAATGCTCTGCCATCTCCTGGTAGGCCTTGTTAACCACAGTTTCATCTTTCGTGTTCTTTATGACACCGGTTTTTAGATTGTCCGGCGTCAAGATCCGGGTGACACCGCCAAAGTAGCGATATGCATTAACGTGAGCGGTAATCCAGGCATCCTGTTTCATATCCAGAAAAGCTTCCGTGTAGGCATAGCCGGAGTATGGCAGAACAGCAACAAACAAATAGGCATCCAGCTGCTCGCCAGTGTCGGTATCCACGATGTGTGTCGTCTGACCGGCCCAGTCCACCTGCATGGTCTCACCAGGCTTATGTTCCAAACGCATGGTAGCTTTGGTTTTGTGGACGAAGTCGGCATAGTACTTATTGAACTGTGTGGATTGATACGGCAGTTCGCCGTTTGAGCGGCACTGCTCACAATATTCCACCCACAGCAGACTCAGAGTAACACCGCTCTTCTGCATCTCCTGGTGGATGTATTCGTAGTCCGGCATCTTGTACTGCCGTCCCATGGAAGTGGCAGGATACAGCCTCCTGGCCACCTCTGCTTCACCTAAGGAACGGATATCCTCCCAGGTGATTGCTTTCTCCTGCGCTCGCTGAACCGTTGAGATTACGGTACTTCGGGCACAGCCGCAGCTTTCTGCTACGCGTGTGTTGTTGATCCCGAGACTATGTAGCCGCAGGATCTCTTTGTAATTGGTCATATGCAGACCTCCTGTAATAGATTTGCATCTTACGATGCAGATCCATTATACAGGAGGTGTCTGACCGGCGGAAAGGGTGTAGGATTTGAGCGGAATGGGTGTCGGACTTGCGCGGTCAAACTGTCGGTTCCGGCCCGGCGTATTCAATTGATTGACTTCAATCTCTCCGGAACAGATGTAAACATCAATGTATTTGTCAATGAAACCAACTGCTTCCCAGAGGAGGCGAAATTTGACCAGCTATCCGTGGAGCAGATTGTAGAAAAGATGGAAACTGAGCAGGCAGATATGCTGTCCGTGATTTTTAAACACTACACCATGAACGAGGTGGAGAGATTTGTGTTCCCGCATTATCAGCGGATCGCGGATCTGTTCCAATGGCCTAATGTCTGCTCTATGGTTAAGTGGCTAAAAGAGGATACGCGGAAAGATAAGTGCGTTGCATTGATCCGGGCTCTAACGGAGAAGCCTTTGGCGTAGTGAGGATGCAAATGGAAATTAAATTAGAGAACATTATCATGGGTTGAACATAGAAAAATCCCCTAAATAGCCTGTGGATATTTCCAGGGACTACTTTAGGGGAAGCATATTAAACTTTCAGTTTGGATCTTTTTGTTTATGGATTAAACGCATAGAACTCTGCCATATCATCCAGTCGTAGGCAGCCCAGGGTTTTTATGGGATCCTCCAGGCTGCATCCGCAATCAATGTCAATAAACCCTGATGTGTGAAGAATTGCAGGATGCTCGTTCTTACGAATCATTTCGGCCATTCGATGCTCCCGATTCTCTTTTGTTTCCTGCAGGTATAGAACCGGTGTGTGCCCTATGATCAAGATTGTGCCGGAAATCGGGTTATAATCCGTCATGGCAGGGCGATGCCAAACCTCGTCATGCACATTTTCTCCGGGAAAGCCGTGCACCAGATAATAGATTATGCCTCCAACGGTAACTTCCATATGGGTTGGCAGACTTTGGAGATATTCCATAATATGTATTTTCGATTCTGGAGCCAGCGTTAGAAAAGCATTCAGTGTAGGTGTGTTGCCATTTTTGTTCCAGCGCCGGATTTCCGTTTCTGTAGCTTCCGGGGAGAAATACTGCAGCATCATATATTCGTGGTTTCCCAGAAGTAATGTCATGTTGGGTGTGGCCATGATTTCTGACAGCAAGGCGATCCCATCCTGTCCTCGGTCGATTACATCACCAAGGATATACAGATGGTCTTCGCTTGAGAAGTGGATCTGATCCAGCAATTTATGAAAAAGCCGTGCTTCTCCATGTAAATCCGAAACAACATAGGTGCTCATGTGCGATCCCCTCCCTTCCTTTAGGGATAGTATACGAAAGAACGCAAAATTTGTAAAGCTGTTCCAATGAAGGGTGAAGACATCTCGTTGGATACCCGCGAAATTTTAGAAGCATGTATGAATGGTATTAGCAACGAAACTAGTGTCTGAATACAAATCACAGAAAGACTTGAAGCCCCGGGGGAGACTCCGGGGCTTCATTACGCAGATTAATTCATTTTCTTTAAGCAATTATCTGCCATTTGCGCCGGATAAGCCCGCTCAATAACAAGACCTCTACGGTCCAGCTCTCGAACAAGCTCAGTCCAGACCTTGTATGCCTTATGGTACTGCTCCAGTTCTTCGTAGCAGAATCCCATAGAATACACGGCGTCCAAATATGAGCTATCCAGCTCAAGCGCCTTGTGCCAATGATTAAAGGCTTCTTCATAACGCTTCAGAGCGCGGCAAATGTCTCCCGCGTGAATATGCAGGGATGCTTTATTAGGGAAGCGCTCGATGCCCTTCGTTGCCACGTCCAATGCCTGTTCGTACTCTCCAGCAAATTCGTGAGCTGCGGTGCAAAGCAGCCAAATACGGAAATCAGAAGAATTGCCGGCAAGTTCGTCGTCGTATCGAACTGCCTCTTCGTGGCCTTTTCCTAGGTCGCACAACAATGCAATCTTCTGCTGCGCGGCAGAGGAATAGACCTGCTCCGTCACATCCGTGTGCTGCATGGCCTGTTCCAGCTTTCGCTGTGCAAGGATTGCACTGTGCTTCATCATGTAGTGGTACAA
>JAZSLC010000090.1:0-6012 GCA_045535175.1 Faecousia sp. | reverse complement strand
CCCCTGCAACCCAGGGCGGCGACAAGCCCACCAGCGGCAAGGACCCCGAGCCTACCCAGCCCGCTGAACCCGTCAAGCTGACTGTTTGGGTCAGAGGCAACGCCAAGGTTGCCGACTACGACGACAACGCCATGACCACCTGGCTGGAAGAGCAGGGCAACTTCGAACTGGAGGTCACCACCATCCCCAGTGCTGACTTCGGCACCAAGATCAACATGGCTCTGACCGTGGGCGCCATCGAAGACCTGCCCGACGTCATCATCGGCACCAGCAAGGATATGTCCACCTCTGCCGTTATGGAATGGGCCGATGCCGGCAGCATCATCCCCCTGTCCGAGTACTATGCAAACCCCGAGCTGGCCAAGAACATCAACGAGGCCATTGAGCGTACCGGTGTTGACTATACCTCTCACCTTCTGATGCCTGACGGCGAGCTTTACTCCATCGGTACCTTCAACCAGTCCTACGGCAACGAGAACCCCGCCAAGACCTGGATCAACAAGACCTGGCTGGACAAGCTGGGCCTGCCCGTCCCCACCACCCCCGAGGAATTCTACAATGTACTGAAGGCTGTTGCTGAGACCGACCTGAATGGTAACGGCAAGAAGGACGAGATCCCCTTCGTGGGCGCCACGGCCTCCTATGATGAATACATGCGCTACCTGATGAACGCCTACTTCTACGCCGGCGACCGTGATAACGTTTATAAGGTCGTTGAGAACGGTGTTGTCTCCTGCGGCGCTACCTCCGAGGAGTTCAAGGAAGCCCTGAAGTATATCCGCAAGCTGTTCCAGGAAGGCCTGATCCTGAACGAGTCCCTGACCATGAGCGCCGACCAGTTCAAGACCCTGGTGAACACCGAAGAGAATACCGTCTTTGCATATACCTTCACCTCTCCCTCCGTCTTTACCGACAACGCCCGCCGCGATGAATACATCTGCATCGCTCCTCTGGTCGGCCCCGAGGGCGTTCAGTACGCTTCCTTCCATCAGAGTGTTGCTACCCACAGCTTTGTGGTTACCGCAAACTGCAAGAACCCTGAAGCCGCCTTCAAGCTGGGCGACCTGATGAGCTCCGAGGTCATCAGTATCAGCCAGCGTTTCGGCCAGCAGGGCGTGGACTGGGACTACCTGGCAGATGCCAAGAATCCGGACGAATGGGAGTCCGCATTCCCCGCATTCCCCCTGTACATCATCTGCTATGATGACAACACCTTCTGGGCCGCCAAGGAACCCACCCATAACTGCTGGATGCAGACCGGTCCTTATGTCCGTCAGTACGAAATCGCCAACGGCATGGGCGTGAAGAGCGGCTCTGTGGCTCCCTACACCCTGCACGTCAACGAAGGCGCTACCCTGTATCAGGAAAACGGCTTTGCTCCCGCAGAACACATCCCCACTCTGGTTTACACCGAAGATGAGGCCACTGTTGTCAGCGAGACCCAGGCTACCCTGAAGTCCTACATCGAGGAGTACATCGGCGCCGTCATGATGGGCAACAAGAATCTGGAAGCCGACTGGGATACCTTCCAGGGCGAGCTGGAGAAGATGGGCCTGAAGGACTATCTGGCCGCTGTCCAGTCTGCATACGACCGTATGTACAAGTAAGCTCCGTTTCTCATATCGTCTGAAAAAGTAATATCTGGGCGTCCATGTGCTTCGGCCATGGACGCCCAACACTCCATGGAGGTGCAATCTGTGCGTAAAACAGCATCCCCCACCACTGCTCCATCCCTTCAGAAAAAGACTCTGGGCAGACGAATCCTTCTGGCATTATCCCGGGACTGGCAGCTCTATGTCTTTATGTTGCTGCCCATCGTATACATTCTGATTTTCAAGTATTATCCCATGACGGGACTGCAGCTGGCCTTCAGAAAATACAAAGCCAAGGACGGCCTTTACGGCAGCGAGTGGATCTGGTTTGATAACTTTATTAAATTCTTTGAATCCTATCAGTTCTCCCGAACCCTTAAAAATACGATTATCCTGTCGCTCTATCAGCTGACTTGCAATACGGTTATTCCCATCGCCTTTGCCCTGACCCTGAACTGCATTGAGCGGCCCAAGTTCAAGAAGATCACCCAGACCATCGTGACTCTGCCTCACTTTATCTCCGTGGTCGTTCTGATCGGCATCGTGATGCAGGTGCTCAACAGCCGCATTGGCCTGTATGGCATTCTGTATGAATCCCTCACAGGGGAATATCCCGAGGATATCTTTGCTAATGTGAACTCTTTCCGCCATATCTATGTTTGGAGCGGCATCTGGCAGAACTTCGGCTGGAGCTCCATCATTTATATTGCCACCCTCTCCGGCGTGGACGGCGGCCTCCACGAGGCAGCCCAGCTGGACGGCGCTTCCCGTTTCCAGCGGGCGATCCATGTGGACCTGCCCCATATCCTGCCCACCGTCATTACCCTGACCATTATGAACATCGGCAAGCTGATGTCCCTGGGCTATGAGAAGGCCCTGCTGCTGCAGAACAGCCTGAACCTGGAACACTCTGAGCTGATCTCCACCTATGTTTACCGGGTGGGCCTTTCCGGCGAAGTGCGCTCCGACCTGTCTTACGCAACGGCCATTGACTTCTTCAATGCGGTGGTGAACCTGACACTGATCATTCTGGCAAACAGAGCTTCCAAGAAGATCTCTGACACCAGCCTGTGGTAAGGGGGGCTCAGACGATGAAAGTAAAAACTTCCCATAGAACCACCAAAGGCGACAGAGTCTTTAACCGCATTGTGATCGCGGTCGTGACCGTATTGACCCTGATCGTGTTGCTGCCCATGATCAACATCGTGGCCTGCTCCTTCTCCACTCCCGGTGCGGTCAGCTCCGGTAAGGTGCTGCTGTGGCCGGTGAATGCCACCCTGGAAAACTATAAGCTGGTGCTGAAGTACAAGGACGTCTGGATCGGCTACCGCAACACCATTTTCTACACCGTGGCTGGTACCCTGATCAACGTGGTTCTCACCATGTTCTGTGCCTACCCCCTGTCGGTGAAGTCCTTCTCCGGCCGCCGGTTCCTGAATAAGATGCTCATGTTCACCATGATCTTCTCCGGCGGTATGATCGCCAACTACATTCTGGTCCGTGACCTGAAGATCATGAACTCCGTCTGGGCGGTCCTGCTGCCCGGTGCCATCAACGTCTACAACGTGATGATTACCAGAACTTACATCGAAAGCTCCATCCCCCGGGACCTGGAGGAATCTGCCCGCATTGACGGCTGCAGCTACTTCATGTATTTTGTGAAGTTCATTCTGCCCCTGGCAAAGCCCATCATCGCGGTGATCGCCATGTACTATGCGGTGGCCCACTGGAACAGCTATTTCACTGCGTTCCTGTATCTGTCCAATGACAACCTGTATCCTCTGCAGCTGTTCCTGCGTGAAATCCTGATCAACAGCCGTATGGATACCAGCGGCGTTACCGATCCTGAAATGTTGGAAGCCATGCAGGGTCTGGCCGATGCACTGAAGTATGTGGTCATCGTGGTGTCCACCTTCCCGCTGATGTGCATCTACCCCTTCGTCCAGAAGTATTTCGTCAAGGGTGTTATGATCGGCGCCGTCAAGGGCTAATGAATCTTCCGTTTCCCACGCGTGCCTCTGTCAGCTACTCAGAATGATATCTTGTATGGAGCGGCCAGAGTAATAAATTCTTTCCATACGGTATCCTGATACTTACACAAAGCGGCACTGCAAATCTGCGGTGCCGCTTTTTTAATCAAGGAGAATCATTATGGCTGCCGGAATATATACCAACGACACCCAGTCTGCGCTGTAACAGCTTAGCAATCTCCCTTCTTTGGGGCTCCATGCATGATGATAAGGTATGGCACCCCTTTGCACTTTTCGAAAGATGGAGGACATAATTATGAAACTGACCTATCAGCAAATCTGTGACATTACACAGGGTACATCTTATATAAACGAAGAAGATGGCGGCGTAGCATTCCACCGCTTTACAAAGGCGCAGGAGGAACTCTACTATAGAACCAACCAGAACTTTCACCGGAAAGCGTTGGCCCCGGCGGGGGTGATCCTGCAATTCCGGACGGACAGCTGCTGTGTAACGCTTAAGGGAGAAACCTCCCGGGGCTCCACCCGCACATATTACTCCATAGATGTTCTGGAGGACGGTGTTCCGGCGGGTCATATAGACAATTTTTCACAACTGGTGCTGCCGGAGGACTACACAAAGTGTGAATACCCTCTGGGAGACTTTGAAAAAACCATTCTCCTGAAACCGGGTATGAAATCGGTTACGATTTGTATGCCTTGGTCTGTGCGGGTCGTACTCAAAGAACTCTCTCTGAGCGATGGAAGTACCTTTGCGCCCGACAGTCCGCAGAAAAAACTGCTGGTCTTTGGAGATTCCATTACCCAGGGTTACGATGCGCAGCGGCCGATGAACCGCTGGGGCTTTCAACTGGCCCGGTCTCTGAATGCGGCGGAATACAATAAAGGCATCGGCGGGGAACGGTACTTCCCGAACCTGGCCAATACCCGGGAAGAGCTGAAGCCGGATTGGATCGTGGTATCCTATGGCAGCAATGACTGGAACAAGCTGGACCGGGATGTAGTTCTGGAAAATGCCAGGGCTTTTCTGAGTACCATCCGGGATCGTTACCCCGACGGGAAGCTCTTTGTCCTGCTGCCCCTCTGGCGCAAAGACCGGGATGATTATAGAAAATACGGCACCTTTGATTTGGTGCGGCAGGATCTGGCCCAAATTTGCAGCGAACTGAAACTGCCGACCATAGATGTCTATTCCTTCGTGCCCCAGGATTCTGCCTATTTTGCAGACCTGAGACTGCATCCCAACGACGAGGGCCTGGATCTCTTCAGCCGCCGGATCATCGAAGCGGTGAAAGGGCTGATCTGACATCTGAAAAGGCTGCAAAAGCGGTCCTGGGACCCGGCGGCCAATGGACCATCCCCTGGCAGAACGGGGCGAAGGTGCTGGCTTTTTGTGGAATTTTTGCAATGTTTTTTGAAATATATACAATTCTCAAAGCAAAAACTCCCAGATATAATGCAATCAGAATCTGAAAATGGGGTGGATTTTGATGGAAACTGCAAAGACCCTGCGTTTTGGCGTCATCGGTGTTGGAAACATCGGCTTTGTGCATGCGACCTGTATCCATGGAGGTAACATCCAGGGTGCGGAGCTTGGGGCCCTGTGTGACAGCAAGCCCAATATGGAAGAGGAACTGGCAGGCCATTTTCCCGGTGTGCCCTTTTATGCAGACTACCGGCAGATGCTGCAAGAGGCCCGGCTGGATGCGGTGATCGTGTCGGTGCCCCATCCGATGCACAGCGAGATTGCGATCGCTGCCTTCGAAAGGGGCCTTCATGTGCTGGTGGAAAAGCCCATGGACATCACCCTCTCCAGGGCGAAAAAGTTGTGTGAGGCAGCCCGGGCCAGCGGCAAACAGTTTGGCATCATGTTCAATCAGCGCACCGGTGACCTTTTTGCCAAGGCCAAGGAGATCGTGGAAAGCGGGCAGTTGGGCCGGCTGAAACGGTCCGTCTGGATCATCACTAACTGGTATCGTACCCAGCATTACTATGACTCCGGCTCCTGGCGGGCCACCTGGGCAGGGGAAGGCGGCGGTGTGCTGGTGAATCAGGCACCCCATCAGCTGGACCTGTGGCAGTGGATCTGCGGTATGCCGGAGCGGATTACGGCCTTTTGCGGTGAAGCCAAGTATCACAATATCGAAGTGGAGGACGATGCCACCATCGTGGCCCGGTTCCCGGGTGGCGCAGAGGGCATCTTCATTACCTCCACCGGCGAGTACCCGGGCACCAACCGCCTGGAGCTCTCCGGCACCAAGGGAAAGCTGGTGCTGGAAAACGGGATGCTGAAATGGTGGCGTTTGGAGCAAGACGAGAGGGAGGCCTGCGTTCGATCTCAAAAGTCTTCCGAGAAGATCCCTATGGAATATCTGGAAATTCCGGATCAGCCACACAAACAGGGGCACCGGAAAATACTGCAGAATTTT
>JAZSLC010000228.1:0-2072 GCA_045535175.1 Faecousia sp. | reverse complement strand
GGGAGTTTTCTCAAACTCCTTGATGACGCCGGGTGCGGAGGTAAAGACCGTGGGGATCTGCACCTTCTTGTTGCCTGCTGCTTTGAGGCCGGCTTCCACGTTGTCGGTCCAATCCTTCAGCTGCTGCAGGCTCATGTGGGGGCAGCCCACGAAGCACAGCCTGGGCTTGGCATCGGTCTTCTTCCACATGACGGGATAGCTCTTCTGGACCCGCTCCAGCTCCGCATCGTCGATCACATAGACCTTGGCGCCTTCGGCAACCAAACCGGCCCCCAGCTCCACAGCTTCGGGAGTCAGGTTCTCAATGTGATACAATCCCACGGCACCGTTGGAGGCGGTGGCTGCACCAAAGTCCTTCAGGTAGGCGCAGGTTTCGTCGGTCAGTTCGGTGCCCAGCCATTTTTCCATGCCGGTGATGAAGGGCACATCCTCCATAACCTTCATGCCGATGGCGCTGCCCAGCAGCTGAGCCTCGGGCTTCTTGGTGGTTTCCACCCGAACGATCCAGGTGGCCTTGCGGCCCTCATCGGTCAGCAGGCCGAAGTTGGGGACGAAACCGGCGATGGAGCCCATAATGTCCATGATACCGGAGTTGCGGTTGCACCGGGCACCCAGCACGGAGTTGGCATAAACCACCGCAGAGGACTCCGCCCAGCTGAGGATGTCGCCCTTTTTGGGCTTGTTGCCCACCTGGTCCAGATAGCAGGCGCAGGCGTAGGCCTGGTCGTTCATCAGACCCAGCTCCCGGAGCTGGCCTTCATACTGCTCCTGGGTGGCGTACATAATCTTGTTGAAGATGAAGTTCTGCAGGAAATTGGCGGGGACATTCTTGTCCAGAGGCCGGGGATCCACAGAGAACTTCTGTCCGGAAACGGCACCGGCATCAATGAGCTGCTGCATCAGATCAAAGACGGGCTTCATCATCTTCAGGCCGAAGGAAGTAACCAGGTGGTTGTATTCGGAAGTCACCGGCACCATCTTGTCGGCACCGAAGGCATCGCCATACATCACCAGGGTCTTCATGACTTTCGCCATGGTTTCGCCCTTGGAACCGTTCAGGATCGCCTGTTGTTCATCGGTTAAAAACATAGTATTGTTCCTTTCTTTACAGCTTCATGCAAACGTCCCAAGCCTGCCAGATGACGCTGCGCAGGTTGCCCACCTTGCTGGCGTCGCCCACCACATGGATGTTGCGGCCTTTTTCTGCCAGGGGTGCGCTGCGGTAGCCCACGGAGAGAATCACGGAATCGGCAGGAATCTCAAACAGGGTGCCGTCCTTGGCCTTGGCGGTGACGCTCTTCTCGCCGATCTCGCTGACACCGGTTTCCAGATGCACGGCCACCTTGTTGGCCTTGAAGAAGTCCCGCAGGAAGCTGGTGTTGGCCAGGCACACGCCGGGCACGTCGATCAAGTCTTCCTTCATCTCCACGATGGTGGGGTTCTTGCCCTGCAGGTACAGCTCATAGGCGATTTCGCAGCCCGTCAGGCCGCCGCCGATGACGGTCACGTTGTGGCCCACTTCGGCCTTGCCCAGCAGGAAGTCGATGGCCTGAATGCCCCGCTCCACGCCCTTGACGGGAATCCGGTTGGGGGTGGAACCGGTGGCCACGATGATTTCATCGGCACCCAGGGAAGCCACATCGGTAACAGGCGTGCTGAGCTTCACTTCGATGTTGGGGTACTTGGTGATCTCCCGCTCATACCAGGCCAGCAGATCCCGGTCCTTCTCCTTGAAGGAAGGAGCGGCAGCCGCGATGAACACGCCGCCCAGCCGGTCGGTCTTTTCGTAAAGGGTCACATTGTGGCCCCGCTTGGCGCAGACCAGGGCGGATTCCATACCGCCGATCCCGCCGCCGATGACGGCGATTCTCTTGATCTTCCGGGCGGGCTTGATGTAGTGCTTGGTGGACTGCATGGTTTCGGCGTTCAGAGCGCAGCGGGCCAGACCCATGGTATCGGTCAGGTCCTGGCTGTTGGCGTGGCCCTTGGAGGAGGAGAAGTTGAAGCAGCCGCTGTGGCAGCAGATGCAGGGCTTGATGTCCTCCAGACGGTCTTCCAGCAGCTTGGTGACC
>JAZSLC010000014.1:0-2334 GCA_045535175.1 Faecousia sp. | reverse complement strand
TGCCACATGATGATCCTGAGTCCTGTTCGGGGATCATAGCGCCCATTTCATCCGAACTGCACACGGATGTGTTGGGAATTGCCTGCTTTGACAGCGATTATCTTTATCTGAATCTGATCAATGTCGATGAAAAGTTTGATGGATGGGTGGGGATTGGACGAGGAAAAGATGTTGGAATCAGCAGAAGAAACAATGTATCCGTTTGGAAGAAAAAAGTGTCTGATTACCAGTTCTTTTCTGAAAAAGCGAAGGCGGAATATGTTGTTGCGGATGAGTTTTTATTTGAAACGGCTTTGTGCCTTGGTTTACCTGGGGAGCAAAGTACCGCTACGGCAGAGGACTTGGAGCATTTACCAGGGAATGGCAAAGTAACCTATCTATATTTCGAGCAAAAGTTGGAGGATCGGGAGCAAACGAAACTGGTGCACTATAAACAGACGATGCCGTGTCTGATTGGGGAGGAGAATAGTGTGCGGGCCATCAACGTTGGCGCAGAATCCAAGGGTTTGTCGATCTATTTTCTTGGGCCTTATGTGGAACACGAAGAAATCGGCTTTACCAATGTGAAGTTTGGTTTTTTTCATGAGTATGCGCCTATTGAATTGACGAAAGCGCAACTCCCCGATGGACAATGGGCATACTGTTACCACAATCCGGATTTCCAGATTCCGCCGAAAGTGTCGCGCAGAATAAAAGGACAAAAACGGGCGTTCATGGAGCATGACCGTCAATTCAGCGTGTGGTTTACACCCTGCGGAAACCCCAGAAAAACTTTGGATATTACGGTAGTGTTTGTGCCTGACACCAATCCGAAGGGGAACACTGCTTGGAATATATGGAAACCCTGGGGATCAAAGAAAGCATTTATTGACCACTATAACGGTATAGTGAAAAAGGTCAGAGGGGTTGATCCTGATGCAGCAGATCAACTTCCGTTTCTCAAAGAAGAGGATTTTGATTAAAAACAGCCCCGCCGATTTTTTGCGATGAAAACCGGCGGGGTTGGGTTTTGGTGAGATTTACGATCAATATTGTGGCGACGGCAGAAAGACCTGTTCGCCATGTGTTTGAATGTAATCGATCAACATATCAAATGTGTTCTGGCTTGTGGGGTGGTAGACGCGGAATCCTTCCTGGCCTTTTACAAAAACCGCAATGATACCGCTGGTCAAAAAATAAATGGAGAAGTATTCGTATTCAGGAATCCTCGTGTAAAACTCCACCTGCGCATATCTTCCATCATCATGCTCGTCAGGATGTACAGTGTCCACGCCCCCTGGCAACAAATTCCGAAAATCCTGTTGGTAACTGAATGTGGCTAAAATATCCATAATTTCGCTGGGGTCGTTACAGTTGCCCTCTGCGTGACTTCTGCTGGAAGTGTCGTAGACTATATCTCCGTTCTCGACGTCTACGTTTGTATAGGCCGAGAAACAGACGATGGCGTCTTCGTTTGTATAGGCCGAAAAACAGATGATGGCGTCTTCATCGGTGGGCAACAAGGCGGAGAAAGGCTGCGGCCACAACCGCCAGACCAGCAGACAAATGACAATCAGGGCGATGACAGACGTAATCACAACAGACGTTGTAATCGATAGAAGGCGTTTCCTTTTGACCTGCCGTTCGTGCTTGGCCACCACCGTGTCCATTTCAGCCTTCAGTATTTCTTCGCCGGAGTCAGAACATAGCTTTTCATAAAGGACCTTGCACTGGGGACAGTTTGCCAGATGATCCCTGACCATTGCCGCGCTGGATTCGCTGCAAGCGCCATCCACATATAGGGGCAGTAAATCCTGTACGATTTCGCATTGGTTATACATACCTAATCCATCCTTTCTTGTATTTTGAGGCGGGCGCGGTGATAAGTAACTCTTGCCCAGCTTTCTGTTTTCTTGAAAATCGAAGCAATCTGCGCAAAGGAGAGTTCTCCGAATACCCGAAGCTGGAATACCTCTTTATAGGGTTCTTCCAAATCGTGGAGAACCAAGTGGATCCGAAATGCTGTATCTGCATCGGAAACGGCCTTCTCCAAATCATCACCGGAGGGCGTTCTTTCGATTGCTTCCATTCCGGAAAGTTTCCGGCTTCTGCGGACCTCGTCATAGTACAGATTCTTTGCAATGGAGCAAAGCCATGTTAGTTCGCTTGACTCACCTCTGTGTTTCGATTTTGAGGACATTGCTTTGACAAATGTATGCTGCGTAATCTCTTCTGCCTGATCCGGATTCCTGGTGAGGGTTACCGCATAGGAATATACCTGCATATAGTAAGAGATGTATAGTTTCTCGTAATCCATTACTGATCACCACCTCCTTCTTTTCATAGGTTAGACGG
>JAZSLC010000117.1:0-2408 GCA_045535175.1 Faecousia sp. | reverse complement strand
GCCGCAACCAGAATGGGGAGATTAAGCGCCTGGTTCGGGGCCTGATGATTGAAAGCTACCTGGAAGACGGAGCCCAGGCCGTCCATGAACGGGTTTTCGGCAAGTCCATCACCGACCCCTGCCTGGGCTGGGAAAAGACCGTGCGGGTGATTTTCGATATTGCGGAGAAACTGTGAAAACCCCTGGAACACGAAACCCAGCCCCCAAAGAACCGAGCCGGAAGCTTCCCGGCCCGGTTCTTTTTGAACTATTCTTGCTTCTGAAAGATTCTTTTATTGCATTTTTTGGAAAATAGATGTACAATAAAGAAAACAAAATGGGAGGTTTGCGCTGTGACCACACCTGTACTTAAAATTCATGCCAAACAAAAGGAAATCCTGGACAAGGGCTTTTTGGATGCCTTTGGGGAAGTTCCTGAGCGGTACTTTTCTGCGCCGGGCCGCACGGAGATTGGTGGCAACCATACCGATCATCAGCGGGGCCGGGTTCTGGCGGCTGCGGTGAATCTGGACTCCGTGGCGGCGGTCCGGGAAAACGGAACCTCCTGGATCCGCATCCTGTCCAAGGGCTATCCCCGGTGCGAGATCAACGTGCAGGAGCTGGAGCCCAAGGCAGAGGAGCTTAACTCCACCCCTGCTCTGATTCGGGGCGTGGCGGCCCGGTTTGCCCAGATGGGCTGCCAGGTACGGGGCTTTGACGCCTACTGTGAGTCCACCGTCCTGCCTGGCAGCGGCCTTTCCTCCTCCGCCGCCTACGAGGTGCTCATCGGTACCATCATCAACTGCCTGTTCTTCGGGGGCAAGGCCACCCCCACGGAGGTGGCCCAGATCGGCCAGTATGCGGAGAATGTCTTCTTCGGCAAGCCCTGCGGCCTCATGGACCAGACCGCGTCCGCAGTAGGCAATCTGGTGACTATTGACTTTTTTGACAAAGACCATCCCGATATCCGGCCTGTGGCCTTTGATTTTGCTTCCTGCGGCCATGCCCTGTGCATCATCGACAGCGGCGCGGACCATGCAGACCTGACCGATGAATACGCAGCCGTGCCCGGGGAAATCAAGGCGGTGGCGGCGTACTTTGGCAAGGAAGTGCTGACCCAGATTGACGAAGCAGAGTTCTTTGCAGCCATCCCTGCCCTGCGGAAGCAGTGCGGTGACCGGGCGGTGCTGCGGGCGGTCCACTTCTATCAGGAAAATGCCCGGGTGCCCAAACAGGTGGCAGCCCTGGAGCGGGGCGATTTTGCGCAGTTCCTGAAACTGGTGAAGGAGAGCGGCTACTCTTCTTATATGTACCTGCAGAACGTAATCCCCGCCGGCTACAAGGCCCATCAGGATGTGGCCCTGGCCCTGGCCATGTGTGAGCATTTCCTTCAGGGGAAGGGCGCTTACCGGGTCCACGGCGGCGGCTTTGCCGGTACCGTGCAGGCCTTTGTGCCCTTTGAAATTCTGGATGATTTCCGGGCCGGTATGGACGGTGTCCTAGGTGCAGGGGCCTGCCATGTGCTGAGCATCCGGCCCCAGGGCGGTGTGGAAATGGAGGTTCAGGCATGAAAATCGAAACTTACATCGATGCGCTGGTATCTTACGCCATGAATACGGGCCTGGCGGAGCCTGAAGACCATCAGGTGCTGCTGAACCGGCTGCTGGACCTTCTGGGAAAGCCGGATTATGAGCCCTCCCAGGAGCCCCAGCCGGAAGACCTGGAAGAGATCCTGGCCGGAATCCTGGATTATGCAGTAAAGCAGGGCCTTTGCGATGACGGCATCACCGCCAGGGACATTTTCGACACCCGCATCATGGGCGCTCTGACCCCCATGCCCCGGGAAGTGATCCGCACCTTCCGGGAAAAGTATGCCCAGGATCCGGTGCAGGCCACCGATTGGTACTATCAGTTCAGCTGCAATACCGACTACATCCGCCGCTACCGGATCGCCCGGGATATGCGCTGGAAGTACGCCAGCGAATACGGCCAGCTGGACATTACCATAAATCTCAGTAAGCCCGAAAAGGACCCCAAGGCCATTGCCGCCGCCAAGAATGCCCCCCAGACCGCTTACCCCAAGTGCCAGTTATGCCGGGAAAACGAAGGTTACGCCGGCCGGATGAACCATCCTGCCCGGGCCAACCACCGGATCGTGCCCATCGAAGTGTGCGGGGCGGACTGGTGTCTGCAGTATTCCCCCTATGTGTACTATAACGAGCATTGCATCGTGTTTAATTCCCAGCACATGCCCATGAAGATCGACAAGTCCGCCTTCCGGAAGCTGCTGGACTTCGTCCGGGTGTTTCCCCATTACTTTGTGGGCTCCAATGCGGACCTGCCCATTGTGGGCGGCTCCATTCTGAGCCATGAGCACTTCCAGGGCGGCCACTATACCTTCGCCATGGAAAAGGCCCCTGTGGAGAAAA
>JAZSLC010000070.1:0-26079 GCA_045535175.1 Faecousia sp. | reverse complement strand
CCCACGGCACCGCCGCCGATGATGAGTACGTCAAAGTTATGGTTCAAAAGGAACATCTCCTTGCTGGGTTTCTGAACAGAAGGGTAACACAAAACGCCTTCCATGTAAAGGAAGGCGTTTTGGCGTTTAGGAAGAAATGGGGGAATTGCCGGTGTAGAGCTGGTAGTACCGGCCCTGCTTTTCCATGAGCTCCTCGTGGCTGCCCCGCTCGATGATGCGGCCTGCCTCCAGGATCATGATGCAGTCGCTGTTGCGCACCGTGGACAGACGGTGGGCGATGACAAAGGTGGTCCTGCCGTGCATCAGCGCATCCATGCCCTTTTGCACCAGGGCCTCGGTGCGGGTATCGATGGAGGAGGTGGCCTCGTCCAGGATCATCACGGGAGGATCGGCCACAGCCGCCCGGGCGATGGCCAGCAGCTGCCGCTGGCCCTGGGACAGGTTGGCACCGTTGCCGGTGAGCATGGTGTTGTAGCCGTCTGGCAGGCGGGTGATGAAATCGTGGGCGTTGGCCAGCTGGGCGGCGTGAATGCATTCTTCATCGGTGGCATCCAGCTTGCCGTAGCGGATGTTGTCCATGACGGTGCCGGTGAACAGGTTAGTGTCCTGGAGCACGATGCCCAGGGACCGGCGCAGGTCCGCCTTGCAGATCTTGTTGATATTGATGCCGTCGTAGCGGATCTTGCCGTCGGCAATGTCGTAGAACCGGTTGATCAGGTTGGTAATGGTGGTCTTGCCGGCACCGGTGGCGCCTACGAAGGCAATCTTCTGGCCCGGGTGGGCGTAGAGGGTGATGTCATGGAGCACCTGTTTTTCGGGCACATAGGCGAAGTCCACCATGTCCATGACGATGTCGCCCTTTAGCTCGGTGTAGGTGATGGAACCGTCGGCCTTGTGGGGATGCTTCCAGGCCCAGTGGCCGGTGCGTTCGGCACATTCGGTGACGGTGCCGTCCTCGGCAATATGGGCATTGACCAGGGTTACATAGCCCTCGTCCACCTCCGGCTTCTCGTCCATCAGCTCAAAGATCCGCTCCGCACCGGCCAGGGCCATGACGATGGAGTTTATTTGGTTGCTGACCTGGGAAATAGGATGGTTGAAGGTGCGGCTCAGGAGCATGAAGGTCATCAGGTTGCCCAAGGTTAGAAGCTGTCCTTCAGAGGCCACCACGATGATGCCACCAACGATGGCCAACACCGCGTACTGGATATAACCCAGATTGTTATTGACGGGGCCCATCATGTTGGCCAGACGGCCCGCGGTATAGGCATTTTGGCAAAGTTCATCGTTGAGTTTATCAAATTCCCGCTTGCAGGTACCTTCATGGTTAAAGACCTTAACCACTTTTTGACCATTGATCATTTCTTCCACATAGCCGTTCAGGGCGCCCAGAGATTTCTGCTGGCCGATGAAATACTTGCCGGCCTTGCCCACGATGGTGACGGTGATGAAGAAAATACCGCTAACAGTGAAGAGGATTACCAAGGTCAGGATCCAGGAGGCCTGCAGCATGGCGACGAATACCACGATCAGGGTGATGATGGAAGATGCGGTCTGAGGGATGGACTGAGACACCATCTGCCGCAGGGTATCAATGTCGCTGGTGTAGCGAGACATGATGTTGCCGGCGGTATTGGAATCGAAGTAGCGCAGGGGCAGTCTCTGCATCTTGGTGAACATTTCGTCCCGGATCACTTTTTGGGTACCCTGGCTAACGGTTACCATTAAAAATTGGTTCAGGAAGGAGGCCAGCATACCGGCTGCAAAGACACAGGCGATGCCGATCAGATACTTGACCAATGGATCAAAGTCGGTGCTGCCGGATGCCACCATGGGCAGGATATAGTCATCCACCAGCTTGCCGATGTTTTTACTGCCGGTGGTCTGGGCTACAGCGGCCACCACGATGCAGATGAGCACCAGCACCAGAATGGGGATATATTTGCGCATATAACCCAGTAAACGCAGCAGGGTCTTTTTGGGATTTTTGGCTTTGCGGCCGTCGCCGCGCATTCTCACAGGAGGCATTTATTCGTCCCCCTTTCTCTGGGATTCGTAGACCTCCCGATAGATGGAGGAGGTTTGGAGCAACTCGTCGTGGGTGCCGCAGGCCACCACTTTGCCACCATCCAGGATCAAAATGATGTCAGCATCCTGCACGGAGGCTACACGCTGGGCGATGATCAGTTTGGTGGTGCCGGGGATCTCTTCCCGGAAGGCCTTGCGGATCATGGCGTCGGTATGGGTGTCCACAGCGGAGGTGGAGTCGTCCAAAATGAGGATCTTGGGCTTTTTCAGCAGGGCCCGGGCAATGCACAGACGCTGTTTCTGGCCGCCGGAGACGTTGGTGCCGCCTTGCTCGATGTGGGTGTCGTAGCCGTCGGGGAAGGAGGTGATAAAATCGTGGGCGCAGGCCAGTTTGCAGGCGTGTTCCAACTCCTCGTCGGTGGCGTCGGGGTTGCCCCAGCGCAGATTTTCCTTGATGGAGCCGGAGAACAGCACGTTCTTCTGCAGCACCATGGCCACATTGTCACGGAGGACTTCCAGGTCGTAATCCCGTACATCGACGCCGCCTACCTTGACGCTGCCTTCAGACACATCGTAGAGCCGGGGAATCAGCTGCACAAGGGTAGTCTTACTGGAGCCGGTGCCGCCCAGAATGCCTACGGTGGCGCCGGAGGGGATGTGCAGATCCACTTCCTTCAACGCCCGGTGTTTGGCTTTGGCACTGTAACGGAAGGAGACGCCCTCAAAGTCAATGGAGCCATCGGCCACTTCCATAACGGGGTCCGCGGGGGAGACCAGGTCGGGCTGCTCCATCAGCAGTTCATGGCAGCGCTTCATGGGGGCGCGGCTCATGGTCAGCATCACAAAGACCATGGAGAACATCATCAGAGAGGTGAGAATCTGGGTGGTGTAGGTAAACATGGAGCTGAGCTGACCGGTGGTCAGGCCCAGGGCCGGGTTATTGCCGGACTGAACTACCATGTTGGCGCCGACCCAGGAGATGGTCAGCATACATCCGTAGACGCAAAGCTGCATGATGGGGTTATTCAGGGCGATGATCCGCTCAGCTTTGACGAAGTCGCCGTAGATGGAGCCGGAGATGGTGGTGAACTTTTCGGTTTCCTTTTCTTCGCGGACAAAGGATTTGACCACACGGATGCCCCGGATATTTTCCTGAACCACATTGTTCAGTTTGTCGTAGGTTTTGAACACCCGCTCGAAGATTTTATGCACCAGAGGCACCAGCATGGCCAAAGCAAACACCAGAAGCGGCAGGGCGATGCAGAACACCAGACTCAGCTTTACATTGATCCGCATGGCGGAGAACATGGCCAAAATCAGCATCATGGGGCTGCGGATGGCCATACGGATCATCATTTGGAAGGTCATCTGCAGGTTTGCCACATCGGAGGTCAGGCGGGTGACGATGGAAGCGGAGGAGAATTTGTCGATGTTGCCAAAACTGAAGTTCTGAACGTGGTGGAACATATCATGGCGCAGGTTTTTGGCAAAACCGGTACCGGCCCGTGATGCGAACCGGGCAGAGGCGACGCCGAAGGCCAGAGAGCAGAGGGCGCACAGTACAAGTTGGATGGATTTAATAACAACGATCCGCATATCCTGCAGAACAATGCCGTAGTCGTAAAGATCGGCCATCACCAGAGGGATCAGTACCTCCATGGCTACTTCGCCGGTCATGCACAGAGGGCTCAGAATTGCAGCCCGCTTATATTCCCGAATACTCCGGGCAAGTCGTCTAATCATGTTGTGAAGATTCCTCCTTTTGCTTTTTGCAGCAGGGAACGGCACCCATGTTTTGGATCATGCGATCCAGCAGAGCAGAAAACAACTCTCGTTCTTCCTGGGTAAAGTCTTTTACCAGCAGTTCCTCGTTGGTTTGAATGGCCTCGTGCATAAGATTGTGACAGGCGAGACCCTTGGGCAGAATGTGGATGCGCTTGCACCGGTGATCCTTTTCATCGGGGCGGAATTCCAGGAAGCCTTTCTTTTCCAGCCGGGATAAAAGTCCCGATACGGTGGGATGGGTCAGGTGAAACGCATCTTCGATGTCTTTGGCACAGGGGGGATCTGTCTGGTGGACCATCCACGCCAGAATCCGCCCCTGGGATGCGGTCAGTTCCATGTCCGCCAGGGCAGCGGTCATGCGCTGATCGATGCAGTGGTGCAGGAACCGGAGCCTTGCTCCGTAACTGTTTTTCAAACAAACACCTCCAAAAGGTAGCGTGCTACGCAACAGTTTAACACAGGGTAACAGAGAAAGCAAGCCCTTCGGAAAAAGTTTACAAATGAAAAAGACATTGTCCAACGCACCTTTGCAGTGACATTTCCATTGTAGTGGCAGCCGGAAGATGAATTGCCCGAAGGGCGAGAGAGTCCCCCCTCACAATGCAGTGGTGGTCATCTGCCGCACAGCACCGAAAAAACCTGCCTCTGTGACAGAGGCAGGTTCTGTTTTGGTTATTCAGCCTGCGATAAGGATTGCAAGGGCGCCGGTCACCAAGCCCAGCACCATCAGAATGGTCATCACAAGGCAGAGAATTCGGATCATTTTCTGGTTCATTTGTGTTTACTCCTTTTTCATGCCAGCGTGATGGCCTTGGTGAGGATGGCATCAGCGGCGGATTCTTTGGATTGCAGGGGCAGTTCGGTGATGTCAGCGGCGGTGATCAGGGTGATCACATTGGTATCCACCCCGAAACCGGCACCTTCCACCTTCAGATTATTGGCGCAGATCATGTCCACATTCTTTTTATGCAGCTTGGCGCGGCTGTTTTCAATAAGGTCCCGGGTCTCCATGGAAAAACCGCAGATTACCTGACCGGGACGGCGGTGCTGACCCAGATAACCCAGAATGTCCTGGGTCCGTTCCAGGGGAATGGACAGGTCGCCGTCTTTCTTTTTCATTTTATCATCGCTGTATTGGGCGGGGGTGTAGTCGGCCACGGCAGCGGCTTTGAAAATAAAATCGGCCTGATCACAGCGGGCGGCCACCGCCTCAAACATATCCTTTGCGGAGGTCACCGGCACAAATTCCACGAAAGGCGGAGGGGTAATGGCGGTGGGGCCGGAAATGAGGGTCACTTCTGCACCCCGGAGCATGGCCATTTTGGCGATAGCGTAGCCCATTTTTCCGGTGGAGTGGTTGGTCAGATAGCGTACCGGGTCCAGGGACTCCTGGGTGGGGCCGGCGGTGATGAGCACCCGTTTGCCCGAAAGGTCGTGGGGCATGGCGATGTGACGCAGAATGTGCTGCACCAGCTGCTCCGGCTCCGGCATCTTGCCCTTTCCCACAGCACCGCAGGCCAGTCTGCCGCTGGCAGGTTCAATGACTTCCCAGCCGTAGTGCCGCAGCAGCTCCAGATTGTCCTGGGTTACAGGATTTTCATACATATTGGTGTTCATGGCGGGGGCGATCAGCTTGGGGCACTTGCAGGCCAGAATGGTGGTGGTCAGCATATCGTCCGCCAGACCGTGGGCCAGTTTGGCGCAGACATTGGCAGTGGCGGGGGCAACGATTACCAGGTCCGTCCGCTGGGCCAGGCTGATGTGCTCCACCTGATGGGAGAAATTGCGGTCGAAGGTGTCCACCATGGTCCGGCGGCCAGTCAGCTGTTCGAAGGTCAGGGGCGTGATGAACTTGGTGGCGTTTTCCGTCATCACCACTTCCACCGCTGCATGAAGCTTCACCAGCGCAGAGGCCAGCGCGGCGGCTTTATAGGCGGCAATTCCACCGGTAACACCCAAAAGTACGGTTTTTCCCTTTAACATACAGATCCCTCCCGGAAACTTTGTACCCATTATACCTTCTTTTCGGCCCAATGTAAACCCCACAAATTCCGTCTTGCATCGAAGGGCAATCTATATTATAATGTAGGCGTGAAATTGCGCTGTATCTGCTGGGGCAGAACGGCAGCAGGAGGAACTGAATATGAAAAAGAAAACCGTTGATACCCGCTACATGGCGACCCTTGCCATGCTTTGCGGTGTGCTGGTGGTTTTGGGCATGACGGGCATCGGGTTTATTCCCCTGCCGGTGATCAAGGCCACCACCATGCATATCCCGGTGATTTTGGGAGCCATTTTGCTGGGTCCCGGTGCCGGTGCCGTGCTGGGAGCAGTGTTTGGCCTTTGCTCCATTTGGGCCAATACGGTGACCCCGGGCTTGCTCAGCTTTGCTTTTTCGCCATTTATGACGAATGAAGGCCTGCTGGGTGTGGCAAAATCTCTGTGGATCGCCCTTGGATGCCGGGTGCTGTTTGGATTTGTTGCAGGCTGGCTTTGGAAGCTGGCCAAGAAAGTGAAGATGCCGGATCTGCTGGCGCTGCCGGTGGTTTCCGCTGTAGCCACGGTATTTCATACCCTGGCAGTGATGGGGAGCATCTATGTATTGCTGACGCAGCAGTATGCCCAGGCAAAAAACGTGGCTATCAGCGCGGTATTTGGGCTGATTATGGGTACCGTTACCGCTTCCGGCATTCCCGAGGCCATCGCTGCGGCCATTTTGGTGACGGTGCTGGGAAAGGCCCTGCTGGCCCTGAACCGCCGCATGAAGAAAAGATAAGGAGAAGGGTTATGCTTCTTGCCATTGACATTGGTAATACCAATATTGTGATCGGCTGCATCAAAGACGATCAGATCGTGTTCAAAGCCCGTATCGCCACGGACCGTACCCGTACCTCCGACCAGTATGGCGTGGAAATGAAGAGTATGCTGGAGGCTTTCGGCATCCGGCGGGAGGATATTTCCGATTGCATCATATCCTCGGTGGTGCCTCCTGTGTTCAATTCCGTGAAAACCGGCGTCATAAAGGTGATTGGAAAGCAGCCTATGGTGGTAGGCCCGGGCCTGAAAACGGGGCTGAACATCCATGTGGATGTACCCAGCCAGGTGGGCGCGGACCGGATCGTTATTGCGGTGGCGGCTCTGGCAGAGTACAAGGCCCCCCTGATCCTGATGGATATGGGCACTGCCACCACCATTGAGGTGGTGGAGCCGGAGAATGTTTACCTGGGCGGCGTGATTTTCCCGGGTGTGAAAATTTCCCTGGATGCCCTCACCAGCCGGGCGGCTCAGCTTCCGGGCATCAGCCTGGACAGGCCCGATCGGGTTATCGGCAAAAACACCGTGGACTGTATGCGCAGCGGCATGATGTACGGCACGGCGGCCATGATCGATGGACTGGTGGACCGGATCGGAGAAGAATTGGGCCACAAGTCCACCATCATTGCCACCGGCGGCATGGCGCAGTTCATTATTCCTTTGTGCCACCATGACATTATTCTGGAAAAGGACCTGCTGCTGAAGGGTCTGAACATCATCTACAAGAAGAATAAACGGTAAAGTGAACGCCCCGAACTTCGGTTCGGGGCGTATTTTATAGGGTCAGGATCCAGGAGAAGGCCACGGCGGTCAGAAGGCCCGCCAGAACCAGACTCAGGCTGCTGACGGCGCCGGTCAGTTCGCTGAGCTCCACCGCTTTGGTGGTTCCAACCACGTGGGTGGCGGTGCCGAAGGCCACGCCCTGAGGAATCTCACCCCGGATGCGAAACAGTCTGCAAAGGGCCGGGCCCAGGATGCTTCCCAGAACGCCGGTGACAATCACTGCAGCGGAGGTCAGGGCCACAATGCCACCGGCATTCTCGGTCAGGGGAATGGCCATGGCAGTGGTGACGCTCTTGGGCAGCAGTGAGAAGGTCAGGGTTTGATCCAAACCGAACAGACAGCACATTCCCCAAATCAGCAGCAGGCTGGCAAGTGTGCCGCCCAAAACGCCTGCAAAAATGGCCCCCAGTTGGCCTTTCAGCCGGTTCAGCTGGGTGTGCAGGGAAATGCCCAGACAAACGGTGCAGGGAGTCAGCAGCCAGGAAACAGAGGACATGCCTTCCTGATATGCTTCCAGGGGCAGCCCGGTCAGCAGCAGGAAGGGGATAATTACCGCTGCGGCCACCAAAATGGGATGCAGCAGGGGCCAGCCGGTCTTTTTACGAAGAAAAATGCCCAGTTGATAGGCGGCTGCGGTCAGAAGCAGCGCCCAGTAAGAGGAGGAAGCCAGAAGCTCAGTCACGGTCTTTGTCCCCCTTTTTTCTGCACAGCAGCTGGGTTAGTTTGCCGGAAATGCCGAAAACGGCCACGGTGCTTGCTACCACAATCGCCGTAATGGGGAACAGGTGAGGCCGGATCACATTCCAGCAGCCGATGAGGTTTACTACCGGGGCCACAAACAGGATGCCCATGGTGCCCACCATCCAGTCCCCCACGGTTTTCAGCCGCTCCGTTTTGATGATTTTCAGCTGCAATGCCAAAAACAGCAGCACCAGGCCATATATGGAAGCGGGAATGGGGATGGGAATCAGGGCGCTGAGGGTTTCCCCCAGAAAGGTAAAAGACAGAATCACAAGGAACCCATAAAGATATTGCATCAAATCACCTCGGAAAGATTCCATAAAAACAGCGCCGACCCTGGGTCGGCGCTGCCATTGTTTGCGAATTAGCCTTCGTTGCGCATCTGAGCGAAGCACTCGCTGCAGAATACGGGACGGTCGGACTTGGGCTGGAAGGGAACCTTTGCCTCGCCGCCGCAACGGCCGCAGGTAGCGGTGAAGAATTCACGGGGGCCACGGGTGCTGTTCTTACGAGCATCGCGGCAAGCCTTGCAGCGCTGGGGCTCATTCTGGAAGCCACGCTCGGCGTAGAAAGCCTGCTCACCGGCGGTGAAAACGAACTCGTTGCCGCACTCTTTGCATACTAAAGTCTTATCTTCGTACATTGATTTTACCTCTCTTCGGTTAGTTGATGCCCCGTGATCGATTGCCAAACGGACTGGTCGCTACGCAGGGTCAGTAGTACAGGCGGCATGCCGCCATAAGTCGCATTATACACACAGGATTCTAATTTGTCAATGCTTTATGAAAAGATTTATTACTGTTTCCGCGTGTTTATGCAACTTTCCGAAGAATTAAACATCGAATGTGGTTTGGCCGGAATAGGGAATATGCAGGTGTTCGTATGCGGAAGCGGTAACGCATCGTCCTCTGGGGGTGCGGGTCAAAAAGCCCAGCTGCATCAGGTAGGGCTCATACACATCTTCCAGGGTTACGGCCTCTTCACCAATGGTGGCAGCCAGGGTTTCCAGACCCACCGGGCCGCCGCCGTAGTTGCGGATAATGGCTGTCAGCATCCGGCGGTCAATGGCGTCCAGACCCAGATGGTCCACCTCCAGCCGCTGCAGGGCCAGGTCGGCGGCTTCCTTGGTGATGACACCGTCGCACATGATCTGGGCAAAGTCCCTGACACGGCGCAGGAAACGGTTGGCGATACGGGGGGTACCACGGCTGCGGGAGGCAATTTCCATGGCACCGCTGGGGTCGATCTCCATGCCCAGAATGGTGGCGGAACGGGTGACAATCCGGGCCAGTTCCTCCGGAGCGTACAGTTCCAGCCGCAGGCTCACGCCAAACCGGTCCCGCAGGGGAGCGGAGAGCTGTCCGGCCCGGGTAGTGGCGCCCACCAGGGTGAACTTGGGCAGGTCCAGACGGATGGAATTGGCACTGGGGCCCTTGCCTACGATGATGTCGATGGCAAAGTCCTCCATGGCCGGGTAGAGGATCTCCTCCACCACCCGGTTCAGCCGGTGGATCTCGTCGATGAAGAGAATGTCACCGGGGTTCAGGTTGGTCAGCAGAGCCGCCAGGTCACCGGGCTTTTCAATGGCGGGGCCGGAGGTAATGCGGATACCTGCTCCCATTTCGTTGGCGATAACGCCGGCAAGGGTGGTTTTTCCCAGGCCGGGAGGGCCATAAAGGAGGGTATGATCCAGAGGTTCGCCCCGGCGGCGGGCAGCTTCAATATAAACAGACAGATTCCCCTTGGCCTTTTCCTGGCCGGTGTAGTCACTGAGTAGCTTGGGTCGAAGACCGATTTCACCGGCATCCTGAGGTGCAAAGGTGGGGGAAATGATGGGGGCTTCCAGCCCCTGGGAGAATTCAAGGCTCATAATCTATCTCCATTTGGTGTGATGGCAGGGGTCAGGACTTCATTACCATGGCCCGCAGGGCATGGCGGATCAGGTCTTCGGTAGAGGCAGCTGGATCGGCACCCTTCAGGGCGGTGCTGATCTCGGCGGGGGAGTAGCCCAGCTCCTGCAGGGCGGCGGTGGCAAGGGCAACGTTGTTTCCTTTGACGGGGGCAGCGGAAACGGCGGGGCCGGAGAAGTCCAGCTCGGTGCCGGCACCTCCAAGCTTGTCTTTCAGCTCCAGGATGATGCGCTGGGCCAGCTTCTTGCCCACGCCCTGGGCCACGGTGAGCATTTTTTCATCCCCGGTCATCACCGCAAGGGTGAAATTCTGGGGACCGCCGGCGGAGAGAATGGCCATGGCGGCCTTGGGGCCTACGCCGTTGACCGTGGTCAGCAGTTCATAGCACCGCTGCTCCTCCCGGCTGATGAAGCCGTAAAGGTCAAAGGCGTCTTCCCGGATGGACTCGGTAATATACAGCCGGGTCTTCTGCCCCAGCTTCAGCTGGGCGGCGGTATAGGAAGTGACGCGGCATCCGTAGCCCACACCTCCGCAGTCGATGACCGCGAGGCCGGGTTCCAGAATGGCCACTTCACCGGATACGTAATAAAGCATAGTGCACCTCTCTTGTCAGGATTGCTGCAGCTGGGCCAGCAGGGAAGTGCTGGACCGGGCATGGCACAGGGCGATGGCAATGGCGTCGGCTGCATCATCGGGCTTGGGGAGTTTGTCCAGCCTCAGAAGCCGCTTGGTCATGTCCTGAACCTGGTGCTTGGTGGCGTTGCCGTAGCCTACCACCGCCTGTTTAACCTGCATGGGCTTGTACTGATACACCGGAATGCCCGCCTGACGGATGGCCAGGAGAATGACACCCCGGCTTTGGGCCACGCCGATGCCGGTGGTGACGTTGTGGCCGAAGAACAGTTCTTCAATGGCCACTGCCTCCGGCTGCGCCTGCTGCAGCAGTTGGCGCATATCTTCATATATGATTTCCAGCCGGGCGGGAAAATCCATGCCTGCGGGCGTGGTGATGGCACCGCACTGGAGCAGTGCGGCGCTGCCCCGGACCGATTCGATGAGACCGAAACCGGTAATGCCATATCCGGGGTCGATACCAAGGATTCGCATCAGTTTCCGCCTCCGGTGGTCAGGTAATAAGCAATAATCAGTGCCACAAACAGAGCGATTCCGGCCCACGCCAGCCAGTTCCGGATGGGAGAGCGAACCAACTGCCGGAGCTTCAGCCGTTCCAGAAAAGAGGGATGATGCTTCGGTTCTTCCGTTTCGTGCTTCTTTTGATCTTCCATTGCAGCCCAACTCCTTTTTGTTTTATGATAGCACATTTGTTTTGTTTTGCCTACAGTTTTTTGTGAAAATTTTGCAGATTAACCTAACTCCATACATGAATGGCTTCTTTCGGGAAACAATAGCCTCAAAAGGCGGTGGATTCATGGAGCGATACTTCTGCAAAACAAAGATTGTTTCGGGTCCCGGGGCTGTAAAATTCCTGAAAGAACTGGGAATCAGGCGGCTTTTGGTGGTAACGGACCCGTATTTTTATGAGAACGGCACGGCAAAGGCGGTGGCCGGGGCTTCGGGGGCCGGGGAAGTGGAATGGTTTCCCCATGTGGAGCCGGATCCTTCCCTGGAACTGGCGGCCAGAGCAGCGGCTTTGGCCAAGGCCTTTCAGCCCCAGGCGGTGGTGGCCCTGGGTGGCGGCAGCGCCATGGATTTGGGGAAGGCCATGGTATTCTTTTCCGGGACGAAGCCCCTTTTCGTGGCCATTCCCACCACCTCCGGCTCCGGCAGTGAAGTGACCGATTTTGCGGTGCTGACCCACGGGGGCATCAAGCATCCTCTGGTGGATGAAAGTCTGCAGCCGGATGTGGCCATACTGGATGGGGATCTGGTGGCAACTCTGCCGCCCAAGCTGGTGGCTGACTGCGGTTTTGATGCCCTGAGTCATGCCATGGAGGCCTATGTGGCTGCCGGGGCCGGACGGATCACCGATGCGCTGGCCAAAGAGGCCTTTTGCATCCTGTGGGAAAGCCTTCGCAAAAGCCATGAGGGAGACCGGTCCGTGCGCCAGCAGATCCATGAGGCATCCTGTATGGCGGGGATGGCCTTTAACCGGGCGGGGCTGGGGCTGTGCCATGCTCTGGCCCACAGCCTGGGGGGTGCCTTCCACATTCCCCATGGCCGGCTGAACGCCATTTTGCTGCCGGCGGTTTTGGAGCGGAACGCATCCGAAAAATACGCCGACCTGGCTCTGGCAGTGGGCAGCGGCGGTGCCAGGTCCATGGGCATCCGGTATCTGAAAAACGGCCTGATCCGCCTGCGCAGGGACCTGGGGATGCCGGCTACCCTGGCAGAAGCCGGGATCGAGCCCCAAAAGCTGCGGCTCCGGCTGCCGGAACTGGTGAAGGCCACCCTGGAGGACCCCTGCTGCGGCTCCAACCCCCGGCCTGTGGATGAAACCCTGGTCCGGCAGGTGCTGGAAGAGGTGAAAGGGATTGGATAAGGGCCTGCTGTCGGTGGGGCTGGATGTGGGCACCACCACAACCCAGCTGATCGTGTCCCGGATCCTCATTCGCAACCGGGCGGCAGGGTTTGCAGTGCCGGAGATGGAAATTACCGGGCGGCAGGTGCTGTACCGCAGCCCGGTGCATTTCACTCCCCTGATACGGGAGGAACTGGTGGACGGGGATGCCATCGTGTCCATTGTGGAGCAGGAGTATGCCAATGCAGGTATTTCCTGGCCGGAGGTGGACAGCGGTGCGGTGATCATCACCGGGGAAACCTCCCGGAAAGAGAATGCTGCTTCCGTTCTGAAAAGTCTTGCTGAACACGCCGGGGCCTTTGTGGTGGCCACCGCGGGGCCGGATTTGGAAAGTGTGCTGGCGGCGAAGGGCTCCGGTGCGGTGGCCTGGTCCGAAGAAACGGGGAAAAAGGTACTGCACATGGACATTGGCGGCGGCACGGCCAATCTGGCCCTGATGGAAGGGGGCCGGGTCACGGCAACGGGCTGTCTGAATGTGGGAGGCCGCCTGATCAAGTATGACGCATCCCGGCGGATTCAATACATTTCTCCGGTATTACAGCCCCATACGAAGCTGAAGGTGGGAGATCTGCTGACGGAAGATCGGGCCATGACCCTGGCACAGCTTTTGGCCGGGGTGCTGGAAGGGGCGGCAGGCCTACGTCCCCGGGATGAGGTGTACCGAAGTCTGCTGACCAAGGGGGCCGGGGACATCGGGGATGTTTCCGGGGCGGTGGTATCCTTTTCCGGCGGGGTGGCGGATTGCATCGGCCGGGAGGTTCCCTGGGACACCTTTGGAGATTTGGGGCCTTTGCTGGGCCGGGCCATTGGGGAAGGGAAGCTGTGCCGGGGGGAATACCGGCTGGGCAGTGAACCCATCCGGGCTACGGTCATCGGAGCAGGGTGCCACAGCGCCAGCCTTTCGGGAAGTACCGTGTATGTGTCCGGGGTCCGGCTGCCCCTGAAGAATTTACCGGTGACGGTGGTTCCGGAGGAGCAGCTGACCGATCCGGAAGTACTTCGCAGGCAGCTTTTGCGGCCGGAGCGGTGGGGCGTGCTGGCATTGAAGGGCTGGAAAGCCCCAGCTTACAGCCAAATTTCGGCCCTGGCAGATGTGATTGCCCGGGCGGTGGAGGACAGGCCCTGCTATGTGGTCCTGGAAGAGGATATGGCCAAGGCCCTGGGACACGCCCTGGCTCTGCGCCTGCCGGAGGGGACCCCCTGTATTTGCCTGGACCGGCTGCGGTTTCCCCAGGATAGCTTCCTGGATGTGGGGGAGCCTGTGGGACCGGCACTGCCGGTGGTAATCAAAACTCTGATTCTGGAACGATGAAATCAATCGGCCGCGGGCCGTTGGAGGTACTATGAAACTGAAAACCACGCTACTGGGAAAGACCTATGTGTTTTCCTCGGTGAAGGAAGTCCTGTCCAAAGCCAATGAGGAAAAAACCGGTGACCGTCTGGCGGGCCTGGCGGCCGAAACGGCCCAGGAACGCATCGCTGCGAAAGTGGTGCTGTCGGCCCTGACGCTGGGGGACCTGCGGGAAAACCCGGCGGTTCCCTACGAAGAGGATGAAGTCACCCGGATCATTCAGGACGATGTGAACGAACGGGTCTATCAGCGGATCCGGGGCTGGACCGTGGCGGAGCTGCGGGAGTGGATCCTTTCGGAGCAAACCACCGGTGAGGACATCCGGAAACTGAGTCGGGGCCTGACCTCGGAAATGGTGGCAGCGGTGGCCAAGCTGATGAGCAATCTGGATCTGATTTATGGTGCAGCAAAAATTACCGTCACCGCCCACTGCAATACCACTATCGGCCTGCCCGGAACCCTTTCCTGCCGGCTGCAGCCCAATCACACCACCGATGATCCCGACGGCATCACGGCCTCCACCCTGGAGGGCCTCAGCTTCGGGGCGGGAGATGCGGTGATCGGCCTGAATCCGGTGACCGACAGCCCGGAACAGGTGGGGAAAATTCTTCGGCGCTTCCAGGAGATCAAGGAACACTGGCAGATTCCCACCCAAATCTGCGTGCTGGCCCATGTGACGGCCCAGATTAAGGCGGTCAAGGCCGGGGCTCCCTGTGACCTGATCTTCCAGTCCATTGCCGGTTCCGAGAAGGGCAACGCGGCCTTCGGTTTTTCCGCTGCCACGTTGGAAGAGGCCCGGGACCTGCTGCTGCATCAGGGAACCGCCCAGGGGCCCAATGTGCTGTACTTTGAAACGGGTCAGGGGTCGGAACTGTCCTCCGATGCCCACCATGGCACGGACCAGGTGACCATGGAAGCCCGGTGCTATGGCTTTGCCAAGCGGTTTTCGCCCTTTTTGGTGAACACGGTGGTGGGCTTTATCGGGCCGGAGTATCTGTACGATGCCCCCCAGGTGACCCGGGCCGGTCTGGAGGACCACTTTATGGGAAAACTCACCGGTGTTTCCATGGGCTGCGACTGCTGCTATACCAATCATATGAAGGCCGACCAAAATGATATCGAGAATCTGGCCACCCTTCTGACGGTGGCAGGCTGCAACTATTTTATGGGCATTCCCCACGGGGATGACATTATGCTCAACTACCAGACCACCGGCTTCCGGGAGACGGCAGCTCTGCGGGAACTGACGGGCAAAACCGCCATTCCGGAATTCCAGCGGTGGCTGGAGAAAATGGGCTTTGTAGAAAACGGGAAGCTGACCCCGAAGGCCGGTGACGGTTCCTGTTTGCTGTTTTGATGGGGGTGTGAAGGATGAATAAAGAAGAACTTTCTGCGCTGGTGGCGCAGATTCTGGAAACCATGGGCACGGAACCTATGGTGAAGGGCAGCGACTATAAGCCTGCCAATCCCGGCCCCCAGCCGGTGGATACCCACCTGGAGGACGGGGACTTTGTGGAGGATGTGACGAAGCTGGACCTTCGCAAGCTCTACCTGGTGGAGCATCCCCATCAGGAGGAAGCTTACCGCCGGCTGAAAGAGCGGACCCCTGCCCGCCTGGGCTCCGGCAGGGCCGGCCCCAGATACAAAACCCTGACCATGCTCCGGTTTCGGGCAGACCATGCGGCGGCTCAGGATGCGGTGTTCTCTCAAGTGCCGGAGGACTATGCCCGGGAGCATGGGCTGGTGGCCCTGCAGACCTGCTGCCACAGCAAGGATGAATACCTGACCCGGCCCGATCTGGGACGGCGGTTCGACGAAGAGAACCAGGCCGTCCTGAAAAAAGAGATCCCCCGGGGGCCCAGGGTGCAGATCGTGGTGGGGGACGGTCTTTCCTCCGCTGCCATCCTGGCCAATGCGGCTGATTGCATGGCCGCTATCCGGGACGGACTGAAGGCGAAGGGCATTGAAACCGGCAAGGGCATCTTCGTCCGCTACTGCCGGGTGGGCGCCGGGGATGCCATCGGAGATGTGACCGGCTGCGAACTGGTGTGTATGCTGGTGGGGGAGCGGCCCGGACTGGTGACGGACAAAAGTATGTCTGCCTATATCACCTACAAGCCCCATACGGGTGTTTCCGAGTCCAGCCGTACCGTGGTCAGCAACATCCATCCCCAGGGAACGCCGGCGGTGGAGGCCGGTGCCCATATTGCATCCCTCATTGAAACCATTCTGCGCAGCAAGGTTTCCGGTGTGGGCCTTCACAAGGAGGCGGATCTATGATTCCGGTGCGGGTTCTGGCCCTGCGGTATCTGGCCAATGCTTCTCCCGCCCTGTGCAAGGCCCTGTGTGCCCCGGAGGGGTATCCCAGCCTGGCTTTTCTGACCACCGATTCCGATGACCCCACTTATATTGCCCTGGATCAGGCCACCAAAGCTTCCGATGTGAAGGTGTGCTACGCAAGAAGCTTCTATGCAGGAGCGGCCAACGCCACCACCCCCAATGCCGGAGAGGTCATTGGTGTTCTGGCGGGCCCCAATCCGGGGGCAGTGCGCAGCGGTATGGAGGCGGCGCTGGGTGCGCTGCAGCGCATCGGCTTTGAAACTGTCGGAGAGGTGCCGTATCTGGCCTATACCGTCAGCAGCTGTGGCAGCTTCCTGGCGGAGGAAGCGGGGGTTCGGGAGGGGGCGGCTTTGGCTTACCTGATTGCACCCCCACTGGAGAGTATGTATGCCATGGATGCGGCGCTGAAAGCGGCGGATGTAAAGTTATGTAAACTATACGAGCCCCCCAGCCAGACCAATTTCGGCGGCGGAATTCTCAGCGGCAGCCAATCTGCCTGTGATGCAGCCTGTG
The DNA here is from genome assembly GCA_045535175.1 of Faecousia sp. GTDB lineage: Bacteria > Bacillota > Clostridia > Oscillospirales > Oscillospiraceae > Faecousia. The sequence goes on along the minus strand of JAZSLC010000070.1, from coordinate 9,275 downwards.
CGGCCTTTGCGGCTGCAGTGGCAGAGGTGGCATCCAAACCAACAGGACAGGGAGAGAGTCAACATGGAATTTGATAAGGACTTAAAAGCCCGGCAGGAGGCCCGGGACCTGCTGCGGCAGGCGGAAAAGGCCCAGCAGGTATTGGCCCGGCTTCCTCAGGAGAAGCTGGATGCCATCGTAAAGGCCATTGCCGACAGCATTTATGAGGCGGCTCCGGAACTGGCGGAGCTGGCGGTGCGGGAAACCGGCTTCGGCAATGTGGAAGATAAAATCACCAAAAACCGGTTTGCCTCCCGGCGGGTATGGGAAGCCATCCGGGATATGAAGACTGTGGGCGTATTAAAGGAAGATCCCCGGGAAAAACTATGGGAGATCGGCGTGCCGGTGGGTGTTATTGCGGCCATTGTTCCCAGCACAAACCCCACCTCCACCGTGTGCTATAAGGCCATGATCGCCTTGAAGTCCGGCAATACCGTTGTGTTCTCGCCCCACCCCAAGGCATTGGCCTGCACCCTGCAGGCGGCACGAATCGTGGCCCGGGCAGCGGAGCGGGCCGGTGCCCCTGCGGGCAGTGTGGGCTGTTTGACCATTCCCTCCATGGACGGATGCCGGGAACTGATGAGCGGAGCGGAGACACGGCTGATCCTGGCCACCGGCGGCCCGGCCATGGTGCGATCTGCCTACTCCTCCGGTAAGCCCGCCATCGGCGTGGGTGCCGGCAACGGCCCGGCCTATATTCACCACAGCGCGGATGTGGCTGATGCTATGGAGAAGATTGCACGGTCCAAGACCTTTGATTACGGCACCGTTTGTGCTTCGGAGCAAAGCATTGTGGTGGAGAAGTCCATGGAGGATGCGGTGCGTCGGGAAGGTGCCGCCCGGGGCTTCTACTTTATGAACACCCAGGAGGCGGGGGCTCTGGCCAAGCTCCTGTTTAAGCCCAATGGCACCCTGAACCCTCAAATCGTGGGCAAGGCGGCCACGGTTCTGGCGGAAATGGCGGGATTTGCCGTGCCCAAGGGCACCCGGGTTCTGGTGGCCCGGGAGCAGGAGGCGGGTCCCACCCGGCCCTATTCCATGGAAAAGCTTTGCCCGGTGCTGGCCTTTTTCGTGATGGAAAACGAGGATGCGGTGCTGGAAAAGGCGGTGGAGGTTTTAACGCATGAGGGCAGCGGCCATACCTTTGCCATGCACGCCCAGGACCGGGATGTAATCCGCAGATTTGCCCTGGAGATCCCCGTATCCCGGTTCCTGGTGAATACCCCGGCAGCCCTGGGAGGCATTGGGGCCAGCACCGCCCTGTTCCCGGCGCTGACATTGGGCTGCGGCGCCGTGGGCGGCAGCAGCCCTTCCAATAATATCTCCCCTCTAGACCTGATCAATATCCGCCGGGTGGCCTGGGACAGCCGGCAGGAGCCCACCGGTCAGCCGGTAAATGATCAGTTGGTGGAGTTGCTGACTCAGAAGATTCTGGAAAGACTGGACATGAAGTGAAAGGACGAAGATTATGAACACGAATTCTTTGGGAATGATCGAAACGAAGGGCCTCATCGGCGCCATTGAGGCAGCGGATGCCATGGTCAAGTCTGCCAATGTGCAGCTGGTGGGCAAAGAGCAGGTGGGCGGCGGCCTGGTGACGGTGATGGTCCGCGGGGACGTGGGTGCCGTGAAGGCTGCCACCGATGCGGGTGCCGCTGCGGCGGAGAAGGTGGGGGAGCTGATCAGCGTCCATGTGATTGCCCGCCCCCATACGGAAGTGGATGCCATTTTGCCCCATGGCCGACTCAGTGAGCGGGGCAATCCTCCCGCAAAATAATGCTTTACGATGAAACCGCTGTGCGGGCCAACATTCGCAACCGGGAGGGCAGTCGGGTATTCTTCCTGGGCAGGGAAGATTGCCTGACCCCCTCTGCCCGGGATTACCTGAACCGGGAACGGATTCGGATCCTTCCGCCGGAAGAGGCCAAGCCGGAAGCATATCGGCTGCTGTCCGGGGGCTTCTGCCGGGAAAAGCCGGAGCACATGACCCATCTGAACGGGGAAACGTTGGTGCCCAAGACCCATCCCAGAATCCGGTTCCGGGGACAGATGGATCTGCTGGAAGCGGAACTGCTGTTATGTAAACTAAAGACAGGGATTCCGGAGCTGGATGAACTGTTGAAGCTGGCCCGGCGGCTGATCCGGTGTGATGTGCTGGAGGAGGCGGTGGGGGATGTGACCCTTTGCGGCATGACGGAGGCGGAGCAGCGCCGCCGCAGCCATTTTCCTCAGGAATTTTACGGACAGCCCCACTTTATGCCCGAAGCGGAGGACGGGGAGCGGATTTTGCTGCTGAATCGCTGCCGCTGCGTGGCCCGGGCAGCGGAGCTTGCGGCCTGTGAAGCCTTTCAGGACCGGGATGGAGCGCCCACCAGAGGGGATCTGCTGCTGGCCCTGAACCGCATGAGCAGTATGCTCTATATTTTAATGATCCGGGAAAAAGCCGATACATGAAAGGGTGATAGGATGCACGGATCGCATTTGGAACAACTGGTGGAGGCGGTGGTGGGGCGGCTGTTTATTCCCCTGGAAGCCTCCGGTCGCCATGTCCACGTGACGAAGGAACAGGCGCCGATCCTTTTTGGCCATGATTTGACTCCGGAGCGGCCTTTGTCCCAGCCGGGGCAGTTTCTGGCGAAGGAGCGGCTTTCAGTGGTGGGTCCTAAGGGGTCCTTCCGGGAGGTGGCGGTATTGGGCCCTGCCCGAAAGGAGGCCCAGGTGGAGATTACCTTTACCGATGCCAGAGTGCTGGGACTGACGGCCCCGGTGCGGCAATCGGGGGATGTTTCCGGTTCTCCCGGGGCGCGGCTGGTGGGTCCCTGCGGGGAAGTGAATCTGCAGCGGGGTGTGATCGTGGCCCAGCGGCACATTCACATGACCCCGGAGGACGCCCATCGCTTCCACGTTTGTGACAAGCAGGTGGTTTCCCTGAAGACCTTTACGGACCGACCGGTGGTGCTGGAAGAGGTGCTGGTACGGGTGAGTCCGGACTTTGCCACCTATGCCCATCTGGACTACGATGAGGCCAATGCCTGCGGCTTTCGCAAGGGGGATTTGGGGAGGATTCTCCCATGAGGGCGCTGCTCATTGGCCGGGAACCGCCGCTGTGCTATGAATATGTGCAGGAGGGGCCCTATGAAGCGGTGGTGATCGGGTCCCTCAGCATCGGGCAGCTGCTGCGGTTTTCCGATGAACGGGTGCTGGAAGCCCTGGCGGTTGGAATCCCGGTGGTGCTGTATGTGCCGGGACTTCCGGAAGCTCCCAAAAACCGCGCATTGGCGGCTTCCCTGGCCGGGGCCCGCCGGGAACTGAAGAACTGGGGCGTCATGTTCTCTGAGGGGGCCGTGCGCCATGTAATCACAGCTCAGCAGGCCCGGGAACTGCGGGCCAAGGGACAGCGCCCGGGCCCCGGGGCTGTTTTGACACCTCTTGCAAAGGAGATTTTGGAATGAAAATCGGTACGGTAACGGGCTGCGTATGGGCCACCCGCAAGGCAGAAAGCCTGCAGGGCCAGACCTTTCTGGTGGTACGCACAGGAGAAGAGGAATTGGTGGCGGCGGACCAGGTGGGGGCAGGGCCCGGGGACCGGGTACTGCTGGCCATCGGGACGGTGGCCAGCCGGTTCTGCATGGAGGCTCCCGTGGATGCGGCCGTGGTGGCCATAGTGGATACCAAGCGGGATCAGCCTTGACAAAGGTGCTTCTCTATGGGATAATGGGCCGATGTTCAGGAGAAATAGGTTCCCCTTTGGGGTAAAAAGGGGGAAATGTGTGGGCTGGGACCACAGAAAAGGGAGGAACAGCGATGTCTGTCCATGAGATCGTGATTTTGATCATGGGACTCTTTGCGGTGCTGGGCGGTTTGGACCGGATCCTTGGCAACCGCTTTGGCCTGGGAGAGCGGTTTGAAGAGGGTATTCAGGCCATGGGCTCCCTGGCTCTGGCCATGATCGGTGTCATTTGCATTGCACCGGTGCTGGCCCAGGTGCTGCGGCCCGTGGTGGTGCCGGTATTCGGCTTCCTGGGGGCGGATCCGGCCATGTTTGCGGGCACCATTCTGGCCTGCGATATGGGTGGAGGCAATCTGGCCATGGAGCTGACCGGGGACAGACAGGCAGCCATGCTGGGCGGCGTGATCACCGGCTCCATGCTGGGTGCCACGGTGGTCTTTACCATCCCGGTGGCCATGGGTATGCTGAAGCAGGAGGACCGGGGTGCCGCCGCCAAGGGAATCCTGGCGGGCATCGTTACCGTTCCGGTGGGCGTACTGACCGGTGGCCTGGTGGCAGGCTTTCCTTTCGGAATGGTACTGCGGAACCTGACGCCCATTGTGCTGATTGCGGCGCTGATTGCCCTGGGCCTGTGGAAGGCGGAAAAAGCCATGATCCGGGGCTTTGAGATCTTCGGCAAGGGCATCGTAATCCTTGTGACGGTGGGGCTGGTGGCCGGTATTTTGCAGAAGCTGACGGGGATTATCCTGATTCCCGGCATTGCGCCCATTGAGGATGGGTTCCAGACCGTGGGCGATATTGCCATTGTGTTGGCAGGCGCCTTCCCGCTGGTGTATGTGGTGACCAAACTGCTGAAAAAGCCGCTGCTGAAGCTGGGTTCTCTTTTGGGCATCAATGACACCGCGGCAGGAGGTTTGATTGCCAGCCTGGCCAACTCCATTGCCACCTTCGGGATGGTCAAAGATATGGACTACCGGGGGAAAGTGGTGAATGTGGCCTTTGCGGTGTCGGCGGCCTTTGTGTTCGGTGACCATCTGGGCTACACCGCAGGCTTCGCTCCGGATATGCTGCCGGCGGTGATTGTGGGAAAACTGGCCGGAGGTATCAGCGCCGTGGCGGTTGCTATGCTGCTCACTGCGAAAAACCGAAACTCCCAATAAAACATCGAATAATCATCATTCGGTGTTGACAAAACGGTGGTTTTTGGGATATAATCAATCGGTAATTGAAAAATGCGTTGAAGAGAAGAGTACGTCGGGGAAACCGGTCAGAGAGCCCTGTAAGGTGAGAGTGGGCACGGAGGAAGCGGCGGAACATGGTCTCGGAGCAGGGGCATTGACAGGTAAGTGTCCCCGGGTGCGCCCGTCACAGCGTCAAGAGGCAGGCTTTGCTTGCGAAACAAGGTGGTACCGCGTCGATTCTGTCGCCCTTGAGTGAACTCAGGGGCGATTTTCATATTTTAGGAGGTTTCTTATGTGCAATTCCTGTAAAGGCAACTACTACATCACCACACCCATCTACTATCCCTCTTCCAATCTGCACATCGGTCATGCTTACTGCACCGTGGCCACCGACGCCATGGCCCGCTATAAGCGGCTGCAGGGCTACCGGGTTATGTTTCTGACCGGCACCGATGAGCATGGCCAGAAGATCGAGGACAAGGCAAAGGATGCCGGTGTGACCCCCCAGCAGTTTGTAGACAAGATCGTTCTGGGTGAGAAGGGCGTTCTGGATCTGTGGAAGCTGATGAACATTTCCTATGACCGGTTCATCCGCACCACCGACGATTATCATGTGGCTGCCATCCAGAAGATTTTCAAGCGGATGTATGAAAACGGCGACATCTATAAGGGTGAGTATGCCGGCAAGTACTGCAAGCCCTGTGAGTCCTTCTGGACCGAGAGCCAGCTGAAGGACGGCAAGTGCCCCGACTGCGGCCGTGAAGTGCAGGATGCCAAGGAAGAGGCTTACTTCTTCCGTCTTTCCAAGTATGCCGACCGGATTCGCAAGCTCCTGGAGGAAACGGACTTCCTGGAGCCCAGAAGCCGCGTCAATGAGATGGTCAATAACTTCATCAAGCCCGGTCTGGAAGACCTGTGCGTCAGCCGTACCAGCTTTACCTGGGGCGTGCCTGTGGACTTCGATCCCGGCCATGTGGTCTACGTGTGGATCGATGCGCTGTTTAACTACATGACCGCTCTGGGCTTTGAAAATGACCGGTATGAGGATTTGTATAATTTCTGGCCTGCGGATGTCCATTATGTGGGCAAGGAGCTTGTCCGGTTCCACTCCATTATCTGGCCTGCCATGCTGATGAGTCTGGATCTGCCCCTGCCCAAGAAGGTCTTTGGCCACGGCTGGCTGAACTTCAACGGTGAGAAGATGAGCAAGTCCCGGGGCAACGTGGTGGATCCCTATATCCTGGCGGAGCGCTTCGGTGTGGTTGCCCTGCGTTTCTTCCTGCTGCGGACCTTCCCCTTCGGCTCCGACGGCAACTTCACCAACGAGCTGCTGATCTCCACCATCAACACCGACCTGGCCAACACCCTGGGCAACCTGGTGAGCCGGACCACCGCCATGAGCCAGAAGTACTTCGGCGGCGACCTGGGTGTCGGCGGTGAGAGCGCCCCTCTGGACGAAGAACTGAAGACCCTGGCTGCCGAGGTCTTCCAAAAGTACGAAAAGCACATGGAGCACTTCCAGTTCTCCGCAGCTCTCAACGAAGTGTACCGGCTGCTGGACCGGGCCAACAAGTATATCGACGAGACCATGCCCTGGGTCCTGGCCAAGAGCGAGGAGACCAAACCCCGTCTGCTGACCGTGATGAAGAACCTGTGCGAGTGCATCCGCATCAGCGCCATTCTCATTACCCCCATGATGCCCCAGTCTGCTGAGAAGATTCTGGACCTGCTGAATGTTCCCGCAGCTGCCCGCACCTGGGATGCAAGCTGCTACTGCGCCGACGAAAACGCTGTCTGGAAGACCGCTACCGGCGCCCCCCTGTTCCCCAGAATTGATATGGAAAAGGAGCTGACTGCTTTGGAAGAGCTGAGCAAACCCGTGTCCCCCATTCAGATTGAGCCCTACACCGATGAAAAGGTGGATTTTGATACTTTCTGTAAGTCCGATTTCCGCGCTGTGAAGGTCAAGGACTGCAAGCCCGTGAAGAAGAGCGACAAGCTGCTGCAGTTTACCCTGGACGATGGCAGCGGCACTGACCGCCAGATCCTCTCCGGCATTGCCAAGTTCTACAAGCCCGAAGAGCTGATCGGCAAGACTCTGGTGGCCATCACCAATCTGCCTCCCCGGAAGATGATGGGCCGTGAGTCCTGCGGTATGCTGATCAGTGCGGTGCATACCGAAAACGGTGAGGAGAAGCTGCATCTGCTGATGGTGGATGACGCCATCCCCGCCGGTGCCAAGCTCTGCTGAGAAAGCCAAACGGACACCTGAAAAGGTGTCCGTTTTCTGCATGAATGGGTTGCAATCTGGGCGGATATCCAGTATAATGTGCTCCGTTGCATACACGGAAAGGAAAATTACCTATGGCGAATCAAAATCATCTTCCCGATCCCCGGGATAATAAAATGGGCGTTATGCCTGTGGGCAAGCTGCTGTTTTCCATGGCCACTCCCATGATCATATCCATGCTGGTGCAGGCCCTTTATAATATTGTAGACAGTATCTATGTGGCCCAGATTTCGGAATCGGCTGTGACCGCCCTCTCTCTGGCGTTCCCGGTGCAGAACATCCAGATCGGACTTGCCACCGGTGTTGCGGTGGGTGTCAACTCCCTTCTCAGCAAATCCCTGGGTCAGGGCCGCCGGGACCGGGCCAATGCCGCTGCCGGCAACGGCTTTTTCCTGATGGCCATTGCCATGGTGTTGCTGATGCTGTTCGGCATCTTCGGCGCCCGGCCCTTCTTTGAGCTGCAGTCCGATGTGGAGGAGATTGTGGAGGGGGGCATCACTTATGTGTCCATCTGCACCATCTTCACCGGAGGCGTTTTTGTGGCCATCCTCTGTGAGCGGCTTTTGCAGGCCACCGGCCGGTCCGTCCTGACCATGGTGACCCAGGCTACGGGTGCCATCATCAACATTCTGCTGGATCCGGTGTTCATTTTCGGTTGGTTCGGAATTCCTGCCATGGGCATTGCCGGTGCAGCAGTGGCCACGGTCATTGGCCAGTGGTGCGGTGCCATCCTGGGCATCATTCTGAACATCAAGTGCAATCCGGATATCAAACTGGGCCTGAAGTACATGAAGCCCGATCCCAAGGCCATCCGGCCCATCCTGACGGTGGGCGTTCCCTCGGTGATTATGATGGCCATCGGCTCCGTAATGAACTTCGGTATGAACCAGATTTTCCTGGGCCTCCCGGAGGTGGGCAACACGGCAGCAGGTGTATTCGGCATTTACTATAAGCTCCAGAGCTTCTTCTTCATGCCTGTTTTTGGCCTGAACAATGCCACCATTTCCATTATCGCCTTCAATTACGGTGCCCGTCGCAAGATCCGCATCACCAAGACCCTGAAACTGGCGGTGGGAACAGCCATGTGCTTTATGGTGATGGGTTTGCTGGGCTTTATGCTGATTCCGGATCTGCTGCTGGGCATCTTCAATCCCTCGGATTCCTTCCTGAAGATCGGACGTGTGGCCCTGCGGATCATCAGCATCCATTTCCCCCTGGCTGCGGTGGGCATTGCCCTGGGTGCCAGTTTCCAGGCCCTGGGCAACGGCATCTACTCCACCATCACCAGCCTTTGCCGCCAGTTGGTGGCGCTGCTGCCGGCTGCGTTCCTGCTGAGCCTCAGCGGAAATGTGGACCGGATCTGGTGGGCTTTCCCCATTGCGGAGTTCGTGAGTTTGACCTTTACCCTGATTTTCTTCCTGCGGATCTACCGGCAGAAAATCAAGCCTCTGTAAAAACCTGAACCTCCGGTGCTTTGCGCCGGAGGTTTTCTTGTGGGTGAAAGCAAAATAAGATACAAGATGCAGTTCGGTGCCAAATTTTCGCAGTTTTTTTCGTCAAAAAAACTCCATCTATTTCCGTTGTGTCACTTTTTATTCTATGGTATAATGACCGGGATAGAAGTACAATGAGGGAATATGCCATGAACATAGAGAAGGTAGTAATTGAACAGGCGCAGCTGCGGAAATTGATGGGTGCCGGCAGTTCGGAGGCAGTGATGCTGTATCTGTATCTGCAAAGCGGCAACCCTTTGGAGAAGGCGGCCCAGGATCTGCGCTGGAATGAGAATGCACTGACCTGCGCGGCGGCACTGCTGCGGCAGCTGGGGCTTTACAGTGAGCAGCGCCCCACTTTTGTGCCGGGAGAACGGCCTGCCTATTCGGAACACGACGTGCTGCAGGCGGTGAACCATGACAAAGAGTTTAAGATTTTGTATGGGGAAATTCAGCGGATTCTGGGGAAAACCCTGAATACCGAGGAACTGAAGATCCTTCTGGGCTTTAATCGGTATCTGGGGCTTCCCAATGAGGTCATC
>JAZSLC010000058.1:0-2530 GCA_045535175.1 Faecousia sp. | reverse complement strand
CGCAAGTTGGAGCTGCTGAGAAACGGCCAGGGCCCCGTCATGCTGGAGACCATTACCTACCGTTTCTCCGGCCACTCTGTTTCCGACCAGAACGCATACCGCACCAAGGAAGAGATGGACGCCTGGAAGGAAGTCGATCCTCTGACCACCTATCCCGCCGCTTTGATCGAGGCTGGCGTTTGCACCCAGGAAGAAGTGGATGCAATCCTGGCAGAGACCAAGGAGCGCATGACCATCATCTGCCGCGCAGCTGCAGACAAGGAAATCAGCCCCTACTGCGACTTCAAGAAGGATCCCGCTGTTGTGGAGCGTCTGATGTTCTCCAATGAGCAGGTTGTTGCCTTTGACGATCGTGAGCCTGAGTACACTGTTCCCAAGGAAGAGGCCGACGGCTACAAGAAGATCAAGGCTAAGTCCCGTAACCCCATCGGCCCCGATGGCAAGCCTGTCTCCAAGATGAAGCTGTATAACCTGCGTGACGCTCTGTCCGAGGTTATCTGGGATCGCTTCTACGAGGATCCCACCATGATCGCTTACGGCGAGGACTGCCGTGACTGGGGCGGTGCATTTGCTGTTTACCGTGGCATGATGGACGCTCTGCCTCACTGCCGTCTGTTCAACTCTCCTCTGGCAGAAGGTGCCATCGTCGGTACCGCTGTCGGTTACGCTTTGTCCGGCGGCCGCGCTCTGGTGGAACTGATGTATGCTGACTTCATCGGCTGCGCCGGTGACGAGATCTTCAACCAGATGGCAAAGTGGCAGGCTATGTCCGCCGGCATCCTGAAGATGCCCCTGGTGCTGCGTGTTTCCGTGGGTTCCAAGTACGGTGCACAGCACTCTCAGGACTGGACCGCTCTGTGTGCACATATCCCCGGTCTGAAGGTCTGCTTCCCCGCAACTCCCTGGGAGGCTAAGGGCCTGATGGAGACCGCTCTGAAGGGCACTGACCCCGTGGTCTTCTTCGAGAGCCAGAGAATCTACGACGTGGGCGAGCAGTTCCACGAGGGTGGCGTTCCCGAGGAGCGCTACGAGATCACCATCGGTGATACCAACAAGGTTCGTGACGGTAAGGATGTGACCATCCTGACCCTGGGCGCTGTTCTGTACCGTGCTATGGATGCCGTTAAGGAACTGAGCGAGAAGTACGGCATGGAGGCTGATGTGATCAACCTGCACTCCATGGTACCCCTGGATTATACCAAGATCTTCGAGTCTGTCCGTAAGACCGGCCGTGTGGTTCTGGTTTCCGACGCATGTGCCCGTGGCTCCTTCATGAACGAAGTGGCCAAGACCATCACCGAGAACTGCTTCGACGACCTGGATGCACCTCCCGTGGTCATCGGCGCCCGCAACTGGATCACTCCTCCCTTCGAGTTCGACGCAGACTTCTTCCCCCAGGCCAGCTGGATCCTGGACGCTGTCCACGAGAAGCTGGTGCCCCTGGCCGGCTACGAACTGCAGAACGGCTGCAACGAAGCTGAGACCATTCGCCGCGCTAAGGAAGGCGTGTAAGGCAGTATGGAAATCAGACGGACAGCCAACGCAGGCGTGCTGCTGAAGCTGGACGGCATATCGATCCTGATGGACGGCGTTTGCCGGGAGGTCAAGCCCTACCCGGCAACGCCCCCTGAGGAGCGTGCCAAAATCTGCGAAAGCTATCCGGATATGGTTTGCTATACCCATGCCCACAAAGATCATTATGACCCCACCTTCGCTGCCGGATATCAAAAGCAGACAGGCGGGGTCATTTTGGGTCCTGCCGATCTTCCGGGATGCGTCAGCAGTATGGAATGCCTTCATGCAGGTGCAGTAACGGTTCGTGCAGTTGAAAGCCGGCATATCGGTGGGGCAGGGAAGACCGTATCCCATGCCAGCTTTATTGTTACCGGCAGTCAATGCGTATGGTTTTTGGGCGATTCATCGCCTGTGATGTGGAAGAACAGATCGGATCTGCCGAAACCGGATGTTCTGATCGTTCCCTATGCCTATACCATTACGCCCAGCGGTTGGGCAATTGCCAAAAGCCTTGGCGCGCGGAAGGTGATCCTTCTGCACATGCCTGAGCGGGAGGACGATACCATCGGCCTGTGGGATGCCACAGAAAGCACCACCGGCACGCCGGAGGATCTGTTGATTCCGGCAATGGGCGAAGTTGTTTATCTTTAATATGAAATCCCCGTCGGCGTAAATATGCCGACGGGGATGCTTTTATGTTTTTCTTGCGTAGATCTTTGCAAGGCCGCCTTCGCTGGTTTCCCGGAACCGATGGTTCAGATTGATACCGGTTTCGTACATGGCTCTAAGGATCATATCATAGCTGATATTTCGGGAACCGGTCAGGAAGAAGCTGAGGTTGCAGGCGTTCAATGCCCGCATGGCAGAAACGGCATTGCGCTCAATGCAGGGGATCTGTACCAAACCGCAGATGGGATCGCAGGTCAGACCCAAATGGTGTTCCATAGCAGCTTCTGCGGCATATTCCACCTGATCCAGATTCTGCTCATATAGCTCAGCAAGTGCGGCGGCAGCC
>JAZSLC010000221.1:0-3163 GCA_045535175.1 Faecousia sp. | reverse complement strand
CGGCCTTTCGAATCCCGCACGCCCATCAGTATAAAATCCCACCCCGAATGGGGTGGGATTTTATACTGTGTGATTTAGACACTCTAGATGTCATCCACAGGACACAGATTCGACAGCCTATCTTCTGCAAAAACTAATTTTTCGTTCGCAAGTTTCGACAAATACCCAGATTTGCTTTACTGGTGGCACTTTCTTCAAAGTTTATCATACTCTCCCATAGAACACAAGTGATTATTTTGAAAAGATCTCTGGAATTTACATGGCTCCCAGACTCAGGCTAACATCTCATAACCGCTATGTTTCTTATCTTGATATAGAGGACCCCGCCTGAACTGGCATTCCTCCCAAATCCAATTATCGCCTTTATGAATTTCAGTATTATATTTGAGTTTGTCATGTATTACTTACCTACCTTTGTGCTCGACATTTAGGATTTCCGTATGTCAAAGCAACGCTTTCCTGCCTGGTTTCTTCATATCTTCGATTACAGGATTTTACTGATAGCTTCCCTTTGCCGGGTGTATAAAAAGCCGTTGCCCCTACCAGATTCGGTAGTTTTTCTACCATATACGCACCTATGCGCCCGTTTGTCGTTGACCGGAAGACAGCCCTGGCGTATAATGATTATGAATCCAAAACACAAAGGAGGAAGAACTATGAAAAAACGTATCGTATCCCTTCTGCTGGCTGCGGTGCTGATTATTGGCCTGCTGCCGTTCCATGCGTTCGCCGGAGACGGCGGGAACTGGGAAAATGTGACCTGGGGGCTGTCTGCGGGTGTGCTGACCATCTCCGGCACCGGCCCCATGCCCGATGCCAAGCTGAGCTGGAGCAAGGACGGCTACCTCACCGATTCCACTGCCCCCTGGTTCTGGCTGGAGTTCCACACGGTCATCATTGATGAGGGCATCACCGCAGTGGGTGCCAACAGCTTCTTTGGCACCGACGGTCTGGAAACGGTTCAGCTTCCCAAGACCCTGACCACCATCGGCGAGAGCGCCTTTGAGGGCTGCATCGACCTGCGGTCCGTCAATCTGCCTGAAAAGCTCTATGAGATCAGCTATTACGCATTCCGGGGCTGCGAAAGCCTGGCAGGATTGCCGCTGGCACTTCCAGAGGGACTTGGCATCATCCGTGACGGTGCGTTCTACTGCTGCATGGGTATCAAGAGCGTTCAGTTCCCTGCAAGCCTGCGCCATCTGGGCTTCTCTGCCTTCGCAGAAACCGGCCTGATGCAGATCCACATCCCCGCCACCCTCACTACCGTTCAGGACGGTGCTTTCTGCAGCTGCCCCGACCTGGAGGCCATCACCGTGGCTCAGGACAATCCCAACTATTCCTCGGACGATCAGGGTGTCCTGTATAACAAGGATCAGACCATTCTGAAGCAGGTTCCCGGCTGCTTTTACGGCGAGCTGACCATCCCCGACACTGTTACCTATCTGGTGGATGAAAATGTTCTGCGGGGCTGCGCCCAGATCACAAAAATCCACATCCCCGCCACCATGAAAGAGATCTCCACCAATCTCTTCTACACCTGCTATTCCCTGGAGGCCATCGAGGTGGATGATGCCAACCCCATCTATGAGGACATCATCGGCGTTCTCTACGGCCCCGATTCCCCGTACACCAACGGCTTTACCGGAGAGCCCCGGCGGGCTCTGATCTGCTGTCCCCCTGCCTTCCAGCAGGAGTCCTTCTTTATTCCCGACGATACCGAGGTGCTGGAAGGTCATGCATTCTGGAACTGCTATTATCTGCAGGATGTGACCATCCCCGACCGAGTCTCCTCCGCCCCCAACGGCATTTTCGAGGGCTGCACCAGCCTGTATGAGATCCATGTGGACACGGGCAATCCCTACTTCCAGTCCATCGACGGCGTGGTCTTCAATAAAGCCGATGTGAACGCCTCGGTGTTTGACTACACCGGCAATGTGGATGATACCCAGACCTTCGCTGCCGGAGAGTACCTGTACTGCTATCCCACCGGCAGGGACGGGTACTACGCCATCCCGGAGGGTACCAAATATCTGGCAACCGATAGCTTCAACGGCTCCGCTTTGGAGGCCGTCCGGTTCCCTGAATCCATGGCATACATCTCCATGTACGCCATGGCGGACTGCGCCGGTCTGGAATGGATGCTCTTTGCGGGCAGCAAGCCCCATGTGCAGCCCGAATGCTTCCGAGGAGTCACCGCCGAGGTTCACTATCCCGCCACCAATCCCACCTGGGAGGATGACCTGCAGCTCGATATTACCGGCGGTGATTTTTCTTTCGTGCCCTGGGGCCCCCGCCCCGCTGACGAGCCCCGCTGGCCAGGTCACAACCCCTTCACGGATGTGCCCGCTGACAGCTTCTACTATGATCCCGTTCTGTGGGCCTTGAACAATGGGATCACCAACGGCACCACGGAGACGACCTTCAATCCCAACGGTCAGTGCCTGCGGGCCCATGTGGTCACATTCCTGTGGCGGGCGGCTGGCTGTCCTGAGCCCGATCCCAAAGGAATGCAGGTTCTGCGCTTTGTTGACGTGAAGCCCAGTGACTTCTACTTCAAGGCCGTCATCTGGGCGGTGCAGGAAGGCATCACCAACGGCATCAACGAGCGGGAATTTGGCCCCATGGAGCCCTGTAACCGGGCGCAGGTGGTCACTTTCCTCTACCGTGCAGCGGGCGAGCCCAATATCAAGAACGGCCGCAATCCTTTCACCGATGTGGGCATCCGGGACTTCTATTACAAGAGCGTCATGTGGGCGGTCCAGAACGGCATCACCAACGGCATCTCCGCCACCGAATTCGCCCCCGGTCAGGTCTGCAACCGGGCGCAGGTGGTCACTTTCCTCTACAGAGCCTATAACTAAACCAACGGGCCCCGCTGAAGAGCGGGGCCCGCAATTTTTATGAAGTATTGCTGGGTTTTTACGGCTCTCCGACCGTGATCTGGGCGTGCTCCGCGAATCCCCAACCGGAATTGGATGCGTACACCTCCAGCAGCGTTCCGTCGAAGCGGATGTGGTTGCGGAAATCCTCCCGCTGGGCCACCCAGTTTTGGTCGAAGGAGATTTCATTTCCGAAAATCAGGTCTGCCTCGCCGTAGCGGGCCGCCTTGTCGCTGAGACCGGAGTACCAGCAGGAAAGGACGGTCTTATCCTTGAAGGTCATC
>JAZSLC010000091.1:0-3491 GCA_045535175.1 Faecousia sp. | reverse complement strand
GTTCGCTCCTCCTTACATAAAGTTGATAATCTGCTGATCGTCCGCATCCAGGATCCGCTTCATGGCTCTGCGCTCTCTGAGTTTGTTGGAAACGATGGCCCGGAAGCCCAGCAGCTGAATGGTGATCAGAGGGGCCATGGCCACCAGCGCCACCACGCCGAAGGCATCCCGCAGCACGGCACTTTCCCCCTGAAGGGCCACGCAGACACCGGTTGCAAAGGGAAGAATGAAACCGGAGGTCATGGGACCGCTGGCAACACCGCCGGAGTCGAAGGCCACCGCCGTATACATGGGAGGCACCACCAGGGACAGGGCCAGGGAGATAAAGTAACCGGGCACAATGTAGTAGACCAGGGAGAAATCAAAGATGATCCGAAGCACCGCCAGGGCAATGGAACTGCCCACGCCAATGCAAAGGCCCAGCAGCATGGACCGCTTGGTGATGTAGCCGCCGGTGATCTCCTCCACCTGTACGTTCAGCACGTGGATGGCAGGCTCCGCCAGCACCACCAGCACGCCCATCACCAAAGACAAACCCACCAGGAAAACCTCGTTCACAGAACCCATCAGATTGCCCAGCTTATAGCCCACGGGCATGAAGCCCACGTTGACACCGGTGAGGAAAAGTACCAGGCCCACATAAGTAAAGATGACACCCATGCCGATCTTCAGCAAACGGCGCTTGGGCAGCTTCAAAAATGCAAACTGGCAAATCAGGAAGAACACCACAATGAGCCCCAGCGCCAGGGCAACTTCCCGGGCCACGTGGCCCATATTCTCCAGATATGCCCCCAGAATGTCACTGCCAACGGGCTTGTAGGACACCGTGTAGGTCAGATTATTCCCTGCAAACAGACCCAGCACCAGCACTGCCAGCATGGGACCGATGGAGCAAAGGGCCACCAGACCGAAGCTGTTCTCCTGAGACCGTTTGTCACCCAGAACACTGGAAATACCGACACCCAGGGCCATGATGAAGGGCACCGTAATGGGTCCGGTGGTGACGCCGCCGGAGTCGAAGGCCATGGGCAGCAGGTCCATCTTGTCCCCCACCGCCAGCATCAGCGACAGTGCAAACAGCAGCATATAGAATACAGACAGAATATTGGACAGCCGGCGCTTAAAGACAATCCGCAAAATGGCAACCAGCAAAAAGCTGCCCACGCCGACGCCTACGGTATACACCAGCAATTTGCCGTCAATCACCCCATCCACCTGGCCTGCCAGCACCTGCAGATCCGGTTCGGCAACGGTAATCAGCACACCCAGCACAAAACACACGCCCAGCAACAGGCCCAGCTTGCGCTGTTTGGAGAGGCCTGCGCCCACATGGGTGCCCATGGGGGACATAGCCAGGTCCGCACCCAGATTAAAGAGGCCGATTCCCACCACCAGCATCACGGCACCAATGCCAAAGGCAATCAGCTCCGCAGCAGAAAAATCAAACCAGGGAAGCAGCGCCAGAATGTACACTATGGCCGTAATGGGAAGGGCGGAGATCAGAGCCTCCAGGATTTTCGCTTTCAATTCTTTCAAATCCGCATCATTCCTTCCGTTACAATATTCAATTTATCATACCATAATTCCAGGTCAATGCCAACCCCAAAAGGGCAATATTTATCAAAATTTCATCTTATTTGGGGCATCTTGACTTCCATTTCCCAAAATGCTATACTTTTTTCGAAAAATCAGAAAAGAGGCGTTTCTATGAACATTCAGATTTTGCAGCTGCTGGAGGGCGCAAGGGCCGCCACGGGCCTTGCAGTGATCATCGATGTCTTCCGGGCCTTCACGGTAGAAACCTGCCTGATGGAGCGAAATGCCCGGCGGATCCACCCGGTTGGGGATGTACAAACGGCCTTTGACTACCGCGCAGCCCACCCCCATGATACAATCCTTTGCGGAGAGCGGGGCGGCATAATGATCGAGGGCTTTGACTTCGGCAACTCCCCTTCCCAGCTGGAAACGGTGGACCTGACCGGCAAAACCGTCATTCACACCACCAGCGCCGGCACCCAGGGCATCGCCGGAGCGGTCAACGCCCGGGAAATCATCACCGGCAGCCTGGTAAACGCCGCTGCCATTGCGGAGTATATCCGCAGGCAGAATCCGGATACCGTGTCCCTGGTCTGCATGGGCCTCCACGGCAGGAAAGAAACCGATGAAGACACCCTCTGCGCCGAGTACATCAAAAGTCTCCTAGAGGGCCAGCCTCTGGAAGACATTCAGGATCGAATTGCCAATCTGGCTCAGACCACCGGCGCCAAATTCTTTGACCCCAACCGCCCGGAATTCCCGGAGCGGGACTTCCACCTGAGCACCCGCCTGAACTCCTGCAATTTCGTCCTCCGCCTGAAAAATCCCCCCGAAGGCCTCCCCTACATGGAACGCATCGATGTATTGTAAATACCCCTGAACCGCAGAAACCCCGGCTCTTTTGAGCCGGGGTTGTTTGGTTATTCTTCGCCTGCGGCGTCGGTTTCGCCTTCGGGCAGTCTGGAAGCGGGGGTCACGCCGGGCTGATAATCCCGGTAGGCCATCAGGCCGGAACCGGCAGGGATCAGCTTACCGATAATGACGTTCTCCTTCAGACCAACCAGATGGTCCACCTTGCCCTTGATGGCGGCATCAGTCAGGACCTTGGTGGTTTCCTGGAAGGATGCAGCGGACAGGAAGGAATCGGTAGCCAGAGAAGCCTTGGTGATACCCATCAGCACAGCGCTGGCGGTGGCCAGGGTCAGTTCGGTCTCGCCGGCGTCAATGCGGGCCTGAACGGCGGCATTGGCATCCTCAAACTCGAACACGTCCACCACGGTGCCGGTGAGCAGGGTGCTGTCACCGGGATCTTCCACACGAACCTTGCGCATCATCTGACGGATAATGACTTCGATGTGCTTGTCGTTGATTTCAACGCCCTGCTGGCGGTACACGGCCTGGACGGACTGGACCAGATAGTCCTGAACGGCTTCCACGCCGGAGATCCGCAGCACATCCTGGGGATAGAGGGCACCGTCGGTAATGGGCTCGCCCTTGCGGACGATCTTACCGTGGGCAACCTTCAGACCCACGGAGTAAGGCACTTCGTAGACCTTCACCTCGCCGTCCTCTGCGGTGACAGTGATGCTGCGCAGAGCGGTGCGGTGGGTATCGTCAATGGACACAGTACCGGTGATTTCGGAAATCTGAGCCATCTTCTTGGGCTTACGGGACTCAAACAGTTCTTCAACTCTGGGCAGACCCTGGGTGATATCGTCACCTGCAACGCCGCCGGAGTGGAAGGTACGCATGGTCAGCTGGGTACCGGGCTCACCGATAGACTGTGCAGCGATGATACCGACGGCTTCGCCCAGGTCCACTTCCTTGGAAGAGGCCAGGTTCATGCCGTAGCAGGTGGCACAGACACCGCTTCTGGCGCGGCAGCCCAGGACGGTACGGATATAGATCCTGTCGATGCCATGGGCCTCGAACTTCTCGGCATCCTCGGGCACCAT
>JAZSLC010000158.1:0-14696 GCA_045535175.1 Faecousia sp. | reverse complement strand
TTTATGGGGTGGGCGATATCCGCACCAACCCCGAAACCGGCTATCCCCGTGAGTGCATGACCCCACACGATAGCACAGTAAATACCCACTGGACAATCGCCACGGCATCCATTTGGAAGCCTTACCACAGCCGCAAGAAAGAGTATGCCCTTCCTTGGGAAACACCCACAGGAGCACATGACATTTACAAGGCTGGTGAGTACATGATCTGGACGGACTACGGTGTTTACAAGTGCGTGGCTGATACCAATTTCAATCCCGTGGACCAACCGTCTGCGTGGGAAAAAGTTTAATATCAAGCACCGCCCTTTCGGGCGGTGCACACATCAAAAGGAGGATCCCATGATGAACTTCGTAAAGAACCTGGCCAACCTGGTCAAGGTCAAGACCATCGTCACCCTGGTGGTTTTGGCCGTTTTCGCCGTGCTCGCCCTGCGGGGCGACCTCCCCCCTGACAACGTGATGTATATCGCATCCACAGTGGTCGCCTTCTACTTCGGCACACAGCACGAAAAGGGCGGTGATTCCAAATGAAGATCGTTGAGTCGATCTTGACCAAAAGCCCCTGCTACCTGGCGGGGCTTAAGATCAAACCCAGGGGTCTGATGCTCCATAGTGTGGGATGCCCCCAGCCTTCCGCGAAAGTATTCCTGAAGACATATGCCACCTATGAAGACGCCTGTGTCCATGCGTTCATCGATGCCAATGATGGCACGGTCTATCAGACCCTGCCATGGAATCACCTGGCATGGCATGGTGGTAAGTCTTCCAATGACACCCACATCGGTGTGGAAATGTGTGAGCCGGACTGCATCAAGTACATCGGCGGTTCCAAATTCACCTGTTCCAATCTGCCCAGGGCAAGGGAAATGGCCAAACGAACCTATGAAGCGGCGGTGGAACTGTTCGCCTTCCTGTGCGGGGAATTCAACTTTGACCCGCTGGAAGACGGCGTGATTATCAGCCATGACGAAGGCGGCAAGCGGGGGATCGCATTTGACCATGACGATCCTGAACATCTGTGGAACGGCCTGGGCATGGGCTACACCATGGACGGCTTCCGTCAGGCTGTCAAGTCCGCTATGGGCGGCAATTCTGCCGGGAATGAATCTGCCCAGGGAAAACCTGAGCCCCCCGCCGCCCCCGAGAGCGTGGGGAACATCTACCGCGTCCAGGTGGGGGCTTTCGAAGTAAAGGCCAACGCGGAGCGCCAGCTCGCGCAGGTGAAGGCTCTGGGGTACTCTGACGCCTTCATCGCAGAGGTGGACGGCAAGCTCTACCGGGTGCAGGTGGGTGCTTTCCGGGAGAAGGCAAATGCCGAGCTACTCCTGGAGAAGGTCAAGGCGGCCGGCCTCAAGGGCTTCGTTACGACTCTGAGCGGCAAGGCTGAGACCGTGGATGAGCTTGCCTGGGAGGTCATCGCGGGCAAGCATGGCGATGGAGAGGCCCGAAAAAAGAGCCTCGGCGCCATGTACGAAGCAGTCCAGAAACGCGTCAATGAATTGATAGACTAAGAAAAACAGCCCCTCTTTATGAGGGGCTGTTTTTACGTAAAACGCAAAGCTTTACGACACGCGAATTTATATAAATTCGTGGTGCCGGTGGTGGGACTCGAACCCACACGATGTTGCCACCAACGGATTTTGAGTCCGTCACGTCTACCATTCCATCACACCGGCGTGCTAAAGTATTATACACCATCCTTCTGAAAATAGCAACACCAATTTCAAATATTCTTCCGACCGAATTTCAAATATTCTTCCGACCGAAAAAATTCAAACTTCTTCAATCATCCTTCAATCTTTTGTGCTATAATAGATAGAATGGAGGTGGTTTGATGCGGCTGCTGCTGGTTGAAGATGAAAAACGAATGGCCCAGGCCCTGTGCGAGATCCTGCGGCTTGAAAAATACGAAGTAGATCACTACGCAAACGGCCCCGACGGTCTGGCCGCCATCGAGAGCAAAATCTATGACATTGTGATTCTGGATGTGATGCTTCCCGGCATGAACGGCTATGAGATCACAAAAGCCGTCCGCAGCAAAGGCATTACGACCCCCATCCTGATGCTCACCGCCAAGGCGGAGCTGGATGATAAGGTCACCGGCCTGGACAGCGGTGCAGACGATTACCTGACCAAGCCCTTTATGACCAAAGAGCTGCTGGCAAGGCTGCGTGCCCTGGGCCGGCGTACTCTGGGGGCCACTGACGGGACACTGTCCTTCGGGGACATCGCCCTGGACACCGGAACCCTTACCCTCTCCTGCATCCGCAACGGCCAAAGTGTCCGGCTCAGTGAAAAGGAATACCGCATTCTGGAATACCTGATTGCAAACGGCGGTCAGGTACTTACCCGGGAGCAGCTGGCGGTGAAGATTTGGGGTCTGGACAGCGAAGCGGAGTACAACAACGTGGAGGTCTATATGTCCTTCACCCGGAAGAAGCTGGGCTTTGTGGAAGCGAAAACCGAGATCAAAGCCGTACGGGGCGTGGGATATGAATTGAGGTGCGAGGATGTTTAAGAAATCCAGACGAAAAATCGTTGCGGCCATCATGTCCATTCTGGTGCTTCTGTGGATCGGCACCCTGGGCGTCATATATGCCTTCAGCTATTTTGAAATGAAGGCACAGAACCGGCAGATGCTTCAGTTTCACGCCCAGATGTACACCCTCCCCCAGCCCTTTGAAGAGATGATGCCCCCCAATCGGCCCAGGCCCGAAGGCAATCACGGCCTGAAGCCGGGATTCGATCCGGAGTCCCCTGCATTCCGGCTGTCCACCTTTTACACCGTGGCGGTTTCCTATGACGGAAGCCTCCTGGCCATCAGCAACGAACCTCCGACGGTCTATTCCGATGAGAAGCTGGAAAGTCTGGCAAAAGCCATCCTCAAAAACGGCAAGCAAATCGGCGAAGAAAAGAACCTTGCCTTTTACACGCTGGACAAGGGCGGCTATTTTCTGGTGACCTTCATGGACAACACCGTGGTAAACGAAAGCGCCATGACCTTGTTCCGCTACACCCTGATCTTTGGCGGCGTGGCCATGATCCTCTTTTTCTTCCTGTCGGTGTTTCTGGCCAAAAAGATTGTGGCCCCTCTGGAAGAGAGCTACCGGAAGCAGAAGCAGTTTATCTCCGATGCCGGTCACGAACTGAAGACGCCCGTATCGGTGGTCAGCGCCAATGCGGAGCTTCTGGCCCGGGAGATCGGCGAGAATCGGTGGCTTGCCAACATTCAGTATGAAAATGAACGGATGGGGACCCTGGTGACCCAGCTTTTGGACCTGGCCCGGACGGAAAACGTAACCCCGCCCATGGAGCAGCTGGACTTCAGCCGGCTGGTGGCTGGGGAAGCCCTTCCCTTCGAAAGCGTGGCCTTCGAAAAGGGCCTGACACTCCAAAGCAGCATCACCCCGAACATCTCCCTGTCAGGCAACAGCGCCCAGCTGAAACAGCTGATTTCCATTCTGCTGGATAATGCCATCCGCCACAGCAGCGGTCAAGGGGAAGTGTCCCTCAAGCTGACCCGGGACCATGGGGCGGCGATCCTTTCCGTCATCAACCGGGGTGACGAAATCCCGGCCCAGCAGCGGGAACAGCTCTTTGAGCGGTTCTACCGGGCGGACCCTGCCCGCAACGGTGAAAGCAACCATTACGGCCTGGGCCTTTCCATCGCCAAGGCCATCGTCCTGGCCCATCACGGCCACATTCATGTAAGCTGCTACGAAGGCCTGGTGGAATTCTCCGTCAGTTTCCCTGTTGCCCGGTAAAAATAAACAATCCGTGACTTCAATCAAACTTCAATCTTCCTCCTGTACAATGTGTCCATCACAGTACAGGAGGTTTCTTTATGGCGTTTCAAACCGTATTCAAGCGATACGAATTGAAATATCTGCTGACCCCGGGGCAAAAGGAAATCCTGCTTGCAGCCATGGAGCCCTATATGAAACCGGACCAATACGGCCGCACCACCATCCGGAACCTTTATTATGATACGGATTCCTGGCTACTGATCCGCCGCTCCATTGATAAGCCCATATACAAAGAAAAGCTCCGGATCCGCAGCTACAGCCGGGCCGATTCCGTCAGCACGGTGTTTGTGGAGCTGAAGAAGAAGTATCAGTCCGTAGTCTACAAGCGAAGGATCTCCCTGCCAAACCGGGAGGCCATGGCCTGGCTTTCAGGGGAGCGCCATTGCGAAAAGCACACGCAAATTGCCCGGGAGATCGATTACTTCCTGTCGTACTATCAAACCTTGCGCCCAACGGTCTTTCTTTCCTATGAACGCCAGGCCTATTACGCCACTGACGGCAGCGATTTTCGGGTCACCTTTGACGATCGCATCCTTTGCAGGCGGGATGACCTGTCCTTGGAGTCGGAGGTCTATGGAACCCAGCTTCTCCCTGAGAGGAAGATCCTCATGGAAATCAAATGCGCCGGAGGCATTCCGCTTTGGATGACCCAGGTTCTCTCCAAAGAACGCATCTATAAAACATCCTTTTCCAAATACGGCACCGCTTACCAAACCTTGATTTTCCCCCAACTTCATCCAAACAAACCACATCCTACACCGGAGGTATCCACCAATGCTTGAGAATTTGTTCAAAGGACTATTTGATTCCGACCTGACTTCCGTCATCAGTGTCACGGATTTCCTGCTCTGTCTGGGGCTTTCCCTGGTACTGGGCCTTGTGATGGCCTTTGCCTATATGTACCGGGCCCGGTACACCAAAAGCTTCGTCATCACCCTGGCGCTGCTGCCTGCGGTGGTGTGTGTGGTGATCATGCTGGTCAACGGCAACGTGGGAACCGGCGTTGCGGTGGCAGGTGCCTTCAGCCTGGTTCGTTTTCGCAGTGTTCCCGGCACCGCCAAGGAAATCTGCACCCTGTTTTTGGCTATGGGTGCCGGCCTCATCACCGGCATGGGATACCTTCTCTTTGCGGCGCTGTTTACCCTGGTCATGTGCGGCGTATTCCTTCTTTATAACCGTCTGGACTTCGGCACCGCTGCCAATGCCGAAAAATACAAGACCCTCACCGTTACCATCCCCGAAGACCTGGACTATACCGGGATTTTTGAGGACATCTTCGCCCAATACACCCGTTCCTGCCAGCTGGTTCGGGTAAAGACCACCAATATGGGCAGTATGTTCAAACTCACTTACAACATCGAGCTTTCCGATATTTCCCGGGAAAAGGAAATGATCGATCAGCTCCGCTGCCGTAACGGAAATCTGGAAATAGCCGTTTCCCGGCAGGAAACCCCGGGCGCAGAACTGTAAGAGGCATTTTATGAGAAAACTATTATCTGTTTTACTGATTTTTACCCTTATTCTGGGACTATTTGCCGGGTGTGGTTCGGATAATCCCGTAATCACGCCCCAGCCGGGGGCCGATTCCACCACGAACACCGGGGCTGCGCCCTCTGCGGAAGCGGATTTTTCCAAGACGGACGGGGAGCTGTTCACAGACCGGGACCGCAAAACCGACTATGACGAAGAAAAAGCCGTTCTGATTCAGCTGACCGGCACCGGCGCAACGGCCAGTTCCGACAGTGTCAAAATTTCCGGCTCCACCGTCACTATTACTGAAGAAGCAACCTATGTGATTACGGGAGAGCTGACGGACGGCATGCTGATCGTCAATGCCCCGGATACCGCCAAGCTGCAGATGGTTCTGAAGGACGCCCACATCACCAGCCAAACTTCCGCAGCGCTTTATATCCTGGAAGCGGACAAGGTATTTGTCACCCTGGCGGAAGGTACGGACAATTCCCTCTCCAACGGTGGCAGTTTTACCCCCATGGACGATAACAATATTGACGGGGCCCTGTTTTCCAAGCAGGATCTGACCCTGAACGGCTCCGGCTCCCTGACGGTCACTTCTCCTGCAGGTCATGGCATTGTTTGCAAGGACGATCTGGTGATCACCGGCGGCAGTTACGAGGTAAACGCAGCATCCCACGGCCTGGACGCCAACGACAGCGTACGCATTGCCGATGGCTCCCTCACCATCGATGCGGGAAAAGACGCCATCCACTGCGAAAACAGTGACGATGCCTCCAAGGGCTTTATCTACGTTTCCGGCGGCACCATCCTTGGGGAAGCGGAAGGGGACGGCATTGCCGCCAGCGCCTATCTGCAGATCGCGGGAGGAACCCTGGACTTACTGGTGGGCGGCGGCAGTGAAAACGGCACCAAAGCCTCCTCCGGCAATTACGGCGGATTCATGGGCGGCAGGCCCGGAGGGATGCGCCCGGGAGAGAACCCCGGCACTGCCACCACCGAAGACACTGTCAGCATGAAGGGCCTGAAAGCAACTAACGGCCTGCTGATCTCCGGCGGCACCATCCAAATCAACTCCGCAGACGATGCCATCCATTCGGACACCTTGGTAATCCTCAACGGCGGTACCTTCACCATCGCCTCCGGTGATGATGCCATCCATGCAGAAGACACCCTGACCGTCACCGCAGGTACCGTCCGGATTTCCGAAAGCTATGAGGGTCTGGAAGCCCTGCACATCGACATTCAGGGCGGTGACATTACGCTCACCGCCAGCGATGACGGACTCAATGCGGCAGGGGGCACGGACCAGAGCGGCATCACCGGCGGCCGGGACGGAATGTTCGGCGGCAGGCCCGGTGGTCCCGGCGGCTTCGGTGGAATGGCCTCCAACTCCAACGGCAGTGTGAAGATCTCCGGGGGCGCCCTTTATATCCGCTCCTCCGGTGACGGCATCGATGCCAACGGAACCCTGGAAATCTCCGGCGGCCACATCACCGTGGTGGGTCCCACCCAGGGCGACACTGCCACCCTGGATTACGACTCCAGCGCGGTCATCACCGGTGGTACCTTCATCGGCACCGGCGCTTCGGGCATGGCCCAGACCTTCAGCGACAGCTCTCAGGGGGTCATTGCGGTGAGTGTCGGAAACCGCTCCGCCGGAACGGCCATCACGCTCAAGGATGCAGCCGGAAATGTGCTGATTTCCTGCCAGCCGGAACTGAGCTTCGCGGTGGTGATCCTCTCCTGCCCTCAGCTTCAGAAGGGGCAAAGCTACACTCTGAGTGTGGGCTCCGATTCTGCGGAAATAGAAGCCTATTAACGGGACAAACGCACCTGGCCGGGCCGGTCAGGTGCGTTTTGTCGTTGATCCTTACAGGATGTCTTCCATAAAATAAGCGTTGGTATCGGCGCAGCGGCCCTTTTCGTCCACCACCGTCAATCGCACATAGCCATCCTCCGGCGCCAGCGGGAAGGAGGCCTCCGTCAGGCCCGGTCCCTGGATCACCCGGGATTTACGTGCATGAAAAGTGGCGATCACCCGGCTGGCAGGAGAACAGGTAATGTGAATCCATCTGTCCTCCACCCAAAGCCCATGGATCTCGGGACCCCAGGAAGCATAGAAATGGCCCTGTTCCAATGCGCGGGTGATGGTTTTGTATTCCAGGCCCTCTGCACGAATCATGGTCCAGCCGCCGCACTCGTCTTTGATGCGGCTATGGTTATCATCGGCTGCGATGCAATAAAGCTTCCGCCCGGTCCGCAGAAAATCGTCATAGACCCGGGGGTTATAATCCAGGTAGCCCTCACAGCAGCAGCCGTAATTCATAATCTCCATGGCATCCATCCCCCGGTAGCCGATGTAATCAGGGTAATCTTCCCGGGACCAGGTTGGATGGTTGTAGGTCACAAAAAAGCCCGCTTCCCTGCCCCGGCGGATCATGTCGCTGATGCATTCATGGTTGTATTCCCGAACATAATCGGGCTGGGTTTCGTCATAACGCAGCTGGGAGCGGTATTGTTCGGCATTGCCCCAGACGTATTTGGTGCGGTGGTAGAAGGGCATGGTCAGGTTGTCCGGGTCCTTGGCAATAAAGCAGATGTGACACTGCTTCCGGTTGGCCCAATCCCGGCTGCCCGGCTCCTCCACTTCCGCTTCAAAGCCGTTCAGGGGGAGAAAATCTTGGCTTCGCAGCTCCAGGTGGGGGATCAAAACATCATGGTCCGTAAAAGCCACAATGGAGTAGCCGTTGGCTGCGTAAAGTGCTTTAATTTCGGCAGGGGTTTTCCTGCCGTCGGAAACGGTGGTGTGGCAATGGAGATTGGCTTTGTAAAACCGGCCGGTGTTGGGAATCAAATAGCGTTTCATCCTGTACCCTCCCCAGTATTGTTTATGCCATTATAACGCGAAATTCCGAAAAAGCCAATGGTATTTCCCGGTTTAGCCCTTCATATTCCGCCGCAGAAATAAGAATACCGCTGCCCCAAGAATCGCCACAGCATAGACCATCACCCACAGCAGATGGGGCGCAATATCCCCAAAGTTCCCCTCCAGGGCGGCCCGGCCCAGTTCAACGGCGTGTACAAAGGGCAGGGCATACGCAATCTTCTTGAATGCGCCGCCCACCAGGTCCAGATCAAACCAGATGCCCGAAAGAAACGCGGATAGGTTTGTAAGCAATGCGCCGCAAACGCCGCCCACCTGTTTGTCATTCAGCACACTGCCGCAAAGCAGGCCCAGGGCAATATACAATACAGATGTGGGCAATATCAGCAGCACCGCATAAAGGATCCGAACCGTAACACCCATACCCAGCACCACCGCCGCCAGATAGCAAACTGCACATTGTGCCAGAGCAATGGGAAGCATAGGCAGGGTATAGCCCAGAATGAAATCCCCTGCCGTCATGGGGGTGGTATAGAGCCGCTGAAGTAAGGCGCTGCCCCGGTCCTTTGCAATAACGGTGGCAGAAAAGAGTGTCAGAAACGAAAGCCCAAAGGCCGCGATTCCCGGCGTTAAATGGTCCAGTTCAAAAAGCGGCACCGGGATATTGGCCTGGATGGCCGTAAGAAGCAAAAGTAGCACCAAGGGAAAGCCCAGGCCAAAGGCCAGATTCAAAGGATCCCTGAGAATCTCCTTAACATTTCTGGATGCAAACGTCCACATTCTCATTGCTGTGCCCCCTTTACGATCCGAATAAAGGCCTGTTCAAACTGCTCCGTTCCGGCCCGTTCCTTGATTTGCGCCACCGTTTCACACAGGAGCAGTTTCCCGTCTTTCATAATGGCAACCCGGTCCGAAAGGGCCTCCGCTTCTTCCATATAGTGGGTGGTCAGAATAATGGTAACATTCCCCTTCAGGGACCGGATCAGGTCCCAAAGGTCGCTGCGGGCCAACACATCCAGGCCCAGGGTGGGCTCGTCCAAAAACAGAACCTGAGGCTCGCTGATCAGTGCCATGGCAATGCTGAGCCTGCGCTGCTGGCCACCGGACAGCTTTCCCGCCTTCTTCCGGAGGATCCCCTCCAGGTCCAGTTGTTTGCTGAGCTGGGCGATCTTTTCCCTTCTCTTTTCCCCGGGAAAGCCATGAACGCCGCACATCAGTTCCAGATTCTCCTGCACACTGAGGCCCGGGGCCACTGCTGTTTCCTGAGGGGACACGGCAATCGTCCTTTTTACAGCGGCAGGTTCTTTGCAGACGCTCTTACCAAGGATCCATGCATCTCCGGCGGTGGGTCGCAGCAGACCGCAAAGCATCTTGATGGTGGTGGTCTTACCGGCACCGTTTACCCCCAAAAGGGACACCAATTCGCCCTTTTGGACGGTAAGATCCAGTCCGTTCACCGCCAGAGTATCTGCAAACCGTTTGGTTAGTCCCTCTGTTTGTATGGCATACACCTTCATCACTCCAATTCAAATTGTTTTCTGAGACCCTGGTAAGCATCGGTCAGCATTTTGCTCACAAGGTCCCATTCAAGATCCAAAAAACCGGTTGCAAACATGGTGGCGATTCCATGGACACAGGCCCACATCTCCAGGTGAAACAGCTTCACTTCATCGGAGTCAAGGCCGGTGTTGCTGTGTACTATTTCCTCCACCTGTTGGGTCAGGTCCGTGGAAGCAGGCGTATCCTCTGTAGACCGGTCACGCATATACAGCAGCTTAAAGAGCTCCTTCTCCTCTTTGGCAAAGCGGATATAGGCCATGCCGATGGCCTTGTAAACCGGATACGCTCCCCTTTTCGCTTCCCGGTCCATGTACTGGGTACACAACTGATCGGCCCGCTCCACAACCGCAAGGCGCAGCTCGTCCATGGTGGCAAAATTGGAAAAAATGGGCTGGGTAGAGCATTGGAGGGCTGCCGCCAGGGTTCTGGCATTGACGGATTGAACGCCGCTTTTGCGTACCATCTCCACCGCGGCATCTACAATTTCCTGTTTTGTAACTTTCACTTTCGGTGCCATTGGAACCTCCATATATATCTTATGTTATATATCGTTTGTTATTATACAGTCAGTCCAAGAAAAAGTCAACCCCTTTGGTGCTGGCTCAACCGACGGTTGGAATGCAGCGCATTTTTCCAACAACAGCCGGTTGCTTGACAGGGGCATCCTGCGATGATACAATGCAGAAAAAACAAGGAGGGGCCGGGATGCACCGCAAACTTTGGAATAAAGACTTCATTCTGCTTCTGCAGGGAAATGCCGTCAGCAGTATTGGCGATCTGATGTACAGCGTGGCCATCGGCTACTGGGTCTACCAGGCAACCGGCTCCACCGCCCTGATGGGTGTGCTTTCCGCCATTTCCATGGTGGTGACCATGTGCCTCTCCCCCTTCAGCGGCAGCATTGTGGACAAATGCAACCGCAAGTGGGTGTTGGTGGCCATGGACCTGATGCAGTTCGCCGTGATGCTGACCATCGGAATTTTGGCCTACCTGGGTAAGCTGACGGTCCCCGCAGTACTTACCGCAGCGGTTTTGGCAGCCCTTGGCAGTGTTTTCTATTCCCCTGCGGCCAGCACCCTGATGATCGACATCATTCCCCATGACGACATGGTCCGGGGGCAATCCATTTTCTCCGGCACCCAATCCCTGATTCAGATGGCGGGCACCAGCTTCAGCGGTGTTGTGGTGGCCTTTTTCGGGGTGCCGCTGATCGTGATTCTCAACGGCCTGAGCAATTTGTACAGCGCTGTCACGGAGCTTTTCGTCCACGTACCCAAAACCATCCAGCAGGGAACCCCCGTTTCGGCAAAGCGTATTCTGCAGGATACCGGCAGGGCCGTTGGAGTGATCTTCCGGGATCCCAGTTTGCGGATCTTTGTGCCCTGCGCCCTGGCGGTAAACCTGCTGGCCTCCGGCCCCCTGACTCTGGTGCTGCCCTTTACCACGGAAAAGGGCTTTCCCGTGGAGCAGTACGGTTACCTGATGGCCGTTTGGATGGCCGCCTCCCTGGTGTGTGTTCTGCTGCTGGGCGCCATAAAACTGAAACCCAAGGCACGCTTCTGGGTGCTGGCGGTGGGATTTGGCTTTACCGGTCCCTTTTTGATGAGCGCATACCTGTGCAACGAGTTTCTTCCCATCTGCATTCTGGTCTTTGTGGGTGCTTTTCTGAACTGTGCCGGCAACACTGTATTCAACGCCTCCATGATGCTGGCCCTGCCCGAAGAAAACCGGGGTGCCATTCTGGGCTTCATTCAAGCTGCATCCGTGGGCGGTTCAGCCCTCTCCGCCCTGATTTACGGGCTGCTGGGCGAGGTATTCCCCCTGTATCTGGTGTTTACGGTGGGCACCGCCCTGTCCATGATCCCCATGGTCTATATGTGTGCCCACCCCAAAACCAGAGCATTCATCCTTTCCCACTGAATCCATACAAAACACGACCACCGGCCGTAAAAAACCGGTGGTCGTATTATATCGTTCATTCCATGCCGGTTCGTCGGCGCAGCAGCATTTCGTAGAAGGCTTGGGCTGTGGGGTTCAGGGGGCGCTGGGCGTTGCGGTGGGCGGCGGTGACCCGTTGTTCTTTCAGGTCCGATACCTTCAGATACCGGGTCCCTTCCATCTGCCCATGCCAGGAGACTTCCGGCACAAAGGCCAGGCCGAAGTCCATTTCAATGTATTTGCGCAGATACTGGGGGTCGTCACTTTCAATGATCACATTGGGCCGGAATCCGGCCCGGGCGCAGCAATCCAGGGTGATCCGCTGCATGGAGCTGCCCCGGTGCATGGTGATAAACCGCTCCTGTCGCAGATCCCACAACGTCAGTTCCCGGTCGCACAGGGGATTATCCCTGGAGGCTGCAACGCGGATATTCTCCCGGATGATAGGGGTGCTTTGGAACCCCTCGTAGTCCACCGATGCATCGTCGATAATAATGTCGAACCGGCTGATCCGCTCGTCCACGTAGTCATGGGACAGATGGAACACCGCCCCGGGGTGGGTCTTGCGGAAATCCGCAAGGCAGTCCAGCAAAATCTGCCGCTCGCTGCGGACCAGCAAATAGATGTCTTCTCCCCCACCGGGCTTTTGATCCCCCAATTTGACCACCGCTTCATCCAGGGCGCCAAAGGCGGTTTGGAGGGCTTTTTTCAGGACACGGCCATTCTCGTTGAGCCGGATCCGGTTGCCGGTCCGGTCAAACAGGGCGCAGCCCAGCTCCTTTTCCAGCCGTTTGATGGACAGCGACACCGACGAAGGGGGCACCATAAACCGCTCTGCCGTTTTTGTGATACTCCCGGCACAGGCACTCTCGTAAAAATAGCGCAGTTGCAACAGTTCCATAATTTCACCAGCTTATCACAGAGTATATTCTTAGCTTAATTTATCATATATTTTACAATAACGCAAGGCCGTGGTAGAATAGTTTTATCCTAAAAAGAAAGAAGAGATTCTTATGTCTGAAATTCTGGAAATCATTATGATCGTCAGTTTCGGTCTTTCCTGGCCTCTGAACGTGCTCAAGTCCTGGAAAGCCCGCACCACCAAGGGCAAGAGCCTGGCTTTCCTGCTGCTGATCCTCTTTGGCTACGTCTGCGGCATCACCTCCAAGCTTCTGGCTCCTGAATTTAAGTGGTATGTGCTGTTTTTCTATGTGCTGAACTTCGTGATGGTGAGTGCAGACCTGGTGATGTACATCCGTAACTACAAGCTGGATAAGAAAGCAGGTGTTCTGTAATGGCTGAAATCGTACAATTGGATCGTTATGAACAGACCATCCGGGGCTACGAAGCATACCCCGTGGAAACCGGGCGGGTTCTGCTCTACGGCAGCTCCTTCCTGCGCAACTGGGGCTACGACCGGGCCAGAGCCCAGTGGGCTCAGTACGGCGGTCTGGAAGTGGAAAACCACGGCTTCGGCGGTGCCACCGTGGACGAGCTGCTGCGCTACTATCACCGGATGGTGCTGCCCTATCAGCCCTCCGCCGTGGTCCTTCGTCCCGGTCACAACGACATGACCAAGGGTTTGACCCCGGAGGAAACCTGGTTCCTGACCGAGCGGCTGATTGCCTGGCTGCGGACCGACTGGCCCGGAATTCCTGTTGTGATTTTACAGGTTTTCGACACCAAGCGCTACGGCAATCCGGAGCGCCGCGCCCTGAATGCCCGGTATAACGAGCTTCTGATCCGCTATGCCGCAGAAAACCAGGGCATCTTCACCCTGGACCTGGATCCCTTCTTCCATAACCCCGACGGATCCTTCCGGGATATTTTCGTGGAGGACGGCCTGCACCTGACGGATGCAGCCTATGAAGAAATGGCCGCCTGGCTCACCCCTCAGGTGGCAGCCTGCCTGAAATGACCCACTTCACGCACCGCGCAGCGCGGTGCTTGTTTTTTCGGCAAAATGGCGGGTTAAGCTTGCTTTTTCCCGGTATCATGGTAAAATGGAGATACGCCAACACAGAAAGAGGTATCGCTATGAGAAATCTTACCATCAAACGAAACAAAACCTTCGTGGCCTGCGCCGCTACCATGAAGGTCTACATCGAAGACCCGGACAGCACCGAGCTGACCATCAACGGCGTGAACTGCAGAAAGCTGGGCACCCTGAAAAACGGCGAGGAAAAGACCTTCCCCATCAGCGAGCAGGCG
This sequence comes from Faecousia sp., assembly GCA_045535175.1. Lineage (GTDB taxonomy): Bacteria > Bacillota > Clostridia > Oscillospirales > Oscillospiraceae > Faecousia. Next base: position 818 of record JAZSLC010000158.1, on the reverse strand, counting down.
CTGAAAGTCTTTGTGATCGCCGATAAGCTCAGCAGGAACCACTGCTCCGAGGTGATGCAGCTGCCTGCCGGCACCGAAAACATTTCCCTCTCCGGCAAAAACCACTTTAATCCCACCGGTGGCAACCCCTTCTATTTCGACGGAGTCACCGACCGGCAGACCCTGGAAAACCGTAAGTACAATAAGAATACCGGCATCATCATTATGATCGTTGCCATCATTGCCGGCCTTATCTCCGGCCTGAGTGTGGGTATCAACAAATCTGCCGATCCCAAAACCTTCACCACCGCCGGCATGGAGATCACCCTGACCGATGATTTCCGGGAATCCAAGCTGGAAGGCTTCACCATGTGCTACGGCAGCAAGGATATGGCCGTCTACACCATTAAAGAGGTCTTCTCCCTGGTGGAAGGCTTCGGGGATTACACTGTGGAAGAGTACGGTCAGCTGCTGCTTCAGGCCAACGAACTGGAAGGCAAGGTGCAGATTCAGAACCAGGACGGCCTGTTGTTCTTTGAATACTCGTTCCCCGGCGATGACGGCACCGAATATCACTACCTGAGTTTCTTCTTCAAAGCCTCCGATGCCTTCTGGTCTATCCAGTTTGCAGTGCTGGAAGAGGATGCTGCCCAGCTTCGCGACACCATTCTGGACTACGCCAAGTCCGTCACATTCAGTAAATCATAACCACCACTGAAGTGGTGGTTTGCACAGACCCTAGAAGGGTCATTACTGGCTTCACCCCTAAAGGGGCATTGAATAGTTTGACACCGCATTACACTCACAGGCCGCCGCTAAAGCGGCCTGTTTTTATGCCT